>NZ_JBFWIB010000020.1:0-42660 GCF_041300785.1 Luteimonas salinilitoris
GGCCGCCATGCGGCGCCGCGCCGCTTGACCTTGCAGGCAGCAAGGCGCTGCGCGGCGCAACACCACCTGGCGGCCATTGGGAAGCAACGCGGCATGCTCCATAAGTGCTAACAGGCCCTAGGCGTCCGCCAGCCTCGCCGACAGCCAGTCGCCGAGATCGCGGATCTCCTCGGCGCAGACCGAATGCGGCATCGGATAGGCATGCCATTCGACGTCGAAGCCGCGCCGGCGCAGCAGCGCCGCGCTGTGCTCGCCGGCCGCACAAGGCACCACCGGGTCCTGGGTGCCGTGGGCCATGAACACCGGTTGCCGCGTCGCCGCATCCGGCGGCCCGGCCGCAGCCGCCTGCGCGCCGGGGAGATAGGTCGACAGGCCGATCAGCCCCGCCAGCGGCGCATGCCGGCGCAGCCCCGCGGCCAGGGTGATCGCGCCGCCCTGCGAGAAGCCGGCGAGGAAGATCCGCGACGCCGGGACGCCGCGCTCGACCTCGCGCGCGATCAGCGCCTCGACCTGCGTCACCGATTCGGCCACGCCCTGCTCGTCGGCGCGGTTGGCGAGGTCGGCGTCGCGGATGTCGTACCAGGCGCGCATGCGCATGCCGTTGTTGATCGTCACCGCGCGCAC
Source organism: Luteimonas salinilitoris (assembly GCF_041300785.1). Lineage (NCBI taxonomy): Bacteria > Pseudomonadati > Pseudomonadota > Gammaproteobacteria > Lysobacterales > Lysobacteraceae > Luteimonas > Luteimonas salinilitoris. The sequence goes on from NZ_JBFWIB010000020.1 coordinate 625, forward strand.
CGGCGCATGCGGGAACACGAAGCGCAGCGGCGGCCAGTCGCGCCGCACCAGTTCCGGCACGATCGGCACGAAATCGTGGCCGTCGGCGCCGAGGCCATGCAGCCAGAGCACGCTCCAGCGCGGATCGGGGGCGGTGTCGCGTTCGAGCGTTTCGAGCATGGCGGGCACGGAATCGGGAGCGATCCGCATTATGCACGGCGTGCGTTCCGCGCCGCCGCCAGCGGTCACGTCGCCGCCGTGCGCTCCTCCGGTTCGACCGCGGCAGGCGGCGCTGCACGCAGTGCGGCCGCGCGCTGCAGCAGCAGCGGCGGCGCCAGCTCCTCCGGCGTGCACAGCAGGCGCCAGCGTCGCAGCCGCTGTCCGATCGCGCGCGAGGAAGTGAGCATCACGATCGGAATCGACAGCCCGAGCCCCACGATCACCGGCGACATCCACGCCGCCAGGCCGGGCGAGACCGCGTACGCGACCCCCCCGGACACCACGCCCATCAGGGTGGCGCCGCCGTAGCTGCGCAGCAGTCCGGAGAGCGGCTGGCTGCCGTCGTCGCGGCGCTGCGGATCCCAGCCCGAATCCTTGCCCGCCAGGACTCCGGCCACGCCGCGCGACTGCACGTACATCGTCACCGGCGCCATCAGCGCGGCGAGCACGATCTCCAGCAGCACGCCGACCGCCGCCCGCACCGCGCCGCCGCAGCCTCGTCGCGTCTGCGGATCGGCCATGCTCGCCACGTAGCCCAGTAACTTCGGCGCCATCAGCATCGACATCGTCAGCGCGAACACCCACAGGAAGCGGTCCGCGTCCTGCGCCAGCCAATAGGCGGCCGCCGAATAGCCGTCGCCGTTGCCGTCGAATTCCTGCCGCAGCGGGATCGCGATGCCGACCAGCATCAGCATCGCCCACAGCGGCGCGGTCATGTAGTGGCCGATGCCGATCAGCAGATGCCAGCGGTTGACCCAGTGCAGCCCGCGCGCCGGCAGCACCGCGGCGTGCTGCAGATTGCCCTGGCACCAGCGGCGGTCGCGCACCAGCATGTCGGTCAGCGACGGCGGCCCTTCCTCGTAGCTGCCGGGCAGGCCCGGCACCATGTGCAGCGCCCAGCCGCCGCGGCGCAGCAGCGCCGCCTCGACGAAATCGTGGCTGAGCACGTGGCCGGCGAACGGGGCGAGGCCGCACAGCGGCGGCAACCGGGCATGAGCGGCGAATACCGCGGTGCGGATGATCGCGTTATGACCCCAGTAGTTGCTTTCGGCGCCGTGCCACCAGGCCACGCCGTAGGCCATCACCTGCCCGAACATGCGCCCGGCGAACTGCTGCGTGCGCGCGAACAGGGTGTTGCCGTTGACGATCAGCGGCAGGGTCTGGATCAGCGTGACGTCCGGGTGCCGCTCCATCGCGGCCGCCAGCCGCACCAGGGTGTCGCCGGTCATCAGGCTGTCGGCGTCCAGGATCACGAACTGCGGCCAGGCGCCGCCCCAGCGCCGCACCCATTCGGCGATGTTGCCGGCCTTGTGCTCGCGATTGTCCTCGCGCAGCCGGTACCAGATCCGTGCGCCGTCGCCCAGCCGTGCGCGCAACGCCGCGAACTCGCGCGTCTCGGCGGCCTGGACCTCCGGCCGCCGGCTGTCGCTGAGCACGAAGAAGTCGAACTTCTCCGCGTGCCCGGCCTGCGCCAGCGACTCGTGCATCGCCTGCAGCCCGGCCATCAGCCGCGCCGGGTCCTCGTGGTAGGTCGGCAGCAGCAATGCGGTGGACGATGCGGGCGCCGGCAGCGGCGCCTGCGGCGACAGTCCCAACCGCCCCGGCCGTCGTTGCAGCATCACCACGAATCCGGCCAGGGTGCCGACGAAGGTCTGCACGATCCAGGCGAACAGCGCCACGAAGATCACCAGCAGCAGCGCTTCGAGCAGGTCGATCCCGTCGGCGCGCAGCAGCCACCAGATCTGGTAGGTGGCGACGAAGGTCAGCAGCGCAGCGATGCCGATCACCGCGCCGCGGCGCCAGCGCATCGCCGGCGGTGCGCTCGGCAGGTGCCGCGAGGCGATGCGGCCGTCGCGCAGCGATTGCACCGGCATCGGCAGCGGCGATTCCGGCGGCAGCGACGCAGGCACCGGACTCATGCCGTCCATCGGTACAGCCAGGTCTCCGACAGCGGCCGCGACGGCTCGCCGAGGACCAGTCGCAGTTCGATCGCGGCGGCGTCGCCGGGCACCAGTTCGAAGCTGGAACGCCAGCCGCCGGTGCGCGGATTGCGGTAGGCCACCGCGTTGCGCAGCTCGCCGGCCGAAGCGCTGGCCTGCAGCGGCGGCTCGGCATCATCGGCCAGCCGCGCCAGCGACTCGCCCCGCCAGTCGATCACGAACAGGCGCGCGCCGTCGGCGGCCGCGCCGGCGCGGGTGGCGGCGACCGTCGCCAGCGCCGGTTTCCACTCGTGGCGGTCGCACCAGTGCAGGCGGTAGCGCCAGCGCGACTCGCGGCCGGCCGCCAGCGGCGCGCGCGGACGCCAGAAGGCGACGATGTTGTCGTGGTACTCGTCGGCGGTCGGGATCTCCACCAGGTGCGCCTCGCCCTCGCCCCAGTCGTCGAGCGGCTCGACCCACAGGCTCGGCCGGTTCTCGTAGGCGGCCTCGGCGTCGAGGAAATCGGCGGCCGCGCGCTTGCGCTGCATCAGCCCGAAGCCGCGCGGATCGCGTTCCTGGAAGCCGCTGTGCTGCAGCGTCGCCGGGTTGGCCAGCGGCCGCCACACCTGCTCGCCGGCGCCGGTCAGCAGCGCCAGGCCGTCGGAGTCGTGCACCGCCGGGCGCCAGTCGTCGATGCCGACGCGGTCGCCGGCGTCGAAGTGGAACATGCTGGTCAGCGGCGCGATGCCGGCGAGGGCGAGCGTACGGCGCGGGAACAGCCGCGCGTCGACGTCGAACACCGTCTCCGCACCCGGCACGATGCGGAAGCGGAACGCGCCGGCCACCGACGGGCTGTCGAGCAGCGCATGCACCACGATGTGATCGGCATCGGTGTCCGGCTGCTCGAGCCAGAACGCGCGGAAGACCGGGAATTCCTCCGGCTCCGGCTCGCCGGTGCCCAGCGCCAGCCCGCGCGCCGACAGCCCATAGCCGAGCCCGCGCGGCAGCGCGCGGAAGTAGCTGGCGCCGAGGAACGCGCACAGTTCGTCGAAGCGCCCGGGATCGTTGAGCGGCGCATGCAGGCGGAAACCGGCGAAGCCGATATCGCCCAGTTCCGGCACCGGCTGCGGCGCATAGTCGAACAGGTCGGTGGAGAACGCGAACGGCCGCGAACGGCGCCCTTGCACGACATGGATCGCCACCCGGTCCTTGAACAGGAACCCGCGGTGGAAGAACTGCGCCTGGAACGGCAGGCCTTGCTCGCGCCACAGCGCGCGGGCCGCCTTGTAGCGGAAATCGCGGTACTGGTCGTAGCCGATCGCATCGAGCGCGGCCGGCAGGTCCGCCGCCGGTTTCCGGTAGGGCGCGGCCGCCAGCCGGCGCGCCAGCGCGGGCACGGTGCCGTCGTCGAACGCCGTCGCCGCGCCAGGACCGGCCGCCGGTTGCGCGAACGCGCGCGCGGCCGGTCCGAACGCCAGCGGCCCCAAAAGCGCGGCGGACAGCAGTTGTCGTCGCTTCACGCGGAAGCCCTCGAAATACCCAACGGCGCATGATCGTGACTCCGCCGTGATTTTTCCGCTAAGCCGGGTGCGCCGGGCCGTCGTTCGCACCGACGTGGGCGCGCCGACGCGGGCGGGTAGCTGAATCGCCATTCAGCCAAGGCGATCCGCTCCAGCCCTGGACCGGATCGACGATCGCCCACCCCGGAACGGATCCGCCCGCGGCTGCCGACCCGGACCGACGGCGCCGCGGGCGAGTGATCGGCGACGGCGATGGGCCGCCGCCTCGATCCGCGCGCGCCGGACGCGCGCCAACCGTGGGCGGAAGCCCGGGGTGCGTGTCGGGAACGGCTCAGTCGACGCGCGCGAACACCAGGCTGGCATTGGTGCCGCCGAAGCCGAAGCTGTTCGACATCACCGTGTCGAGCCTGGCGTCGCGGCTCTCGCGCACGATCGGATAGCCCTCCACCTTCGGATCCGGGTGTTCGATGTTGGCCGAGCCTGCGATGAAGCCTCCCTGCATCATCAGCAGGCAATAGATCGCCTCGTGCACGCTGGCCGCGCCCAGCGAATGGCCGCTGAGCGCCTTGGTCGACGACAGCGGCGGCACCCGGTCGCCGAACACGTCGCGCACCGCCTGCAGCTCGATCACGTCGCCGACCGGCGTCGAGGTGCCGTGGGTGTTGAGGTAGTCGATGTCGCCGGTCGCGCGTCCCGCCGCGCCCTGCATCGCCATCCGCATGCAGCGCGCCGCGCCCTCGCCCGAGGGCGCCACCATGTCGACGCCGTCCGAGGTGACGCCGTAGCCGACCAGTTCGGCGATGATGCCGGCGCCGCGGGCCCGCGCGTGCTCGTAGTCCTCCAGCACCAGCATGCCGCCGCCGCCGGCGATGACGAAACCGTCGCGATCGGCGTCGTACGGGCGCGAGGCGGTGGCCGGCGTGTCGTTGTGCCGCGTCGACAGCGCGCCCATCGCGTCGAATTGCGCGGTCATCGCCCAGTGCAGCTCCTCGCCGCCGCCGGCCAGCACCACGTCCTGGATGCCGTGGCGGATCATGTCGGCGCCGGCGCCGATGCAGTGCGCCGAGGTGGCGCAGGCGGCCGAGATCGAATAGCTCACGCCACGGATGCCGAACGCGGTGGACAGCGTGGCCGAGACCGTCGAACCCATCGAGCGCGGCACCATGTACGGGCCGATCTTGCGCACGCCGCGGTTGCGCAGCAGGTCGGCGGTCTCGATCTGCCACTGCGGCGAGCCGCCGCCGGAACCGGCGATCAGGCCGGTGCGCGGGTCGTGCAGGGTCGCGTCGTCGAGTCCGGCGTCGGCGATCGCGTCGCGCATCGCCACGTAGGCGTAGGCGGCGGCGTCGCCCATGAAGCGCTTCAGCTTGCGGTCGATCTGCGCCGTCAGGTCGATCTGCGGAACGCCGGCGACCTGGCTGCGCAGGCCGAACTCGGCGTATTCGGGCACGGCGCGGATGCCGGAGCGGCCCAGGCGCAACGATTCGGCGACCTCGGCCGCCTCGTTGCCCAGGCACGACACCACGCCCAGTCCGGTCACTACGACACGCCTCGTTTCAACACGCTTCGTTTCAAACGGACGCATCTCAAAAGCCCTCCGTCGAACGGAACAGCGCCACGCGCAGGTCCGCGGCGGTGTAGATCTCGCGCCCGTCCACCAGCGTGCGGCCGTCGCCGATGACAAGCGCCAGCTTGCCGCGCATCACCCGGCGGATGTCGACCTCGTAGCCGACCACCTTGGCACCGGGCAGCACCTGCCCGGTGAATTTTACCTGGCCCACGCTCAGCGCCCGGCCGCGGCCGGTCTCGCCCAGCCACGGCAGATAGAACCCGCACAGCTGCCACATCGCGTCCAGTCCGAGGCAGCCGGGCATCACCGGATCGCCATGGAAATGGCAGTCGAAGAACCACAGGTCCGGCCTGATATCGAGCTCGGCGCGGATGACGCCCTTGCCGTAGCGGCCGCCCTCGGCGGAGATCTCGGTGATGCGGTCGAACATCAGCATCGGCGGCAGCGGCAGGCGCGCGTTCTCGGCGCCGAACATCTCGCCGCGGGCGCAGGCCAGCAGCTGTTCGCGGTCGAACGAGGAGGGTCGATTCATGTCGTCTCGCAGGCAGGGAATCGCACACTTTGCCAGCACCGGGCGAAAACTGCCTTGATGGGCATCAAGCGCGCGCCATGATCGGCTTCAGTACGGTGGCGTATAGCCGCGCTTTCGCGAGCTCCGCGCGTGACGATCGCCGGCGACCGTGCCGGTTTCACCGCCGGCGCCGCGATGCGCATCGGGCGCGTCCTCGGGGGCGGCTGGCCTTTCAGGCCACGCTGTACGTCGCCGAACGCAGTACGCGAAAGGCCCGCTTCGGCGGACCTTTCGTTTGCGGTCGCGGGGTTCGAGGTCGGGCCATCCCGCTCAGGATGCGTCTTCAGTGCGACGCGTTTCCGCCGTCGTCGAGGCAACCGGTATTGGCCGTTTCGAATCCCCAGCTGGTGCTGTTGCGGAGCGCGCCATTGTTGCCGTTGCAACGATAGCCAGTCGAACCCGTCACGGCCGCGGGCAGGCTGACCCGGTTGTCGTCCACGAAGATCTTCGTTCCGTTGGATGTGTAGATCCCGCGGGCAAGGCCGGTCCCCTCGGGCACCAGGTTGCGGACAACGTTCTGGCCGACGGTGGCACCGGTACCTCCGGTCAGCCGGATACCGTACACGGTCGTGTTGCTGCCACTGGTTCCGATCACGCCGTCGACGAAGTTGTTGCGGATATCGGCGTTGCCGCTGCCGAAAATGCCGTGCGAGGTGGGGTTCCCGGTGCCGCCGCCGGTGTCGGTAACCGCATTGTTCCGAATCAGGCTGCCGTCGCCACTGACGTCGATACCGGTTGCGGTGTTGTTGTTGATGGCGTTGTCTTCGATCAGATGCCCACTGCCGGTGGCGACGATGCCGATACGGAAGCCCCGGATATTGCAGTTGCGAATCGTCAGGTTCTGCCTGTCGCTGGCGATGATTCCCGTTGTCTGCGTCCCGGGGCCGGCGGCAAGGCCGCCCAGCTTGTAGCCGTTGCAGTCGATCGTGACGTTGTTGGTGGTCACCGCAATCGCGGCGCCGGCCGATTGAGCGGTCGAGAGATGCTGTTTCAGGCAGTAGACGCCTTGTGTGGAAATGGAGGCCGGCACGGATTGGATGAAGGTCGTGCAGGTGTCATTGGTCTCGGCCTGCGCAACCAACGGGCTCACTGCGACGGCGAGAAGAAGGGCGATGCGAAGGTGTCGGGTCATGGGTGTGTCCTGAAGGTGCGTAGGAGATCGCCCCATCGCCAGACGCGACAGCGAGTGGACAAGCCGGTCTAACGCGCTTTCCGGGAAGGCCCGGCCAACCGGTTGCCCTTCGAAGGACCGGCGCAGCGACTGCCCGGCTTTGCGGAGTCTGTCTTTCTGAACTTCTCGGTATCGTTTTGTAGTGCAGCGCGCATGAGGATCGCGCGCCCGTCCAGGCGCCGGCCTCGCTCACGCCCAGCAGCACGCGGAACACGCCGAAGGACAGGATCGCGTGGGCGACTACTGTGCAGGGCGATCGAGATCGACCACACCGCGACCGACAGCGCAAAGCCAAGGCGCACGCCGATGATGTCGAACAGGCGTCCGGCTTGCGCTGCTCTTCACGACGTGTCGACGCGCCAATGGCAGCATACGAGCAAGAGGCGCCGGAACGCCTTGCTCATGGCATCGCATGGATTCATGAATAACGCATAGCCGCTTGCGTACTCCGGCCCTAATTCCCGGGCAGGACCCGGGGCAGCATCGGTACGGCGATATTCCGACATGAGCGCTCGCGCGCCGGCGTGCGGTTCGTCCGGCACCCGGACACCGCCAGCGTGCTGCGATAGCAAGCGGGCCTGTGCCTGCCAGCCAAGAGGAGCCGGACACGTGGACATCGGGCACCTGACCATCACGCGACGCGAACTGTTGAAGGCAGGCGCGGCAACGGCCCTGGCGGCGCCCCTGGCGGCGACCGCGCAAGGAACGGGCACGGACGCGGCCTCCTCGCCGCCGGCGATGTCGAAGGTATCGTTCGAGGTGAACGGCAAGGTCGAAACCCTCGAACTCGATACGCGCACCACGCTGCTGGACGCATTGCGCGAACACCTGCATCTCACCGGCACCAAGAAGGGCTGCGACCACGGCCAGTGCGGCGCCTGCACCGCGATCGTCGATGGCCGCAGGATCAATCCCTGCCTGACCCTCGCGGTGATGCACGAGGGCGCACGCATCACCACCATCGAAGGACTGGGCACGCCCAACGCCCTGCACCCGATGCAGGCGGCGTTCGTCGAACACGACGGCTTCCAGTGCGGATACTGCACCCCGGGGCAGATCTGCTCGGCGGTGGCTGTGCTGGATGAGATCGAGGCCGGGATCCCCAGCCATGTCAGCGCCGACCTGGAGGCACGGCCCGAAGCGACCGTCGAGGAGCTGCGCGAGCGCATGAGCGGCAACATCTGCCGCTGCGGCGCGTACTCCAACATCATCGATGCGATCTCGGACGTGGCGGGGATCGAGGCATGAAGGCTTTCACGTACGAACGGGCGAAGACGCCCGCGGAGGCCGCCGCGGCCGCCGCACGGACGAAGGGCGCGAAGTTCATCGCCGGCGGCACCAACCTGCTCGACCTGATGAAGCTCGAGATCGAAACGCCCGCGCACCTGGTCGATGTCAACGCGCTCGGGCTCGACAGGATCGAAGCCACGGACGAGGGCGGGCTTCGCATCGGCGCGCTCGTGCGCAATACCGATCTCGCCTCCGAGCCCCGGGTGCGCCGGGACTACGCCGTGCTGTCCCGCGCCCTGCTCGCCGGCGCCTCCGGGCAGTTGCGCAATCGCGCCACCACGGCGGGCAATCTTCTCCAGCGCACCCGCTGCCCCTATTTCTACGACACCAACCAATCGTGCAACAAGCGCCAGCCCGGGAGCGGCTGCGCGGCCTTGGACGGGTTCAGCCGCCATCACGCCATCGTGGGAACGAGCGACGCGTGCATCGCCACCCACCCCAGCGACATGGCGGTGGCCATGCGCGCGCTGGACGCGTCGGTGGAGACGGTCCAGGCCGACGGCACCGTGCGCACCATCCCCCTGCCCGACCTGTATCGCCCGCCAGGCAAGGCGCCGCACGTCGAGACCACGCTGTCCCCGGGCGAACTGGTCACGGCCGTCACCCTGCCCAGGCCGATCGGCGGCAAGCACATCTACCGCAAGGTGCGCGATCGCGCTTCCTACGCCTTCGCGCTGGTCTCGGTGGCCGCCGTCGTGCAGCGCGACGGGACCGGCCGCGTGGCGCTGGGCGGCGTCGCGCACAAGCCGTGGCGGCTCGAAGCGGCCGAGGCCGGACTTCCTCGCGGCGCCAAGGCCGTGGCCACGGACCTGCTCGAGGGCGCCCGCACCACGCACCACAACGCATTCAAGGTACCGCTGGTGGAGCGCACCCTCGCCGCGGTGCTGGTCGATGCGGGAGCCAAGGCATGAAATTCGACCGCCCCGCCACCAGCAACCCCATCGACCGGGGCAAGGTCGTCGGCAAGCCGACCGACCGCATCGACGGCCCGCTGAAGACCACGGGCACCGCACCGTATGCGTACGAACGCCACGACGTCGTGCCGAACCAGGCCTATGGCTATGTCGTCGGCGCGGGCATCGCCAAGGGCCGCATCGCGTTCCTCGACGACGGCGCCGCACGCAAGGCCTCCGGCGTGCTGGCCGTGGTGAGTGCGAAGAACGCAGGCAAGCTCGGGAAAGGCAGATTCAACACCGCCAGGCTCCTCGGCGGGCCCGAGATCGAGCATTACCACCAGGCGATCGCCCTCGTCGTCGCCGAGACCTTCGAACAGGCGCGCGCCGCGGCGCAGATGATCCGCGTCGACTACGCGCGCGACAAGGGCGCCTACGACCTGGCGCGCGAGAAGGACGCGGCGGGCGTTCCGAAGCCGGAAGACGAACCCGACAGTGCCGTCGGCGACTTCGCCGGCGCCTTCGAATCGGCGCCGGTCAAGCTCGACGCCACCTACACCACGCCCGACCAGTCGCACGCGATGATGGAGCCGCACGCGTCGATCGCCGCGTGGGACGGCGACGAGCTCACGCTCTGGACCTCCAACCAGATGATCGACTGGGGCAGGAGCGACATGGCGACGACGCTGGGCATCCCGAAGGAGAAGATCCGCCTGGTGTCGCCGTACATCGGCGGCGGTTTCGGCGGGAAGCTCTTCCTGCGCGCGGACGTGGTGCTGGCGGCGCTGGGGGCCAGGGCCGCCCGCCGCCCGGTGAAGGTCGCGCTGCAACGGCCGTTGATGATCAACAACACCACGCATCGGCCTGCGACGATCCAGCGCATCCGCATCGGCGCGACCCAGGACGGCAGGATCACCGCGATCGGCCACGAGAGCTGGTCGGGCGACCTGCCGGGCGGCGGCCCGGAAGTGGCGGTACAGCAGACGCGCTTGTTGTACGCCGGCGAGCACCGCATGACGAGGATGCGCCTGGCCGTGCTCGACCTGCCTGAAGGCAACGCGATGCGCGCGCCCGGCGAAGCCCCGGGCCTGATGGCGCTGGAGATCGCAATCGACGAGATGGCGGACAAGCTCGGCATGGACCCGGTGGAATTCCGGATCCGCAACGATACGCAGGTCGACCCCGAAAATCCCGAGCGGCCTTTCTCCCAGCGACGCTTCGTGGAGTGCCTGCGCACCGGCGCCGAGCGGTTCGGCTGGCAGCGGCGCGCGACTACCCCCGGCAAGACCCGCGACGGGCGCTGGCTGGTCGGCATGGGCGTGGCTTCCGCGTTCCGCAACAACCTGCTCAGGAAGTCGGCCGCGCGCGTGCGCCTGGACGGCCGCGGCATCGTGACGGTCGAGACCGACATGACCGACATCGGCACCGGCACCTACACCATCATCGGCCAGACCGCGGCGGAGATGATGGGCGTGCCGCTGGACCGCGTGGTGGTGCGCCTGGGCGATTCGGCATTCCCGGTGTCGGCCGGCTCGGGCGGCCAGTGGGGCGCGAACAATTCGACCTCCGGCGTCTATGCCGCGTGCGTGAAGCTGCGCGAGGCGGTCGCGAACAGGCTCGGGTTCGACCCGGAGCAGGCGGAATTCGTCGACGGCGAAATCCGCTCCGGAGGCCGCCGGGCGACGCTGGCCGAAGCCGCCGGCGAGACCGGCCTGGTCGCCGAGGACGCCATCGAATACGGCGACCTGGACAAGCAGTTCCAGCAGTCGACGTTCGGCGCGCATTTCGTCGAGGTGGGCGTCGACGCGGCAACGGCCGAGGTCCGCATCCGGCGCATGCTGGCGGTATGCGCCGCGGGACGCATCCTCAATCCGAAAGCGGCGCGGAGCCAGGTGATCGGCGCGATGACCATGGGCGCCGGCGCGGCATTGATGGAGGAGCTCGCCGTCGACAGGCGCCTGGGGTACTTCGTCAATCACGACCTCGCGGGCTACGAGGTGCCGGTGCACGCGGACATCCCGCACCAGGACGTCATTTTCCTCGACGAAACCGACCCGATCTCCTCGCCCATGAAGGCGAAGGGCGTGGGCGAACTGGGCATCTGCGGCGTCGGCGCCGCGGTCGCGAACGCGATCCACAACGCCACCGGCATCCGCGTTCGCGAGTATCCGATCACGCTGGACAAGCTGCTGGCCGGACTGCCGGCGCCGGCTTGACGTCGCGGGACACTCCCTCTCCTGCTTGCAGGGCGAGGCCATCGCCCTTTTTGGATCTTGCGGCAGGGGCAGCGGCATGTCGCCGCCGGGAAGTCGCGATGATCAGCCGGTCGTCGCGACTTCCGTCGCTCCCACAAGAATCGCCGACCTGTTTCCGCTCGCGCTTGCGTCAAGACCGTTCTAGCGCCCGATCATGGCGGCCATCTGTGGCGGATAGCGCTCGCGCCCGGTTCCTGCGTACTGGCCGGTCAGCGAGCGACCTCGACGAATACCGGGTTGGAATAGAACCACAGGTCCTGCCACGGGTCCTCGCCGGGCATGTCCGCCAGGGGCGTTTTCTCGTCGGTGCTGGTGCCGCGCACGCGCACGAATCCACCGTGCTCCGGTGCCGGCAACTCCCAGGACAGGGACAGCCATTGGCCCTCGCGTCGCCAGTCGTCGGCGCCAAAATGCTTGGTTTGCATCCGCGGCTCGCCATCGTCGCCGGCCGTCCCAACGATCACTTCGACATGGTCCAGCGTCGGCTGCTGGTCATTGAAGTTGGGCCGCGATGGCTGGCGGACCCTGAGCTCGACGACCATGGCCTGCCCGGCCGGCAGCGCGAGCGTGCCGCCCATCTCGGCAGCGCCGCCCGATGCATCGGCAGCACGCACACGCAACTCCAGCGCATCGACCAGGTCGCCCGTCACCGCAAAAAGTCTGCCGTGGCGCAGGCCGTCCAGGATGTCGTCGGCCTCCTTGCGCGCCCACACGTAGGTCTTGCTGTATTCGCCGGGATCGAACTCGGCGCCGCCATCGCGCTGGTGCAGATGCGAATCGGAGGTGGCGGTGATCCAGAATCGCCTGCCTTCCGCCAGCAGGGTGTCCCAGACGCCGCCGACCTGCGCGGTCATCTGGTCGAAGCCACCGAAGGTGGGCGCGGCGGCGTGGGTATAGCCGCCGCGGTGGCGCGCGTTGGCCTGGTGCCCCGGCGCGCCCTCCATGCCCACCAGCACCTGCGGCGCGGCATCCTGCCAGGCACGCAATTCGTCCGGCTCCACCTTGCCCCATGCGCCTATCCCCGTGGCGGTGCGCGCAGGATGGTTGACGAACATCAGCGGCTGCGAAGGCAGGTTCTGCATGAAGTGCAGCGCATCGAGCATCAGCCCGCTGCTGTCGCGGGTGGTCGGGTCCAGCGGTTCCCGGCGGTTGTAGTCGCGTTCGATCCGTTCCAGCTGGGTGTGCTCTTCCGGGCCCGGCGCGATGATCAGCGTCGCGTGCTCGCCGGCCGGCACGTCGAACTCCATGCCGTGGAACTGGATCAGCGACGGCACGTCCCGCCTGGCCTGCTGCAGCGCAGGCCAGGCGAAATCGCGGGTCACCGCCGAATGGCCGGGGCCGCCGTGGTCGGTATGCACCATCCACGCCAGGCCATGCGCCAGCGCCTGCCGCGCGTTGCGGCTGCGGCTGTAGGGCGAGTCGCCGCCGCGTATCGGCTCGGGCGGCGAACTCGATTCGTCCCACTTGACGCTCCACTCGCTGTGCACGTGGTGGTCGCCCGCCAGCCACCGACGGCCGCTGTCGCTGTCGTCGGTCGCGTGCGCGCCGCCCGCCAGCGCAAGCAGCACCAGGGTCGCCGGCAGGCGCATCAGAACTTCGCCCGCAGGCCCACCGAGTAGGTGCGGCCGTAGTCGGTATAGCCGGTGAACAGGTTTTCGCCGACGTACATCCGCTGCACCTCGCCGGTGAGATTGATCGCGTTGGCGTAGACCGCCAGCACGTCGTTGATCTGCCAGGAGAGATTGCCGTCCAGCGTGCCGTAGGCCTTGCTGTTGTTGGTGGCCACGTCCGCGGTGCCGACGGAATTGACGATGTCGTCGCGCCAGCTGTAGCTCAGCCGTGCCGAGAGCGGGCCTTTCTCGTAGAAGCCGACGATGTTGTAGCTGTTCTTTGCCACGCCCTCGAGCGCATCCTTGAAGCGCGCCTCCTCGTCGACGTAGTTCGCCTCGCTGTCGGTCCAGGTGTAGTTGACCTGCATGCCGAGCCCGTCGAACGGTGCCGGCAGGCCGCTGAACACCTGCTGCCAGGCGAGCTCCACGCCCCGCACGTAGGCGGCACCGCCGTTGACCTTCGACGACAGCAGGTAGGTCTGCCCGCCGAACTGCAGGTCCGTCATCTGGGTCTGGATGAAGCGGCTGATGTCCTTGTAGAACAAGCCGGCCACGAACGCCGACGACGGCGCGGTGTACCACTCGAAGGTCAGGTCGTACTGCAGCGCCTCGAACGGCTCCAGGTTCGGGTTGCCGCCGGTGGCGGTGAGGATCTCGCCGCTGGAGTTGAAGGTCAGCTTCGAGGACAGGTCGGCCAGGTCCGGACGCGTCATCACCTTGGCCACCGCGCCGCGCAGCAGCATGTTGCCGGTCAGGTCGTAGGCGACATTGAGCGAGGGCAGGATGTCGTTGTAGCTGCGCCGGAAGTCGACCGGCGTGGCGGCGCCGTCGACGCTGGCATGGCCGTTGGTGCGCTGGCGGGTGCGGACCGCGCGCACGCCCACGTTGCCGCGCAGTTCGCGACCGCCAAGGTCGCGGCGGAACTCGCCCATCAGGTAAGCGGACGCGATGTCCTCGGCGACCTCGTAGGAGTTCTGCAGGTCGCCGGCGGTGGGGCTGTCGGCCAGGTCGCCGGCGGTCGGCCAATTGCCCCAGAACGGCGCCTCGATCGGAGCCAGCCATTCGGTCGGCACGTTGCCGGAGGCGCCGCCGAGGAAATCGCCGACGGGCAGTGCGGTGAAACGGCTGCCGTCGAAGGTGATGCCCGAGATGTCGTTGTTGATCAGGTCCATGCGATCGTAGGTGCGCTCGCGCTCGCGGTACTTCACGCCGGCCTTCAGGCTGGAGAAGAAGGCGCCGTCGAGCATGCGGTCCGCGTCGAACTGCAGCGCGCGCTCGGTATCGAGCGCGTCGATCTCGCGCCATTCCAGGCGCCGCCCGGGGGTGGCGGCGGGATCCGTGGGGTCGTAGCCGCCGGTGAACACCCAGGCCGGGATGTTGTCGCCCGAGGCCTGCGGAAAGTCGGCCGACATGTCGACGACGTGATCGGTCCGCAGGCGGGTGCGGCGGATCGGGTCGTCGTCCCAGCTGTGTGCGCGCGACACGAATGCCGTGCCCGACAGCTGCCACAGGTCGTTCTGCCAGGTGGTGTTGAAGCGCACGCTGCGGTTGTCGTCGGTGATGCCCGATGTCTCGCGCGACAGCTGCACCTGGCCGTTGCGATGATCGAAGCCGGTCACCGCCCCGTTGTCGACGACCAGGTTGTGCATGCTTTCGACATTGAATCCGCTGCCGATCGCCAGTTCGTCGTAGTCCACCTCCTGGCGTGAGTAGAACAGGTCCAGGTTCAGCTCGAGCGCGTCGCTGGGCTTCCATTGCAACGAGCTCGCCACGCCGATGCGCTTGCGATTCTCCAGCTCGAGGGTGGGACGGATGCCGGCCGGCACGTACACCGCGCCGGTGTCCTCGACGCCGTCGCCGTCGCTGTCGATGCCGTCGGCGTGGTAGTCCCACGAGGTCTCGTTGACGCGGTCCTGGCGCAGGCTGCGCTCGGCGTAGGCAGCCGAGACCAGCAGGCCGAAGCTGCCGTCCCGGTTGACCCAGTTGTACAGGCCGGAGAGCCGCGGATCATTCTCGCCGGCCAGCTGGGGGCGGCTCAACTCGGCCGACAGGTGGGTCTCCGATGCGCCCAGCTGCAGTGGACGGAAGGTCTTGACGTTGACCACGCCGCCGATCGCGCCTTCGTCCATCGCCGCGGTCGGGCTCTTGATCACCTCCAGCCCTGATACCAATTCCGACGGCAGGGTGTCGTAGCGGAACTGGCGCCCGGTCTGTCCGGAGTTGCGCACGTTCTCGTTGACCGCCATGGTCTGGCCGTTGAGCGTGGTGAGCTGGAAGCCGGGGCCGAGGCCGCGCACGCGCACGTAGACGCCTTCGCCGCGGTCGCGTTCGATGGTGACCCCGGGCAGGCGCTGCAACGCCTCGGCCACGTTCTGCGCCGGCAGCTTGCCGATGTCCTCGGCCTCGATCGAATCGATTACGCTCGGCGCGTAGCGCTTGTCGTCGAGCGCCCGTTGCAGGCTGGACGCATAGCTGCCCAGCACCTGCACCGTCTCGAGCTCGGTGGTGACCTCGTCGGCGGAGGTCGTGGTGGTCGCATCCTGCGCGTGCGCGGCGGTGGCCGACAGCGCCGTGCTCACCGCGAGCATGAGCAGGGCATGGGAAGGACGTCGCGCCCGAGGCACGGCAGGATCTTTCATGGCGTTGGGTCCGTAGGGGGAGAAAACCGGAGGGGGCGGAACGAAGCCGCCCCGGACGACAGCCCGCTATGAAAAACGAAACTTGTGAAACCGTGATGACACCGGGAGTCATCGACGGCCCGCGTGCGAGTGCATCGGTTCCGCTCACGGCAGCGCGAGCAGGATCTCCCTCTGCTGCCACAGCATGCTCACGTCGCTCAGCGCCATGAAGCCGATCACGATCGTGCGGAAATGCACCTCGCCCATGCCGCGCAGCCGCCGCCGGGCGAACCAGTTGGACACCAGCGCTCCCAGCGGCGAGGAGCAGATCGTCGGGCACCGCTACTCTCGCGTCAGGTCAAGCGCATACGATTCCGCTCGAGCGCCGGCCCGCCGTTTTCGTCACGAATCCGAACCGGTATCGCCGGCTTGGCCGGTCGGTGAACGCCATCCGGAGGCTATCGACGGATGGAGACCTTCCGTTTCAATGCTCCGGCACCCAGACGAAGCTTTCGCCCTCGCTGCGAACATGGCCAAGGCCCGGGAACGGAAAGTGAACGGCATAGATGCGCAGACCCTGGTCGGCGGCGCGTTGCAACAGGGCACGACGGCTGGCCTGCGCGGTGGGAGCATCTTCGTCGTAGGCGATGGTCCACCCGGGACGTTGGACCGAAATCACGTGATGGTGCGCCGAGTCGCCGATGTAGAGCAGGCGCTGGTCGCCCGAGGCGATCTCGTATGCGCTGTGGCCTGGCGTATGGCCATCGACCGCGACCGCCGTGACCAGACCGGGCAGGATGACGGCGCCGGGCTCAAAGGCCATGACTTTCGGCGCGACTGCGGAGACCAGGCTGGCGGACGTGCCATCGGCCTCGAGGGCTTCCCATTCGGGCGCCGAGACGTGGATGGTGGCATTGGGGAAGGCGAGCGCGCCATCGGGCAGCAGCAGACCGCCGACGTGGTCGGGATGGCGATGCGAAATGAAAATATCGGTGACCTGGGATGGCTCGACACCGGCGGCGCGCAGCGAAGCCGGCAGACGGCCGGCCCGGGCGAACGAGGCGTCGGCCGCACCGGTATCGAACAGCAGGACCCGTGACCCGCTCCGGACCAGCAGCGGCTGGATGCCGAGGTGGAGGGTGTCGGTCGGCTGGCCGGCGGCGGCGAGCACTGCGGACACGTCACCGGTCGGCCGGCCCACACCGAAGGTCTTGCCATCGTTGTCGGCATCGATATCGCCATCCTTCAGGGCCACTGCGTCCAGGGCGCCGATATTGAAGCGGAAGATGTCCGGACTCTGGGAAGCATCCTGGCTCTCGGCAGGCGAAGCACTCGGTGACGCAGTTTCCTGGGTCCGCTGGCCTTCCGAACAAGCTGGAAGGAGCATCACGGGAATCAGAGCAACGAGGAGAATGAAGGCGTTGGTTCGGGTCACGGGGAGACAGCCTCGACAGGGATTCATCGCAACTGTAGCGCGGCAGCACTCCACGGGCGATGAAAGCACTTCTTCGCGGACTCGCGGGTGGTCACCCGGGCCCGCGACTGCGGATGAAGCGTGGCAACGAAGCTGCCGGCCGTGAGCTTGAGATGATCGCCGCGCTGCTTGGCCCATGAGCTGGATAGCGGTCGATGCCCGCCGTTCGCGCGGCGGAAGTGGCTGCTGGCCGATGCCCTCTGGTGCGCGATCAACAGGCTACTGCTGATCCAGATAGCGGATTTGCGTGGCGCCGCCGCTTTGCAAGATGAGGCCGGTGCGGATCTCCGGCAGCAGCACGGCGACCGGGTGCGACCTGTTCGCCTTGTAGCGCCAGGCCTCCCCGCCCTGCAGGTCGACCAGCTCGATCCTGCCGCGCGTGGACTCGTTGCCGGCCAGCACCAGCCATGGCTCGCCCGGCGTGTACGAGGCCCAGTGCACGGTCTGCAGGCTGAGCGGGAACGTGCGCTCGCGCCGCCAGTCCTGCGTGTTCCACTGCACGATCTCGGCCTGATGCCCGGCGATGTTCGCCGGGTAGTCGTGGCGCTGCGCCTCGGGCAGCCAGTTCACGGTCACCAGCCGCCGACCCTCGTCCCGCAGCAGCACGGCCAGGACATCGGTGCCGGCTTCCAGGCGGTAGGTGGAAGTCTCGGCGACAACGTCCAGGCGCGGCACCTCGCCCGTAACGTCCAGCTTCAGCAGCCGCAGTTCGCCGCTGCCGGTGCCCACGGCGACCAGGCCCGAAGCCTTGTCCGAGGTCAGCGCCGTGACTCCACCCCGCACCTTCAGCGCCGCGCCCACCACCGCGCGTTTCGCATGGTCGTAGACGCGCAGTTCGTCGTAGCTGGCGATCAGGTAGAACCCCGGTACCGGGCTGGCCGCCAACGGTCCCCCAATCCACTCCCCTGGCAGGGCCAGCAGCAGCTCGCCGCTGCGCGCGTCCCACACCTTGGGCATGCCGTTCGGATCGAGACCCATCACGGTGGAACCGACCGAACTGGTCAGCACGATACTGTCGTCTGCGCCGAAGGCGATGTGCTCGATGCGCACCGTGTGCGCCGTGCGCGTGAGGCGCGAATCGCTCCTGCGTGCATCCCACAGTTCCAGCCGGCCGCTCTCCCGGCCGACGGCGAGGATCTTCAGCTGCGGGTCGTACGCCACCGCGGTCGCACCGTCGTCCACGCGGCGGTTGAGGTCGACGAAGTTCCGGGTGAACTCAGGGTCGATCCGCGCGCTCCGGAATTCCAACCACCACCACGACAGCGCCAGCAGCGCGCACAGCGCCAGCAGTACCGTCGTCCAGATTCCCCACGATCGTGCGCGCATGTCCGTCCCCCCGGCGGCGATTGGCGCCTGTTCTAACACGGAATCCCAAGAACAGGTCCGGTCCCGATCCATCGACCCCCCATGCGACGCTGAGCGACCGAGCCGACGGGGTGTGATCAACAAACCAGCTGCTTTTCAGGCTTCTGGGGACCACTTCGATCCAACGACCAAGGCCCGTTCCGGTCCGGCAAGGTCAGGAAGTACCTATTCCTTCCCCCGCCGCGCCAGCTCTGCACGCCCGAGCCGCAACGCCTCGATGATCGCGTCGGCGTCGTAGACGCATCCCGCCCAGGTGCCGCCGCTGGCGTCCTGCAGCGCGGCCCAAAGGCGGGTGTCGGCCGGCAGCCGCGGGTGCGGTGCGATCGCGGCGTGGAGCTCGCGATCCGCGAGCAGCGCCGCGCCCTGCCGCGGATCGAGCGGCGCGGCGTGATCGGTGCCGATGAAGTCGATACGGCCTTCCAGGCGGCTGCGGTCGATCTCGATGCGCACCAGGTCGCCGTCGCGCAGCCTGCCGATCGGTCCGCCCGCCAGCGCCTCGGGGCCGATGTGCCCGATGCAGGCGCCGGTCGACACGCCCGAGAAGCGGGCATCGGTGAGGACCGGCACGTGCTTGCCCCAGGGCAGGTGCTTGAGCGCGGAGGTGAGCTGGTAGGTCTCCTCCATGCCCGTGCCGGCCGGCCCGCAGCCGGCGAGCACGACGACGTCGCCCGCGCGGACCGCGCCCTCGCCCCTGGCCTTGATGGCGCGGATCGCCTCGCGCTCGGAGGCGAACACGCGGGCGCGGCCGGTGTGGCGGTAGACATCGTCGGCATCGATCACGGACGGGTCGATGGAGGTGGCCTTGATGACGGAGCCCTCCGGCGCCAGGTTGCCGACCGGGAACACCAGCGCACTGGACAGGCCCGCGGCGCGGGCGGCGTCGGCACCCATGATGACGTGGCCGGGATCGACGCCGTCCAGCTCGCGCAGGCGCGCACGTGCGGCGGCGCGCGTGGCGCTGCGTTCCCACCAATCCAGGTTCTCGCCGAGCGGCCGGCCGGTGACGGTCAGCACGTCCAGGTGCAGCAGGCCCATGTCGCGCAGGTGCAGCATCACCTCGGGCACGCCGCCGGCCATGAACACCTGCACCGTGGGATGGTGCCGCGGACCGTTGGGCAGCGCGTCGACCAGCCGTGGCGTCGCACGGTTGGCACGCGTCCAGTCCTCGACCGTGGGCGGCGCCAGGCCGGCGGCATGCGCGATCGCCGGCACGTGCAGCAGCAGGTTGGTGGAGCCGCCGAACGCCGCATGCACGACGAGCGCGTTGGCGACCGCCTCGTGGGTCAGGATGGCCGACAGCGGGATCCCGTCCGCCGCCAGCCGCATCAGCGCCAGCGCCGAACGTCGCGCCATGTCGGTCCAGACCGGTTCGCCGGACGGCATCAGCGCGCTGTGCGGCAATGCCATGCCCAGCGCCTCGGCGATCACCTGCGAGGTGGCCGCGGTGCCCAGGAACTGGCAACCGCCGCCCGGCGAACCGCAGGCGCGGCAACCCATCGCCGCGGCATGCTCGAGGTCGATCAAGCCGTGCGCGAACCGCGCGCCGATGGTCTGCACGGTGCCCGCATCCTCCGCGCCGCGCGCCGGCAGCGTGACGCCGCCGGGCACGGCCACACCGGGCAGTTCCGCGCAACCGGCCAGCGCCAGCAGCGTCGCCGGCAGGCCCTTGTCGCAGGTGGCGATGCCCAGCACGCCCCTGCGCTGCGGCAGCGATCGGATCAGGCGGCGCATGGTGATGGCGGCATCGTTGCGGTACGGCAGGCTGTCGAACATGCCGGTGGTGCCCTGGGTGCGGCCGTCGCAGGGATCGCTGCACATCACCGAGAACGGCAGCGCGCCGTGCGCGGCGAAGGTCTCCGCGGCGGCCTGCACCAGGCGGTCGATCTCCCAGTGTCCGGTGTGCATGCCCAGCGCGACCGGGCGGCCGTCCGCCGCGCGCAGGCCACCCTGGGTGCTGACGATCAGGAACGGATCGCGCCCGACGTCGGCGGCGCGCCAGCCCATGCCGGCGTTCTGGGTCAGGCCGAAGAGGTTGCCGCTGGGCTCCTCGCGCAGCATGCGCGCGTCGATCGGCAGGTGCCCCCGCGGCCCCTCCCCCGAGGTGCGGGTGGCGGCGATGGCCGATCCGTCGCCGAGGATCGCATCGAGGCCGTAGCCGGGCCCGCTCATGGCGTTCGTGCCTCAGGCATCGCGCGTGGTCCATTCGCCGTCGATCCATCGCAGCAGCGCGCCGGTCGGGTTGTGGTCGCGCAACGACGGCGGCAGGCGATGGTGGCGGACGTTGTCGTAGCAATGCAGGGCGGAGAACCGGATCGCGGCGGCCGGGAAACCCACCGCGGTGAAACCCGGATGCCCGGTCGACGGGAACGGACCGCCATGGTTCATCGCTGCGCTGACGGCGACGCCGGTGGGCATCCTGTCGTTGAGCAGGCGCCCGACGCGGGGGCGCAGGATGCGCTCGAGCGCGTCGTAGGTTTCGTCGTCGGCGCCGCCGGTGTCGCTGTAGACCGCGGCGGTGAGGTTGCCCTCCATCGCTTCCGCGATCCGCGGCAGCTGCTCCGTGGAATCGGCAGCGACGAGCAGGCAGACAGGGCCGAAGGCCTCGCTCTGCAGGGCGACGGGATCTTCGAGGAAACGCCTGCCGGACACGCGCAGCAGGGTCGGCTGGAAGGCATGGCCTGCGGCGGCGTCGGCGATGCCGCCGCCGGCCAGCAGGTCCGCGCCGGCACTGCGCAGGCGCGCGACCGCATCGGCGACGGCCTGCGGGCTGCGCGGCGTGAGCAGCACGCCGGGCGCCGCCGCCGCGGTCAGGTGCCGCAATGCCTCGACGAAGGCTTCGGCGTGGCCGCCCGGCGCGAGTACGGCCAGCCCCGGCTTGGTGCAGAACTGTCCCGCGCCCATGGCGCAGGATGCATGGAGTTCGTTGGCGATCGCGGTGCCGCGCTCGCGCAGCGCGCCCGCCAGCACGAACACCGGATTGACGCTCGACATCTCCACGTAGACCGGCTTGCCTGCCTTGTCCGCGGCGGCCTTCAGCGCCATGCCGGCGGCGCGGCTGCCGGTGAAGGCGACCGCGGCGACGGCCGGGTCGGCGGCCAGGCGCAACCCCAGCCCGACATCGGCATGGAAGAACATCTGCACCGCACCGGCGGGCAGGCCCGTGGCCTCCGCCGAAGCGAGCGCGGCCTCCGCGAGCAGCGCCGAAGTGCCGGGGTGCCCCGGATGCGCCTTGGCGATGACCGGATTGCCGGCCGCGATGGCGGCGGCGAAATCGCCGCCGGCGATGCCGTTGAAGGCGAACGGGAAGTTGTTCGGGCCGAACACCAGCACCGGGCCGCCGAGCGGGCCGTGCACCGAGCGGATGCCGGCCGCGGTGTCGATGGTGGGCCGGCTCCAGCCGCCGTCGCGCGCCGCCTGCGCGGCCTGGCGCAGCTGGCCGCTGGTACGCGGCAGCTCGACGTTGCGCAGGCGCGGCTCGGTGGGCAGGCCGGTTTCGCGATGCGCCGTTTCCACGAGCTCCGCCGCGCGCGCCTCGATGGCCCCGGCATAGGTGTCGAGGAAATCGGCGATCCGCCCGGCCGGCAGCCGCGCCATGTCGGCGGCGGCGCGCCGGCCCGCGGCGAGCATGGCTTCGAGGTCCGGCCAGTCCGACACCGGATAGCCCCGGCCGCCGAGTTCCCGCTTCGTGGACGGATCGACGGCGCGGAAGCGGCCGGTGGGCGCACCGGCCCGGATCCAGCGACCGTCGACGAGGATCGGGTGCAGCGTATCGATCGGGCTCATTGCACCGGGTTCTCCAGCACCAGGCCGTCGATGTCGATGCGCACGACGTCGCCGGCCTGCAGGGTGAAATCTTCGCCCGGCACGATCCCGGTGCCGGTGAACAGGAACGCACCCTGCGGGAAATGCAGTTCGCGAAACAGATAGGCGGCCAGTTCCTCGAGACCGCGCTTCATCCGCGAGCTGCGCGTATTGCCGGCGAACGCGCGCGCGCCGCCACGCACGATGTCCAGCGCGACCGGCAAGTCGCGCATGGCCTCCGGCGGGCACAGGCGGATGCCGGGGCCGAGCGCGCAGGCGCCGTCGTAGACCTTGGCCTGCGGCAGGTACAGCGGGTTCTCGCCCTCGATGCTGCGCGAGGACACGTCGTTGCCCGTGGTGTAGCCGACGATCCGTCCCGCGGCGTCCAGCAGCAGCACCAGCTCCGGTTCGGGCACGTTCCAGGCGCTGTCGGCGCGGATGCGGATGGGCTGGCCGTGCCCCATGACCCGCCAGCCGCTGGCCTTGAAGAACAGCTCCGGGCGCTCGGCACCGTAGACCTTCTGGTACACGTCCCGGCTCTGCGACTCGGCCTCGCGCGCCATGCGGCTGCTGAGGTAGGTGACGCCGCTGGCCCAGGCCTCCTGCCCGTCCTCGATCGGCGCCAGCAGCGGCGCGGTCGCTGCTTCGCCGATCGGCAGTGACGGCGGCGCCATCGCTCCAGCGGGCTGGCCCAGCCATCCGCCCAGCGCGAAGTCCGGTGGCAGGTAGCGGCCGTCCAGCGCCCAACGCGGGCCGGCGGCGGTGGCATGGCGTGTCAGGGTGGCGTGCATGGCGGGAACCGTTTCAGGGGAAGGAGATCAGAGCAGCAGCAGGCCGGCGACCCACACCAGCGCGCCCGACAGCACGGCCATCAGGCTGGAGCCCAGCGTCAGCAGCCGGTAGCCGTCGCCGGGCGTCATGCCGCTCATCTGCGTGACGACCCAGAAGAAACTGTCATTGGCGTGCGAGGCGAAGAACCCGCCCGACCCGATGGCCACGACCGCGAGCGCGCGGCCCAGGTCCGAGTCCAGGCCCAGGGCCGGCAGCAGCGGGGCGACGATGCCCGCCGCGGTGATCATCGCCACGGTGGCCGAGCCCTGCGCGGCGCGGATGGCGGCGGAGATCGCGAAGGGCAGCCACAGGCCCAGCCCCCACGAGGACATCGCATCGCCCAATGCCTGCGCGAAGCCGGAGTTCTGCAGCACCCGCCCGAAGGCGCCGCCGGCGCCGGTGATCAGGATGATGATGGCCGCGGCCAGGATGGCGCTCCCCACCCAGCCCGACTGGGCGAACATCTGCCGGTCCAGCTTCCTGGGCAGGGTGAACGCCATCAGCATGCCCAGCAGCAGGGCGACGACCGGGTCGCCGATGAACTGCGCCAGCGAAGCCGCGACGCCTTCGCCGAACGGCCGCGACGGCAGCCTGGACACTGACCCCAGCATGATCAGGACCAATGGCGCGAGCACGGGCACGAATGCCCTGGCCGCGGACGGCGCCTGCGCCAGGCGGCGTGCGATGTCGTCTTCGCTGATGTCGGGCGCAGGATCGATGTGCAGGCGGCTGGCGACGCGCGTGGCCCACCACCAGCTGAAGGCCAGCACGACCAGGCTGACCGGCACCGCCACCGCCGCCACCAGGCCGAGGTCGGCCGCCAGCACCTGCGCGGTGGCGATGGGTCCCGGCGTGGGCGGGATCAGCGTATGGGCGACCATCAGCCCGAGACTCAACGCGGTGGCGGTGGTGGCCAGCGACAGTCCGGCGCGCCGGGTCAGTGCCCGGTTGAGCGGCGCCAGGATCACGAACCCGGAATCGCCGAACACCGGCACCGAGGTGACGTAGCCGATCACCGACATCGACGCCGGCACGCGGTGGTGGCCGATGCGTTTCAGGATGGCCTCGGCGATGGCGTAGGCGCCGCCCGAGCGCTCCAGGAAGATGCCGATGATGGTGCCGGCGATGATGATGATGCCGACGTTGCCGATGGTGCCGCCGAAGCCTTCCTTGAGCGATGCCACCAGCTCCGGCAACGGCATGCCGCTGCCCAGGCCGAAGATGAAGGCAGCGGCCAGCAGCGCCAGGAACGGGTGCAGCCCGAACCGGGTCGTGGCGACGACGATGAAGGCGACAGCCAGCAGCAGCAGGATCAGGGGCAGCATCTCGGATATTGTGTTAGCGCTATCATTTAAAGCCCTATGATGCCCTTTCCTGCCGGAAGCGCATGTTGCACCGTGTCATCCGGCTTTCTTCCAGCGGGCTACTTGCTGTCACCCAATGACCACGCAAGGAGACTGAAGTTCGACCAAAAGTCCGCCCAGAGAGTCCAAGTGCAGTGTCAGGGAATGGAGAAGCAGTGCGCTGGGGTACGCACGCGTACGGATGACAAGACTGCGCGCCAGCCGCCGTCTTCTCCGTAGTGTGAGAGTGACCATGAATTGGCCGTGCGCATTGCGATGCTCTGCGCTACTCATAATTGCTCTGACTGGAGCGACAGAATCTCGCCGACCTCATCGCCTTTCTCGCGGTCGCGGAAGAGCGGAGCTTCACCATTCGGCGTCGCGGCTGTTTTCCCTAGGAAGTCCCGGCCGCGCCGCGGTGCGGCCGAGAACCGGTCCGTTCAGAAGGGCTGCGGCGCGACCGCGTTCAGCCGCACCTGGCGGGAGGGCAGGCCTTCCGCATCGATATCGACGACGATGGGGCCCGCCTGGGCGCCGGCGCGGACGACGGCAACCACCCGCCCGTGGAAGGTCTTCCGTTCGCCGGACTGGAAGCTGGACACGTCCACGGGATTCCCGTTGCCGATGCCGGCCAGCGTTCCCGCTCCGGTCACGCGCACACGTACCTGCCTGTCGTCCTTGCGAGCATAGACGGGGGTGCCGTCGGCGTCGTGCAGTTCCACGGCGACGTAGGCCAGATCCTCGCCGTTGGCCCTGAGCTGCGGCCGGTCCACCGACACGACGGCGGCGGCCGGCTGGCCTGCCGTGCGCAGTTCCCAGCGCCCGGCCTCGCGCCCATCGCGATAGCCCACCGCGAGCAGGCGCCCCGGCACGTAGGGCACCTCGTAGACGGCCTTGTATTCGCTTTCCATGCCCACCGGTCTGCGACCGAGGCTCTTTCCGTTGAGGAACAGTTCCACTTCCGGCAATTCGGAATAGACCAGCACCTCCTGGCGCCGGCCTTCCTGCCCCGGCCACGTCCAGCTGGGGTGCACGTCGTCCAGCGACCAATCGAGGTGCGGCGGCACGATCGGGTACAGGCGGCGGTCGGGCAGGTCCTCGGTGCCCTCGGGCTGCCGGACGAACGCGGAGATCGGCGTCGCGCCGGTCTTCCAGACGACCTGGCGGTAGTAGGCTGCCGGGCGCATGCGTCCGGTTGCGTCGATCTCGCCGCAGTACGCCAGGTGCCAGGGATACGGGCCGAGCTTCTGCCAGTCCTGGCTGTACCCCATCCAGCCGATGCCGGCTTCGCCCAGGTAATCCACGGCGGTCCAGACAAAATCGCCGATCACCCACGGCATGCTTTCGACGGCGCGCCAGTAGGGAAACAGATCCTGCGGCGTGGATTCGGAGGTGTACATCGTCAACTCGGGAAGCCGCTCGTGCTCCTTGGCGAAGATGTGGGCGTGGTAGTTGTAGCCGACCACGCCGAGTACCGCGGCCTGGTTCGTGCTCTTCGGCGGGTCGGCGTTGATGCCCTGGGTGACGGGCCGTGTCGGGTCGAGGCTGCGCACGCGCTCGGCAAGTTTGCGGCCGGTTTCGACGCCCTCGGGCGTGCCGTCCTCGGGGATCTCGTTGCCGATGCTCCAGAACAGCACGCTGGGATGGTTGCGGCCGCTGACGACAAGACTGTCGATGTCCTGCTGCCA
This sequence comes from Luteimonas salinilitoris, assembly GCF_041300785.1. Taxonomy (NCBI): domain Bacteria; kingdom Pseudomonadati; phylum Pseudomonadota; class Gammaproteobacteria; order Lysobacterales; family Lysobacteraceae; genus Luteimonas; species Luteimonas salinilitoris. The sequence goes on from NZ_JBFWIB010000020.1 coordinate 26,742, forward strand.
GTCCTCGGCGAAGAAGCGCGAATAGTCCTGCGGCTTCTTGCTCTTGTTCCAGCTGTCGAAGGCTTCGTTGATGACCAGCATGCCCAGCTCATCCGCGGCGTCGAGGGTGGCCCGGCTGGCCGGATTGTGTGCGCTGCGGATGGCGTTGTACCCGGCGGCCTTCATCAGCGCGACCTTGCGGGCCTCCGCGTCGGGCGCGCCGGCGGCGCCGATCATGTAGTTGTCGTGGTGGATGTTGCCGCCACGCAGCAGTATCGGCTGGCCATTGATGCGCAGGCCGTTGGCGGCGTCCAGGGAGATCGTGCGGATGCCGAAGCGGGTGCGCCTTTCGTCGACGGTCGCGCCACCGATGCGGACCTCCTGGACCAGGGTGTAGAGATTGGGGGAATCCGGAGACCACAGGCGTGGCTTGGCCACGGCCAGTTCCAGCGAAGGCTCCACACGCGCACCGGCGGCCACCGTATGCGTCTGCCTGGCCTCGGCGACCGTCTCGCCGCTGGCCGCAACCACCCGGGTCACCCATTCGGCGGACTGCGCCTTGCCCGATCGGTTGTCGATGGCGGCGCTCACCGAGACCACGCCTCGGTCTTCGGTCGCCACCGGGGTGGAGACGAATACGCTCTCGGGCTCGATGTGGACCGGATCGAGGAGCTCCAAGGCGACCGGCCTGATGAGTCCCGAGCCGGCATACCAGCGCGAAGATGGGTCGGCATGGTCGACGCGCACGACGATGACGTTGCTGCCGGGGCGGACCTTGTCGGTCAAATCAACGGAAAAGGCGGTGTAGCCGTAGCGGTGCTTCTTGAGGTGTTCGCCGTTCACCCAGATGTCGGCGTCCATGTACACGGCTTCGAAGTTCAGCCGGACGATGCGGGAAGCCTCGGTCGGCGTGAGGACCAGATGCCGGCGGTACCAGCCGCTGCCGCCCGGCAGATAGCCCGAATCCTGGCCGCTGACGGTATCCGGGTCGAACGGTGGCCGCCCATCCGGCCTGCTTCCATCAGGTCTATCCATGATCGAGAAGTCGTGGGGTACGGCCACTTGGTGCCAGGAGCGGTCATCGAAGGCGGTCCGCTCCGCACCTGCGGCCTCTCCGGCGTGGAAGAGCCAGTCCTGCGACAGGTTGCGGATTTCCGCCCAGGCAGGCGATGCGGCGATCGCCATGAGCAGTGCTGCCGCGAGGCGTCGCTTCGTGGCCGGAATCGTTCTCATGGTGGCTCTCCCGCTAGATGTTGCAAATGCCGATGACTTGGCGCCGTCGAACACGCCATGCGGAACAGCGAGGCTCTTGAGCCAGAAACCCTGCATGCCTTCGAACTACACCCGGCTGCGCCGGAGCGGCTTTTCGAGGGCATCCATGGATGAAGCAATCCCGCGGAAAAGGAAGCGGAAACCGGAGCTGCTGATCGCGCGGCGACGCTTTACGGCGTGATGCTACAAGGCATATTGATACTCCGAAAATAACAATATCGCCGATTTCCATATCCATTCGGATATGGCTTCTGTCCCATCCGGCGGAGGATTTCAGCGTGCATTGTCCCGATATCCCGTCCGAGCCGGCCTTCGGCGCGGCATCGGCCGGGCGCTTCATTCCGAACTGCGGGACCGAACCAGGGGCGCGGACACGGCATGTTTCTATATCGATTCGTGTATCAACAATGATCATTTAGGCATTTGTGGCATATCAATGCAGCCCGCAGAATCAGGGGCGCTTCAGCTGCCCGGGGGCGGCTGCACTTTCGCTAGGAGGCGCAGGCCACCCCTGCTGCCGGCCATGGGAACCGCCTTCTCAAGCTTTCATTCCTATGCCCGTGAAACTATCCCGACGATCGTTCATCCAATCCGCGGCCGCGGTGGCTTCACTTCCCTGGTGGGGTGCCAGGGCTGCGGCGCCTGCGCCCGCCTTCACGCCGACCTGGGATTCGCTGGTCGACGGCTACCGCACGCCGGACTGGTTCCGCGACGCCAAGTTCGGCATCTGGGCGCACTGGGGCGCGCAGTGCCAGCCCGAGATGGGCGACTGGTATGCCCGCCGCATCTACATCCAGGGCAACTGGCAGTACGACCACCACGTCAAGACCTACGGCCACCCGACCAAATTCGGCTTCATGGAGATCCAGAACCTCTGGAAGGCCGAGAACTGGAATCCGGACGCACTGCTGGACCTCTACGTGAAGGCCGGCGCCAAGTACTTCGTCGCGATGGCCAACCACCACGACAACCTTGACGCGTACAACTCCAAGTACCACGGCTGGAACACCATGCGGGTGGGCCCCAAGAAGGACATCATCGGCATCTGGGAGAAGGCCGCGCGCGCGCGCGGGCTGCGCTTCGGCGTCAGCAACCATGGCGCACACGCCTGGCACTGGTTCCAGTCGGCCTACGGCTACGACCCCGAAGGCCCCCACGCCGGCCAGCGCTACGACGCCTACCACCTGACCGAGGCCGACGGGCGCGGCACCTGGTGGGAAGGCCTGGACCCGCAGGAGCTCTACACCGGCCGCAACATCGTCATGCCCGATGGTTTCAAGACGATCCGCGCCGTCGAAGCCTGGCATGAGCACAACACCTTCTACTGGGACGAGAAGCCGCCATTGCAGAACCCGGCGTTCACGCGCCAGTGGTTCCTGCGCTGCCGCGACCTGATCGACAGCTACCGCCCTGACCTCGTCTACATGGACAACCACGGACTGCCGCTCGGCCAGGTCGGGCTGGACATCACCGCCCACTACTACAACGCCAACATGGCCTGGCATGGCGGCAAGCTGGAGGCGGTGGTCAACGCCAAGGTGCTGCCGACCGAGTGGCGCCCTGGCGTGGTGGAGGACGTGGAGCGGGGCTTCCGCGAAAACATCGAGCCCCTGCCCTGGCAGACCTGCACCTGCCTGGGCGACTGGCACTACACCCGCTCCCTCTTCGACAACCACGAGTACAAGCCGGCGAGCACCATCATCCATCGCCTGTGCGACATCGTCTCCAAGAACGGCAACCTGCTGCTGTCGGTGCCGATGCGCGGCGACGGCGGCATCGATGCCGACGAGCGCAAGATCCTGGAGGACATCGCCGCCTGGATGGCGCGCAATGGCGAGGCCATCTACGGCACCCGCCCGTGGCGCACCTTCGGCGAAGGCCCCACGCGCGTGGGCAGCGGCATGTTCAGCGAGGGCACGTCCAAGCCTCTCACCCCCGAGGACATCCGCTTCACGACCAAGGGCGGCGCCCTCTATGCCATCGCGCTCGGCTGGCCCAGGGACGGCGTGCTGCGCATCCAGACGCTGGCCGAGGACTCGGCGCTGGCACCAGGCACCATCGAGCGCGTCGAGGCGCTGGGCTCGGCGGAAAGCCTGCCGTTCGAGCGCAGCCGCAGGGGGCTCGAAGTGCGCCTGCCCGAAGGGCTCGCCGGCTCGATCGCCATCGTCCTGAAGATCCACGGCAACGGCCTGGTTTGAAGAAGGAGCGCAGATGAAAGCAGACGCCGAATGGAACAAGATGGACCGACGGATCACGCCGCAGCACAACTTGATGCTGCCGTACACTCGCATGCTGGTCGGACCGATGGACTACACCCCAGGTGGCTTGCATTTCCTGCCTGCGGGCCGCTACCGCGCGACCGTGTGGGAAGACGGCGAAGCGCCCGACGAAGTCCGGCGCAACGAGCGCATCGTGACCGCGCGCGACGCTCTCGCGCTGCGCCTGTCGTCGGCCGGCGGCGCTGCCGTGATCCTGGAGCCTTCGGACCGATGAAGGCGAGGAATCCACAGGGCGATCGCCGCCTGGATGCTGGCCTTCGCGCGGTCCTGCCCATGAGGCTGATCGGCGCCTTGGCCTGCATCCTCCTGTTCTCCATCGCCGGCGCTTCGTTCGCGCGGGACGAGGAGCAGGTCACCCCCGAACGGGCGCGCGCCAACTTCGCCCGGCCCGTCGTGCTCGGCCCGGACGACGTGCGTGCGTTTCCCGATGCGCCGGCCGGTTTCAGGGACGTAGACGCCGGCGTTGCGCAGGGACAGGTAGTGGAGTTGGCCTACGATTCGGGCATCACCGGCACGCTTCGGCGGGCGCAGGTCTATTTGCCGGTGGGCTATTCGGCCGACCGGAAGTACCCGGTGCTCTACCTGCTGCACGGCATCGGCGGCAACCAGGACGAATGGCGGGGCTACGTGCGCGCCCCCGCGATCCTTGACAACCTCATCGCCGCCGGTAAGGCCGTGCCGATGATCGTCGTCATGCCCAACGGCCGCGCGCTGCCGGACGACCGCAGTCCGTCGGAGGAGCGTGTCTTCACTCCGGAGAACGCGGCCGGGTTCGCCCGGTTCGAACACGACCTGCTGGATTTCCTCATGCCTGCGGTGGAGGCGAAGTATTCGGCCTACGCCGACCGGGAACAGCGGGCGATCGCCGGGCTCTCGATGGGCGGCGGCCAGGCGTTGAACTTTGGCCTCGGTCACCCCGACGCGTTCGGCTGGATCGGCGCCTTCTCCCCGGCCCCCAACACCCGGCCGCCGGCGGAGTTGCTGCCCGATCCCGAGGCGGTGCGCGAGCGAATGCTGCTGTACCTGTCGTGCGGCAACCGCGACGGGTTGATCAACGTCTCCCAGGACCTGCATGCGTACCTGAAGCGGCACGACGTCCCGCACGTTTGGAACGTCGACGACCACGGCCACGACGGCGACAGCTGGGCCAACAACCTCTACCACTTCGCACAGAGGATCTTCCGCTGACCCGGCGCGGATCGCTGGCGCCTCGGAACGCCTGATGCCGCCTTACCAAACTGTGGTGCCGATCCAACAATGCTGCGATCCGATGCGGGGATTCGCCTCGTTGCCAGCGATCCCACATCAGCGACCTCTGGCAATCGGTGCAGTAGATCCTCTTCCTGCGCTTCACCTGCAACACTCCTGCTGCTTCGGCGGCCTCCAATGTGTTGCATCGACCGATTGAATCGGCAGCCGAGAGCGGAAGCTCAGTGGGTCAGCAAAGCACGCGGTGCGCTGCCAAGCTCGAAGAACCAGGTTTGTCACTTATCTATGTGAGAAGTGCTAGCCTGTATCAGGCGGTCAGACGGGCAATCACAACCATGTCAATTTGGCATGGCTGCGGCCAATCTTTTCATTGGACCCACGGTCACTGCCCGTCCTAACCTGTCCACATGAAGCGGCCCTGCGCGTTTTCTACGGCTGTCCGCTGCCCGGAAGTACAGGAGTGGTCCATGCGCCAATCGAGCTTTCTGCGACTTCTAGCTGTCCTGCTGCTCGGCGGCAGCCTGTCCATGGGGACGGTCGCGGCAATAGCCGCACCGCCATCGAACTATTTCCATCAATGGGCCGCCACGCCACCGCTGGGCTGGAATAGCTGGGATGCCTTCGGCACCACGGTGACCGAAGCGCAGATCAAGCAGCAGACCGACTTCATGGCGGCCAAGCTCAAGGCCCACGGCTGGCAGTACATCACCGTGGATATCCAGTGGTACCAGCCCACCGCCAAGGGCCACAGTTACGAGGAAGGCGCCACCCTGGCCATGGACGACTTCAGTCGTCTTGTGCCGGCGCCGGAGAAGTTTCCCTCGGCCGCCAGCGGCCAGGGCTTCAGGCCGCTGGCCGACTACGTGCATAGCAAGGGACTGAAGTTCGGCATTCACATGATGCGCGGCATCTCGCGCCAGGCGGTCAAGCAGAACACACCGATCCTGGGCACCGATCTGCGTGCCGCGGACATCGCCGATATCAATAGCACCTGCGCCTGGAACCCGGACATGTACGGCGTGGACATGTCCAAACCGGGTGCGCAGGCGTACTACGACTCGCTGATGCAGCAGCTGGCCGACTGGGGCGTGGACTTCGTCAAGGTCGACGATCTCAGTCGCCCGTATGACCAAAACCGGGCGGAAATCGAGGCCATCCGCAAGGCGATCGACAAGACCGGCCGGCCCATCGTGTTCAGCACCTCGCCGGGCGAGACTGCTTTATCCGCCGGCGCTCACGTCAACCAGCATGCCAATATGTGGCGGATCAGCGACGATTTCTGGGATCGCTGGGAACTGCTGCTGGCTCAGTTCAAGCGCCTGCATGATTGGACGCCGTACCGGATCGCCGGCGCGTGGCCGGATGCGGACATGTTGCCGCTGGGCATCGTCGAGTTCGATCGGCCTACCCGCTTCACCCGCGACGAGCAGATCACGCTGATGACCTTGTGGAGCATCGCGCGCTCGCCGCTGATTCATGGTGGCGACATGACCCGTACCGATCCGTTCACCCTGTCTTTGCTCACCAACGACGAGGTGCTCGCCGTCAATCAGCACAGCGCGCACAATCGCCAACTGTTCCGCACCGACGACGGACTGATCGCCTGGGCCGCCGATGCGGCGGACGGCAGGTCCAAGTACTTGGCGGTGTTCGATACCCGCGATGCCATCGCCGCGGCCGCCAACAGTCGTCCGATCCCGGTAGAAATGGCCGCGCTCGGACTGCAGGGACAGGTGCAAGTGCGCGACCTGTGGAGCCACACGCAGCTGAAGCCGGTTAGCGGCACTTTCAAGCCGCAGGTCGCACCGCACGGCGCCCGTCTGTTCCGTCTCACCCCCAGCGACGGCTCATCGACGAAGCCGTGACGACGTCGCATCGTCACGCTCCACCGCACATCGCCCCCTCATGAGCACCGACCATACCAGCGGACTCAGCCGGCGCACCTTCGTCAAATCCCTGGCCTTGGCCGCGGCCGTGCCGCGTCTTGCATGGGCCGGCAGCGCCGTCGATACCGGAACCGGTGTCACCCGCATGTTCGCGCTTGCCGATATCCACCTCGGTGAAGGAGTGTTCGCCCACTCCCATGCGCTCAACCGTCGCTATCTGGTCGCACTGGCGGTGGACCGCCTGGTCGCGCCTTATCGGATCGAAGCGGCGTTGGTGCCGCGCGCATCCAAGTATCCCAACTGGGAGTCGATGGGTCTGGAGGGGCATACGGCCGGGCACTACTTGTCGGCCTTGGCGCAGGAAGCCGCTCAGGGCGATGACGAAATGCGCCAACGGCTCGACTACATGGTGGCGGAACTGGCCGCTTGCCAGCAGGCCAACGGCGACGGTTACGTTGGCGCCGTCCCCAATGGCCGCGAGCTGTGGAACAGCGTCGCGGCAGGCACGGTCGATGCCAGTTCTTTTTCGCTGGGCAATGCGTGGGTGCCGTTCTACAACCTGCACAAGATGTTCGCCGGCCTGCGCGATGCCTGGTTGTATGCGGGCAACCGCCAGGCCCGCGAAGTCCTGATCGCCTTCGCCGATTGGGCCGATCGCCTGGTGGCCGGACTCGACGAGCAGCGGATGCAGGCGCTGCTGGCTACCGAACATGGCGGCATGAACGAGGTGCTGGCCGACGTCTATGCCATCACCGGCGACAGGCGCTATCTGGCGTTGGCCCGGCGCTTTTCCCACCGTGCCCTGCTCGAGCCGCTGCTGCGCCGCGAAGACGCGCTGGACGGCCTGCACGCCAATACCCAGATTCCCAAGGTCGTCGGCTTTGCCCGCATCGGCGAACTGGACAACGATCAGGCCTGGATCGACGCGGCCGCCTTCTTCTGGGAGACGGTCACCCGGCGGCGCAGCATCGCCTTCGGCGGCAACAGCGTGCGCGAGCATTTCAATCCTGTCGGCGACTTCAGTGCGATGCTCGGATCGCCGGAAGGGCCGGAGACCTGTAACAGCTACAACATGTTGCGGCTGAGCACACAGCTGTACCGGCTGGATCCGCAGCCGCGCTACGCCGATTTCTACGAGCGCACGCTTTTCAACCATATTCTCTCCAGCCAGCATCCGCAGCACGGTGGCCTGGTCTACTTCACCCCGATCCGTCCGCGCCACTACCGGGTCTATTCGCAGCCGCAGGAATGCTTCTGGTGCTGCGTCGGCACCGGCATCGAGAACCACGGCCGCCATGGTTCATTCGCCTACGCCCACGACGCGCACTCGCTGACCGTCAATCTGTATATGGCTTCGCAACTGCAGTGGCGCGAGCGCGACTTGGTGTTGCGCCAGGACACGCGCTTCCCGGACGAGGAATCGAGCCGGCTGTCCCTGCAGCTGCGCAGGCCGCAGCGCTTCCGACTGCGTCTGCGCCATCCGCACTGGTTGGAAGGGCCGCTCAACGTACGCGTCAACGGCAAGCCCTGGTCGCTGCAGTCCACTCCCTCCTCCTATGCCAGCATCGAGCGCGACTGGGCCAACGGGGATACCGTCGAGATCGACTTGCCCATGCGCACCCGCGCCGAAGGACTGCCGGACGGTTCGGACTACGTGGCGCTCATGCATGGTCCGATCGTGCTGGCCGCCCGCACCGGTACCGAGGAGCTGGACGGGCTGATCGCCGACGCTGGCCGCGGTAGCCACGTCGCCCCGGGCCCGTATCTGCCTTTGGACCGCGCGCCGATGCTGGTCGGCGATCGGGATGCGCTGGCGACGCAGGTCAGGCCAGTGCCGGGACGCCCGCTCACCTTCGAGGCCGGCGGACTGATCCGACCCGCCGCGTTCAATGCACTACAGCTGGAGCCGCTGTTCCGTGTGCATGACGCGCGCTATCTCGTGTACTGGCGTACCGCCACTGCATCCGCCTATCCCGCTGTGGTCCGCCAGATCGAGGCCGACGAACGCAGGCGACAGGCGCTGGAGGATCGCACCCTGGATCAGGTGGTTCCGGGCGAACAGCAGCCCGAGGTCGATCATCAGTACCAGGGCGAGGACAGCAGCACCGGCGTCCGTATGGGGCGCCACTGGCGCGACACCGGCAAGTGGATTTCCTATCGGCTGAAAGCACAGGAAGGCACCGGTCCGGCCACCGCCATCGAACTAATGCTTACTTTCTACGGCGGCGATCACAACGAAGGCTTCGACCTGCTGGTCGATGGGCGTCGGCTGACGACGATCAGGCTGCAGGGCGATGCGAAAGACACGTTCGTCGAGCACAAGATCGCTTTGCATCAGGACCTCGCTCAAGCTGCTGTTCAACGAGGCTTGACGATCAAGTTGGTCGCCCTCGCCGGGCGGCGAACCAGCGGCTTATTCGGTCTTCGCCTCCTGCGTACCGAAACGAACTAAGACGCGATGCGGTTAGAGGCGAATTAGAGCTCTCAGCGTCTGGTCACCACTTATCGCCTTGTCGGCGCGAACGTGCTCGGTAATGACGATTACTGCGCGGCTGGGGCAGCGCCCCGCCGCTTCATCTGATACTCCGCCTGTAATCTCCAAGTCTTGCCGCCGTCGCTGGACGCCTCATCGCGCCAGACAAAGGAGTCGGGCCGGATGTCATTGGCTGACCATCGCGATTGCCCGCTGCCGAAATCCTCGGTTTCGAGCACGAACCGATCGTGTCCCACCGGGCCGCCCGTAAATCTGGCGACTGAACCGTGTTCCGGATCGACGAAGGCCGAGCGCCACGCTCGCGACTTCGGATCGAGCCAGTGCAGGTTCGTGTAGACCTCCCGATCCTTGCGTATCCCGGAAGGATTGACGATCCAGAGAATCTGGATGGCTCGCCCGTCCATGACCCATCCGACGATGAATTCACCTGTGCGGTGAGTCGTCTCGCCGTCCTTCGCGAAGTGGGTGTATTCGACATCCCACGTTCCGACGAGGCGGCCGACAACTTCCGCCTGATTGCCCAATGAGGGATGCGGGCCCGTAGCGGCGAGTTCGGTCACCAGACCGAGACGTGGATCGGTGGCAGGTGCGTTGCCATCCTTCTCGGTTGCCGTTACGCGACTGCAAGCGCTCAGCGAAGACAACAATACTGCAGCCACCAGCCACACTGCATGCTTCTTCATATCAGTAGTCCCGTTTCCGAAATTCGGAGAGTCAGTGTAGGTGCGAACGACACACGGATCGAGACCGCTTACTGCACCGGAATGACGACTCACTGCATGACCATTGCAGTTCCTCCATCCGGGCCATCGTCGAGATGCGCCTGGCTCATGAACGTCTCGGCGCTTAGGCTTGAAATCCGAGGGATTTGCCGTTTCTAGGCGGTGCCGCTGGATTTCCGCGTTGAATGGGTGCAACAACCCGCGACACGATGCGACGGGTGTGCCCGGATGGAATCCCGCAGCTCGACGAGCCGATCTCCGTGACGGGATTTCCCTCGCGCGAACATCCTAATCATTTGCGCCAAGGGCGACCGTGAGCACCGCCCGCACGGTGCGCGGCGGGACGGGCGAAAGGAGCCCGGACGACGCGACCAGATAACCCTCTTCGCCGAGGAGGTTCGAACCCAGGATGCGCAGGTCGGCCCGGCGGCCGCCGAGCATGAAGCCATGGCGCAGGCCCAGGCTCAGTGTCGTCACGGCCTTGAAGCTGTTCGCCGTGTCGGCCCAGCGCTCGCCCATGTAGCTGACTGTGGCATCCAGCGACCAATCTCTTCCGAACCGACGCACGATTGTGGCGTTCGCGACGCGCTGGGAGACGCCTACGTCATGCGAACCGACCAGGCCGGCATCCACAAGCGTGCCGGTGAGCTCGGACTCGAAGGCGACGACGCCCGCCAGGATGCTGGTCTCGGGGGTGAGCTCCCCCGCGATCGAGGCCTCGAAGCCGCGATGGCGAACCTCCCCGACGACGCCGAACGTACGGTCGAGACGAAATCCCTGGCTGGGCTTCGAAACGTCGAAGAGCGCGCCGATCAAGGTCAACCGTGGGGAAAGGGCGTAGCGGGCGCCCAGCTCGAACTGCTCGGCTTCCACCGGCGGCAGGACTTCCTCGCGGTTGATCGCGGACGCGGGCGCCGATCCGCTTTCTTCCAGCCCCGTCACCCAGCTCCCGAACACTGCGGCGCGGTCGCTCAGGTTGACGACGGCGGAAGCGTTGTAGTGCGTCGTCTCGCTGAGGCGCTCGCTCGTCGCGCCGGACGTCGAGAGCACCGTCTTGTGATAGCGCGTCCGGTGCGCCGCGAGGCGCAGCTGGATCCGGTCGCGCCAGGTGAGGCCATAGCCCGCCGAGGCGGTAGTTTGCGTGACGGTGTCTTCGCCGCGCGTGCCGGACCATGGGCGTTCCGGCATATCCGGCGGGTCGCCGGTGGCGAGGTCGAAAGCGCCCAGCGGAATGGCGAGGCTGGAGGCGAGCTCGGTGGTGGTGTCCCGGCCGCGCAGCGACAGCGTGACGTGGTTTCCGAAATCGCCCGTATCGAATGCGCGCCCCAGCCGGATCTCACCGGTATTCGAGACCCGGTAGTCGCGCTTCGGGGTCCGCAGCGTGGTGGCGGTAGCGTTCCCCTGCGCGTCCGACGAGATCAGCGTGTTGTCCGCATTGTCGAGGGAGAAGACCGAGCGGAAGGCCGATGCGTCGACGGTGAAACCGTGGAGCTCGCCGCGGTAGAGGAGGCCAAGGTTGGTGGTCGTGGCCACGGTCCGCGCCCACTCCGGCGAATACTGGTGCAGCTTCCGCAGGTTCGGCGGGATCGCCCCTGCGGTCGGGATGACCGCATAGTCGCCGTCATATTCGCGGTCATTGACCGATCCGAACACCCGCAGCCGGTGACCGGGCGCGACGTTCCAGCCGACCACGGCGCCGCCATTGATGCCCGAGCCGCGATAGCCCTGCGCGAGATGCCACACGGGGCGCCACACGACGCCGCCGGCGAGGCTGAACGCCCCTGCACGCCACGAAACGTCGCCCTGGACCACGCGCGTGCCGAAATCGCGAAAGCCCCCACCTACCCGCAGCTCGTTCGTCGGCCCGGCCTCGCGCAACCGATAGTTCACGACTCCCGAGGGCGCAGGGTAAGGGAGGCGCGCGGCGTTCACGCCGACGCGCACGCTCACACCCGCCAGAATCGTGTCGTCCAGCGCTTGGGCACGACTGAAATAGGCGTCGTCGATGCGATAGGCGCCGCTGTCATTGAGATCGAAGCCGCGCACCTGGCTCTCGGTATAGAGACCCGATTGCTCGATCCCGACGCGCTCGCCGAACGCGTCCGCAGCGCTGGTGACGGCGTTGTCCTGGGCCGCCGCCGGCGCGGCGGCGGCAAATGTCAGAACGATCCCTCCGAGCCGTGACAGTGGCGCGATGGCATCAGCGCGCACGGCGGAACGTGAAAACAACCAGGAGCGCGCGCCGTGCATGAAGTGCTTCCTCTCGCCATTGCCGCACCCAGCTTAGGGGCGCCGATCGCGCAGGCGAAGGCAGCTCGCTGCAGCCATCTGGCGTTTCGCTGCATCGATGCGCACCTTTTGTTTGCTTGGACTAGTATCGCCGGCATGACCCACGCCGCCGCCCCTTCCGCGCAGACCATCAGCTGGCGATGGATCGCCGTGTTCTGGTCCGCCGGCGCGGTGTTCGAGGCCACTCAGTCCGTCTTGATCCTGCATGCGCTGGGAAGGCATGGCGGAGAACTGCTGCTCTTCGTGACCGAAATGGCCGCTTGGCTGCCTTGGGCGCTGGCCACCCCATTCGTCATCAAGTTGGCCAGGCGGCGCCCGATTATTCCCGCCCCCACGGCGCGAGGCATCGCTGCTCATCTCTTGGCGTTGTTCGCCATCAGCATGATCGCGGAGGCGTGGTCTGCGGCACTGCAGATGCTCTTCAATCCTTGGACGCATCGGCAGGCGCCAACCTTCTGGGACACGTTGAGCGCGACGCTGGTTTTTCACGGGTTGATCTGCGTGTTTGCCTATGCGCTGATCCTGGCCATCACCTATCTTGTGGACTCGCGGGACAAGGTTGCGCGCAAGATCGCCGAGACCGCACAGCTCAACGCAGAGCTTTCGAAAGCCCAGCTCGCGGCGCTGTGCCGCCAGATGGAGCCGCACTTCATGTTCAACACGCTCAATTCCATCGCCGGGCTGGTGCGCGATGGCCGCAAGGCAGCGGCAGTAGGCATGATCGTCGGCCTCAGCGAAATCCTCCGCCGCGCGTCCCAGGACTTCCACAGGCCGGAGGTGACGCTCGCGGAGGAGGTCGAGTATCTTCAGCGCTACGTCGACATCCAGAAGGTCCGCTTCGGAGAGCGCCTTGGGTACAGCGTGGATATTCCGGAAGCACTGATGGACACACGAGTCCCGAGCCTCCTGCTTCAACCTCTCGTGGAAAACGCCATCAAGCATGGGCTGGCGGAGCGGGTGGCGGGCGGAGAGATCCGCGTTGCGGCAGTGAGAAAGGACGCGGCCCTGTGTCTCAGCGTCTATAACGACGGCTCGGACTTCGCGGCCGATTGGGAGTCGAAGAGCGCCGGCGTCGGCCTCGCAAATCTGCGCAGGCGACTGCAGATCATGCACGGCGACGCTGCCGATCTTCTCGTCAGGAGCGTGGAGGGCGGCGGCGTCGAAGTGGTCGTGACACTGCCCCTGGCCGATGCCGCATGACGCCGTCCGACCGGCGCGGCACGCCAATCAGCACCCTCGTCGTCGACGACGAGCCCCTCGCCCGGCGCAATCTCACGCTCTTGCTGCGCCGCGACCCCGACATCGGATCGATCGAGGAATGCGCCTCGGGAGCGGAGGCCGTCGAGGCCATTCGGCACCGGAAGCCGGATCTGGTGTTCCTCGACGTGCAGATGCCCGAGTGCGGTGGCTTCGATGTCCTGGAATTGCTGGGCGCCGATCTGCCCCAGACGATCATCTTCGTGACTGCCCACGATGAATATGCGCTGTGTGCCTTCGAGGCTGGCGCGCTCGACTACCTGCTGAAGCCTTTCGATGACGCGCGTTTCATGAGGGCGCTGGCTCGCGCGAAGGAGAAGATCGCGCACTATGCGTCGCATCGGCAGGCGCCGCGCCGGGTTGTCGTCAAATCGCCGGGGCGGCTGCTTTTCATCGATGTGCCGGACATCGATTGGGTGGAAGCCGCGAGCTACTATGCTTGCCTGCACGTCGGGCGGGAGACGCATGTGATCCGCCGCACCTTGTCGGAGCTCGAACGGGATCTCGGCGACGCCTTCATCCGCATCCACCGCTCGACCATCGTGAACCTCGAGCGCGTCCGCGGGCTCACGCTTCAAAGTTCTGGAGAATATGCGGTCGTTTTGCGCACCGGCGTCGAGCTGCCGGTGAGCCGACGTTACAGAAAGCCGCTGCACGAGCGTTTGATCTCGACATCGCCTCCCGCATAGCCGAGAGCCGGTGCGAGTGCCCCTTCCGGCGTTGCACTCCGGATGCAATGCGACTGGCTGGGGCCTCAAAAACGAAAAACCCCGTGATTTCCTGGGTTTATCGTATCCAACTGGACTGTATCGGACCGCGTTGGATCAACGAATGGCCCACCAGCAGTCGCACACCGCCAATACGTGATTGATTCCGTTGGCTTTCTTGATACGTCGTCAGGCGTGTGACTCACACGCTGACTCACTTACGGCGTGATAGCTGTAGCGTCGGATTCGCCAGCTTACTTCGCAAGCATGGCGACCAGGCCGTGTACGTTAGTTTGGGCACAAATCGGGCAATTTAACCCGGGATACCGGTGTTAGATGATATCGCATCAGTGTAACTCCGTCTTGCGTTCGAATGGCTGCATGAGTGGCTTCGACTGTTTCAAAGAGGCTTGGGGCTGTCTCAGAGGTCGTTTCCGACCGTCTTGCCCGCTCGATTAAGAGGCCGGGGGCGGTGCACAATTCGGTAGGGAAGGCGCCACGGAAGCCGTAGCGCTGCAGTTGAGCCACGGACCAGACGCGCACTTGCGGAAAACGAAGCGCGAGCGATCCGGTTCGAGCGTAGTCGGTCGTGGCGATCCATGTTGCGCCCGTTTCCGCGAGCAGTTCAGTGATGGCATCTTGGGTCGCTGACCATCCGCGCGTTTGGTTTGGTGGATTGTCGGTCGTGCCGATCGGGGTGACCGGATTGAAGGCGGTCGCGACTAAACCGACGCTCATCAACAATGCGATGGCGAGGGTAGCCTTGGTCCAAAGCCGCGGCGACTGCGCTTGAGCGAGGCCAAAGGCCGCAGGAATGGCGAAGAGCGCCTGCAGCGGCACGATCCAATTGGCTTGAACTGGCGCATGTGTCGCGTGATAGGCGAAGTAGAGCAGGAGCGGAACAGAGCTCCAGACCAGCAGCGCGCTGTCTTTTGGCGGGGCCTTGAGAGCTCGGAAGGCGAACCAGGTGACCAATGGTGTCGGCGCCAGGAGCAGGAGCGCGGCATATTCCCCAAGATATCGGGTCGAGAAGCCGGAGGCGACGAGGCGCGCGCCTTGGCGTTCCAAGCCGAGCCAATCGTTTTGCAGGTTCCAGAAAAGATAGGGCAGAAGCGGCAGAATCGCCGCTACCACGGTCATATAGGGCAGACGTGTGAGCAGGTACGCGCGGCCTTTTAGCGTGGCAATCAGGTAGGCCAGCAATCCGAAGGCCAGAAAGGCATTGGTGAACTTCGACAGGCCGCCGAACCCGATGAGTAGACCTGTGCAGACCCACCATAGCATCGCGGAACGTGTGTCTGGGGGCGTGTTGGTCGCGCGGATCGCGGCCCAAAGTGCGGCGACCCAGAACAAGGTTGAGGGCGCGTCGGGGGTGGCGAAACTGCCCAGAGCGAAGACAAGCAGGCTAAGGTTATAGAGCGTTGTCGCCAGCACTGGCAGACCCACAGCGCCACCGGACATGCGCCGCGCCATATCGCCCACGAGGTATCCCGAGGCGACAAAACCAATAACCGGAAACAGGCGGATGCCGAGCGAGGTTTCACCGAAGAGGTTGGTTCCCATGCGGATCATGTAGGCGATCATGGGCGGATGATCGTAATAACCAAGCGCCAGATCGCGGGCCCACAGTGCGTAGTAGGTTTCATCATCAAAGAGGGGTACCAATGCGGCGATGGCGAGGTGAACGGCAAGAAACGAAATTGATATGGTGAAAACGGAAAGCCGCATCAGAGAGTTACCTTTACGGAAGAATGCCGTGTTGCTAAGCCCCCGAAGCCGCAGTGCTCCGAACTTAAGCCTTCCGCTCTCGCTGTTTGTTAGGAGA
>NZ_JBFWIB010000021.1:0-42454 GCF_041300785.1 Luteimonas salinilitoris
TGCCCCGCACACCCTCAGGCCCGGCGCGACCTGCTCGGGAAGCGTTAACAGGCCCTAGGCCGCGTCATCTCCCGGAGGCGTCGCAGGCGCGCCGCAGGGAACGGACTTCGCGCAGCGCGCTGCCGCCCTCGGGCAGGGCCCGGTGGATCTCCTCGTCGAGCCCGCGCAACGTGGCCAGCGCCTGCGCACGTCGCGGCCCGTCGCAGCCCAGGGCCGCGACATGGCCGCGGGCCAGCCAGGCCACGTCGCGCGTGGCCGGATCGGTCTGCGTCGGCGCGCCCAGGCGCTCGAGCTGCTGCAGTGCCTGCGCATCGCCATGCCGCGCCTCCAACGCCGCCAGCGCCAGTTCGGCACGCGCCGCGGCGCCATCCCGGCTTCCGGCGTTCGTGGAGACCGCCAGGCGCAGGCGTTCGCGGGCGCGCCCGGTATTGCCGAGCGCGGCGTCGACATCGCCGGCCAGGCGCATCGCATCGCAAGGTTGCGCCTGCGGCGGGGCCTGCCGCGGCAGCTGCAGCGCTTCCTCCAGCAGTGGCTGCGCGGCGACGGAGTCGCCGCTGCCGTGCAGCACCATGGCCTGCTCGCACAGCACGCTTCCGAGCCGCGGGCGATCGCCGTCGTTGCGCCAGATCGCCGCCGCACGGCGCAGGTCGCGCAACGCCTGCGGCGCCTCGCCGCGTTCCCAGGCGATCAAGGCCAGGTGGCGGTAGGTCTGCGCCACGTCGCCGTGATTGGGCCCGAGGCGCGCCACCTGCCAGGCCAGCAGGCCGCGGTATTCGGCGTCGGCTTCGGCGTAGTGCCCCTGTTCGGCGTGGATCGCGGCCAGCTGCCGCCGGCCATCGATGGTGACGTGGTGTTGCGCCCCGTGCAGCGCCACCGCCAGCGATACGGCATGGGCGCACTCGTGTTCGGCCGCCTCCAGTCCACGCTCGTGGCGCTCGAGCGCGCAGACGTCGCGCAGCATCTCGATCGCCAGCGGATGACGCTCGCCGACGCTGTCGCGCAGCTGCGCCAGTGCCGCGCGCAGCTCGCGCAGGGCCTCGACGCGGTTGCCGGCGTCGGCGTGCAGTCCCGCCAGGTCGGCCAGGCTCTCGGCGATGCCGGAGCGGCTGTCGAGCGGACCCTGGCGCAGCGCGAGCGCGCGCCGGAACAGGACGCCGGCAGGTTCGCGCTCGCCCAGCGCGCGATGGCAGCGGCCGAGCTGGGAATAGAATCCGGCGACCTGCAGCGGCAGCCGTCGTTCCTGCCGCCGTGCCAGCGGGTGCAACGGCTGCATGGCGGCGACGCAGTTCCCGGGCCGCTGCAGCTGTCGCAGCACATGGCCGAGATCGCTGGCCGCCTCCAGCCGCAGGCTGGCGGGGGAGCGGTCGAGCGTGGCGAGGAGCGCCGATTGCCTCTGCAACAGTGCCAGCGCCTGCGGGTGATCGCCCAGTCCCGTCCGCAGGCGTGCGATCACGCCGAGCAATTCCGCGCGCGCCAGCGGCTGCCGGGCCAGTTCGATGTCGCCGCGCTCCACGCCCGCGGCCAGCAGCTGGCGCACGTCCAGCGGCGCGCCGTCGGGCAGGCTGCCGGCGTTCTGGAACAGGCCGATGATGAAATCCTGCATCGCCTGTGCACGCGCCGCCTCCTGCAGCGAAAGCCGCGCCTGCCAGGCGACCAGGCCGAGTGCGGTCGACAGCACCGCCGTCACCAGGGCCGCGGTCGACAGCGCCCAGCGGTGCCGGCGCAGGTACTTGCGGAGGCGGTAGGCCATGCGCTGCGGCCGCGCCAGCACCGGTTTGCCGTCCAGGTGGCGTTGCAGGTCCAGGGCCAGCGCCTCGACCGATGGATAACGCTGCTCGTAGCGCTTGGCCAGCGCCTTGAGCACGATGTTGTCGAGGTCGCCGGCGATCGCGCGCGCGCGCCGGCGCAGGGCGGCCGAGTCGGCGGACCCGGCATCGGCGCGACGCAGCAGCAGCGACGACGGTTTGGCCGGATCGGTATCGAGGATCGCCTGTTCCCATTGCGCGTCGCTATGCCGCTCGGGTTCGTACGGCTTGGCGTCGGTCAGCAGCTCGTACAGCACCACGCCGAGGGAGTAGACGTCGGTGACGGTGGTGACCGGTTCGCCGCGGATCTGCTCGGGCGCGGCGTAGTGCAGGGTGAAGGTGCGCACGCCGGTCCGCGTCTGTTCCGGCAGTTCGGCACTGTCGAGCAGCTTGGCGATGCCGAAGTCGAGCAGCCGCACCTCGTCCAGCGGCGTGACCAGGATGTTGGACGGCTTGAGGTCGCGGTGCACGATCAGGTTGGCATGGGCGTGGCTGACCGCGTCGCAGACCTGCAGGAACAGGCGCAGGCGCGAACGCAGGTCGAGCGCGCGCGCGACGCACCAGTCGGTGATCGGCTCGCCGTCGACGTAGTCCAGCGCCAGGTACGGCTGGTTGTCGGCGCTGATCCCGGCGTCGAGCAGTCGCGCGATGTGGGCATGCTCGAGGCGGGCGAGGATCTCGCGCTCGCGGGTGAAGCGCAGCCGCAGGTTGGGATCGGCGAGGCCCGGCCGCAGCAGCTTCAGCGCGACCCGGCGCTGGTAGAGGCCATCGGCGCGGCTGGCCAGCCAGACCTGGCCCATGCCGCCCTCCCCGAGCAGCCGCTCCAGGCGGTAGGGACCGACCTCGCTGCCCGGGCGCGCCCCGGGCAACGGCGCCACCAGCGGCGTCTCGAGGAAGTCCCCGTGCGCCTGCTGCAGCGAGAGCAACTGCTCGAGGTCGGCTGCCAGCTCGGGGTCTTCCTCGCGCGTCGAGGCGAGGCTGGCGGCACGTTCGTCCGGCGTCAGTTCGAGCAGGGCGTCGAGCAGCGGCGACAGTCTGTGCCAGCGTTCCGGGTCCATGGCGTTCTCAGGGAGCCATGTCGTCGTGCAGGCCGCGGCGGCCGCGTCCCGGCCCCTGCCGCCGGGCGGCCCGCATGGTGGTTTCAGGGTGCCGGTTCATCCTGGAGCGCCGCCAGCAGGAACATCCGCGCCTTCTGCCAGTCGCGGCGGATGCTGCGTTCGGAACGCCGCAGCAGATCGGCGATCTCCAGTTCCGACAGGCCGGCGAAATAGCGCAGTTCGACCACCCGTGCCAGGCGGGCGTCGGCCTTGTGCAGCTGGGTCAATGCCGTGTCGAGCCCCAACATCTCCTCGTCCAGGCGCAGCCCGCCGGCGAGGTCCTCGGGCAGGTCGGTCACGCGGTGCTGGTCGCCGCCGCGCTTGCGCGCCAGGCGCTGGCGCGCATAGTCGACCACCACGCTGCGCATGGCCGAGGCGGCGTAGGCGAAGAAGTGCGCGCGGTCCTCGAAGCGTGCGCCGTTGCCGCCGATCAGCTTCAGGTAGGCCTCGTGCACCAGCGCGGTCGCGTCCAGGGTCTGGCCGTACTGGCCGGCCAGCTGGCGTCGCGCCATCGCGTGCAGTTCCTGGTAGAGCGTGGACAGCACCCGATCGAGCGCGCCGCGGTCGCCTTCGCGCGCCGCGTTCAGCCATTGTGTGATGTCGGCGGTGTCCGCCATCGCCTTCCCCCGCGACAGGCGGTCACTATATACCTGCAGTGGCGGCTCCCGGCAGTCCGTGGGAGTGGCCTGTGGGAGCGGACGGTCCGTGCCCGGCCATGTGGTGGGCCGAGGCCCACCCTATGCCGATGTCGGGCGTATGGCCATGCGGTGGATTGACGGGCCGAGGCCCGGGATGCACCGCTATTTTTGGCAGTGGCCGCACCATACGGTGGCGCGCTGGCCGATCGGAGCGTGCCGCAGCGCGCGGCCGCAACGACGGCATGGCGCGCCGCCGCGGCCGTAGGCGGCCAGGTCCTGCTCGAAGTAGCCGGGCGCGCCGTCGGGACTCAGGAAGTCGCGCAGGGTGGTGCCGCCGCGGCCGATCGCGTCCTCCAGGATCGCCTTCACCGCATCGGCGAGCCCGCGGTAGCGCGCGCGCGACACCCGTCCCGCCGGCCGCAGCGGCGAGATGCCGGCCGCGAACAGCGCTTCGGCGGCGTAGATGTTGCCGACGCCGACCACCACCCGCTGGTCCATCAGGAACGATTTCACCGACGCCTTGCGGCCGCGGCTGCGCGCGAACAGCGCATCGCCGTCGAAGGCGTCCGACAGCGGTTCCGGGCCGAGGCCCTGCAGCAGCGGATGCGTCTGGCCGGCCGGCTGCCACAGCAGGCAGCCGAAGCGCCGCGGGTCGTTGAAGCGCAGCACGCGGTTCCCGGCGAGTACGAAATCGACGTGGTCATGCGCCTGTGCCGGCGTGGCGGCCGGCAGCACCCGCAGGTTGCCGGACATGCCCAGGTGCAGCAGCGCGCTGCCGGCATCGGTGTCGAGCAGCAGGTATTTCGCGCGCCGGCGCACCGCTTCGATGCGGCGGCCCGGCAGTTGCGCCGCGATGTCGTCCGGGATCGGCCAGCGCAGGTCGGGGCGGCGCAGCAGCACCGACCGGATCCGGCGTCCTTCCAGGTGCGGGGCGAGGCCGCGCCGGGTGGTCTCGACTTCAGGGAGTTCAGGCATGTCGCGAAAGTGGCGGCATTTCCCGGCCACGGCAAGCGTCAGCTGAACGACGCAGGGCTCCGTACGGTCGCGCAGGGATGGCATTCGCCCATCCCACGCCCCATCATGACCGGACTCACCGCTTTTGATCTCCCCAATGCCCGCTCCCCTGCTCGATTTTCTTGCCGGTGGCCTGCTGCAGTTCGGCTTCTGGCCCCTCGCGTTGCTCTTCCTGGTCGCCACCCAGCTGACGATCCTGTCGGTCACCCTGTACCTGCACCGCAGCCAGGCGCACCGCGGCGTCGATTTCCATCCGCTGCTCGCGCACGTGTTCCGCTTCTGGACCTGGCTGACCACCTCGATGATCACCCGCGAGTGGGTGGCCATCCATCGCAAGCACCACGCCAAGTGCGAGACCGAAGACGATCCGCACAGCCCGCAGTTCAAGGGCATCTCGACGGTGTTCTGGCGCGGCGTGGAGCTGTACCGCGAGGCGCGCGCGCAGCGCGGCGACATCGAGCAGTACGGCAAGGGCTGCCCCGACGACTGGATCGAGCGCCACGTCTACACCCCGCACGCGACCCTCGGGCCGACCCTGCTGCTGTTCGTCATGTTCGCGCTGTTCGGTTTCGCCGGCGTGGCGGTGTGGGCGCTGCAGATGGCGTGGATCCCGTTCTGGGCCGCCGGCGTGGTCAACGGCCTGGGCCACTGGTGGGGCTACCGCAACTTCGAGACCACCGACACCGCGACCAACCTGACCCCGTGGGGCGTATGGATCGGCGGCGAGGAGCTGCACAACAACCATCACGCCTTCCCGAGCTCGGCCAAGTTCGCGTTGCGCCGCTGGGAGTTCGACATCGGCTGGGCGACCATCAAGGGCCTGGAGAAGCTCGGCCTGGCGAAGGTGCTGCGGGTGGCGCCGTCGCTCGACGTGCGACCGAACATCAACGTGCCCGATACCGACACCATGCGCGCGCTGCTGGCGCACCGTTTCCAGGCGATGACCGACTACCAGCGCAAGGTGATCAAGCCGGCGCTGCGCGAGGAGGCACGGGCCGCCGGCGAGAAGCTGCGTGCGCTGCTGCCGCGCAAGCTGCGCAAGGGCCTGGTCGACGACGGCCGCTGGCTCGAGCCGGAAGCGCGCCAGGAGCTGCAGCAGTGGGTCGAGCAGCGTCCGCGGATCCACACCCTGATCGAATACCGCGCGCGCCTGACCGCGCTGCTGGAGGCGCGCAGCCAGGACGCCAGCGAGCGCCTGCGCCAGCTGCAGGCCTGGTGCCACGAGGCCGAGGCCAGCGGCATCCGCGCACTGCAGGAGTACTCGGCGCGGCTGAAGGGCTATTCGCTGCAGACCGCGCGGGCGTGAGCCCGGGCGGGATTCCGCCGCTGCGAGAGATCGACGAGCCCGGCCGGCGACGGCCGGGCTTTTTCGTGTCGGTGCTCGTCGCTTCGGTCGTCGCGGCGGCGGTGCCGACGCTCCGGGCGCAGGTCACCGAAACCGGGGAATACCTCGCGCGCATGGACGGCGACGGCGACGGCCGCGTGTCGCTGGCCGAGTACCTGGACTGGATGAGCTACGCCTTCGACGGGATGGATCGCAACGGCGACGGCGTTCTGACCGCGGACGAGCAGCCGGGAGGCAAGGGCAAGCCGATCAACCGCGCCGAATACCGGGCACGCCTGACCGATCGCTTCAACCGCCAGGATCTCAATCGCGATGGTTTCCTGGATGCCAGGGAACTTGCCGCGCCGCCGCGCTGAGGTACCGGTTCCGCTCGCGGCGACCGCGCGGGGCTTGCCGCGTTCCGGGGGCTGTTGCGGGAGACCCGAAGTCACTCGGGTGCGCTTGGTGGCCTGCCGCCCCAGATCCGGCGACGGCGCGGCCGCGCGATCCCGTCGGAGGGACCAATGTCGGATTGCCCGCCAGTGACCGCATGGGTCAAAGTGCGGTTTCCGACGATCGCGACCCGCCCGCCCCCGATGAACCACAGCCACAGCCACAGCCTTGCAGAGAGGATCCAGGCCAGCGTCGGGGAGCTGTTCGCCCAGTGCCGGGAGTACCTCGGCATCGGCGGCAAGGTCCGTCGCGAGCCGGTCGAGACCCCGGAGGCGTTGCGTGCCTTCCTGTCCTCGCGCGCCAGCTTCATCGCCCAGACCAGCCTCTACGGCTACCTGCGCACCCGCGCCGGGCAGCGCTACCCGCAGCTGTTCGAAAGCGACGAACTCCTGGTCTCCGTCAACATCGCCAAATGGCACATGTGGCTCGCCTGCCTGTCGGACATCGGCGTCTATGCCGGCGGCCTGCTGGCGCAGCGAACCGACCTTCCGGCCGAACGCATCCGCGACCTCATGCTCTCGCTGCTGGACCGGACCCTGGACGAAACCGGAGTGCCCGCCGAGGCGGACGCGGAGTTTCCCGCGCATGCCGGTCGGGTACGCGCGCGCGTCGCGCTCACCCACTGGCATGGCGTGGAGGACGGCGACGGCTGCTTCCACGAGAGCCCGGCAGCGCTGGTGCGCTGGGCACCGGTGGTGAAGAGCTTCATGGCGCTGGACGAGGAGATCGTGCGCAACTCGGTGCGCTACCACTGGCAGGAAGTCCGCCGCGAGCTGCGCCAGTACCTGGACGCCGGGGCGATCGCGCGGTTCGCCGACGGATCGGACTGAGCCGCGGGCGGGCGCGGAGTCGGTGGTGGAGAGCGGGAAACGAGTCGAAACGGGCGGCGCGGCGCAACGTTCCCCACGAGGCCCGGAAGTGCGATCCGGCAGGCCGCGAACACTCGTGCGGGGGATTCGAATGCTGTCTAGCGTCCCAGCAGCAGGTTTCCCAGGTGATACACACCCTGTGCGATCTGCCCCTCCAGCGGGAAGGACAGCATGCCCATCACCGAATAGCCCAGCAGCCAGGGCATCACGTAGAAGCGGGCCATGAAGAAGAACCAGGCGACATAAAGCGGCACCATCGGCTTGATAAGAAAGCCCGGGGTGATGGGCTTGAACAGCCTGAGCAGCGGGTCGGTGACGCGAATGAAGAAGCGGCTGAAGAAGAAATTGCTGTCTTCGCGCAGGAACAGCTGCATGCCGAAGCGGCCGATCAGCGTCCACATGACCATGCCCAGGACGTAGTCGAGCACGATCGCGTAAATGGGTACCCCTGTGACCATCGAAAACTCCGAACCCCGTTGCCCCGGAACGGCGACCTGATCATCTCATGAAGCCCGAGTGCCGGGGCGAGTCGCCTCGTCCCGGCACCGGGTGTCGCTTCCCATCAGCGCGCGGGGATCAACCGGTCTTCTTGCTGGAGATGACGGTGTCGCCGCGCGGGACGCGCACATCGTCCACCATGCGCTGGATCTCCTCGTCCGGAGCCGGGAACATCAGCGTCACCACCACCATGGCGATGAAGCTGGCCGTGAACCCGACGATGCCGAAGCGGATGTCGTCCAAGCCGAGCCAGGGCTGCGACAGGCCGAACCAGGCATCGGGGTTGCGCACCGCCAGCAGGTACCACCAGCCGGTGAACAGGCCCACCACCATGCCGGCGACGGCGCCCTGCCGGTTGGCGCGTTTCCACCACACGCCCAGCACCAGCGGCCAGAACAGCCCCGACATCGCGAAGCAGAACGCCCAGGCCACCGCGCCGAGGATGCCGGTCAGCTTGAGGCTCGCCACCAGCGCACCGACCGCGCCGATGACCAGCAGCAGGATGCGGGAGGTCAGCAGGCGCCTCCGGGTTTCGGCCTTCGGATCGATGATCTTGTAGTACAGGTCGTGCGACAGGGCGTTGGCCATGGCCAGCAGCAGGCCGTCGGCGGTGGACATCGCCGCCGCCAGGCCGCCTGCGGCCACCAGGCCGGAGATGACGTAGGGCAGGCCCGCGAACTCCGGCGTGGCCAGCACGATGATGTCCGGATTCAGGAAGAACTCGTTGATCTGCAGGATGCCGTCGCCGTTGGAGTCGCGGATCGCCAGCAGCCCGATCTCGCCCCAGCGCTGCACCCACTCCAGCGAGGACACCTGCTCGATCGACCGGCCGATGATGGACGTGGCGAGTGTCGGATCGATCAGCGAGAGCTTGCTGAAGGTCGCCAGGGCCGGGGCCGAGAAGTAGAGCAGGAAGATGAAGAACAGCGACCACGCCACCGAGTTGCGCGCCGCACGCACCGTCGGGGTGGTGAAGTAGCGCATCAGGATGTGCGGCAACGAGGCCGTGCCGATCATCATGCAGGCCACCAGGGTGACGAACTTCCAGGCCGCCAGGGCGCCCGCGTTGGGCGTGGCGTGCAGGGTGGTCAGCACCGACAGGCCCTCCACGGACTCGGTCGCGGCCGTGCCCACGCCGATCAGCGGTTCCAGTTCCATGATCCGTTCCACCGCCGGGCCGTACTGGAACTGCGGCAGCCAGCCGAAGCCCTGCACGCCCGACATCCAGACGATCGGGGTCAGGTAGGCGATGATCAGCACGATGTACTGGGCCACCTGGGTCCAGGTCACCGCGCGCATGCCGCCGAGCATCGAGCACACCAGGATACCGGCCAGGCCGATCCACACGCCGGCCTCGAACGGGATCAGCAGGGCGCGCGAGGCGATGGTGCCGCTGGCGGTGATCTGCGCGGTCACGTAGGTGAACGAGGCCACGATCAGCACCACGATGGCGCAGAAGCGGGTCAGCTTGCCGCCGTAGCGGGTGCCGATGAAGTCGGGCACCGTGTAGCAGCCGAACTTGCGCAGGTAGGGTGCCATCAGCGTGGCGACCAGGATGTAGCCGCCGGTCCAGCCCACGATGAAGGCCATGTAGCCATAGCCGGACATGAACACGCCGCCGGCCATCGCCACGAAGGAGGCGCCCGACATCCAGTCGGCCGCCGTGGCCATGCCGTTGAACACCGGCGGCACGCTCCGGCCCGCCACGTAATAGGCATCCACCGCCATGGTGCGCGAGAGGATGCCGATGAACGCGTAGATGGCGACCGTGAAGATCATGAACATGATGCCGATGGCGCCGGGGCCCATGCCCAGCTTTTCCATGAAGGCCATCAGGAGGAAAAAGAGCAGGAACCCGCCGGTATAGATCCCGTAGATCTTCGGCAGGTTCTGCGTGAAGGATTTACCTTCCCATTGCATACCCATTGGTCGGACTCCTCTTATTCCAGTTCTTCGTCTTCGTGGGCGCCGTAGGCGAGGTCGATCCTGTGCTGCTGCCAATTGAAGACGAACAGCTGGATCACGAAGACGATCAGCGAGCCCTGTGCGGCGAAGTAGTAGCCCAGCGGCCAGCCGAAGAAGCTCGCCTCGTTCAACGGCACCGCGAACCAGTGGACCAGGAAGGCGAAAACGAACCAGATGGTCAGATGCAGCGCCATCAGGTTGCGTGTCCGGCGCCAGTGTTCGACTCTGTCGAATGTCATGTGAGGTACCCCCCTCGAGTGGGTCGATCGGTGTTGGATGGCGGGATTAGAAGCTGTACCTGACGTGGGTCTGCAGGCGGTTGATCTCGCCGCGGTCGCCGCTCTCGATCTCGCGCTGGCCCCAGATCAGCTCGGCGCCGACGTCGAGCTTGGGCAGCGGGGTGTAGATCAGGTTGGCGTGCGCCGACTGCGCCGACCGGGTGATGCCGAGCCCGGTCAGGTCGGTGTCGTTGTCGTACTCGGCGCGCGAGTAGAAGATGTTGCCGCGCAGCTTCGGATTGAACACGTGCCGCCAGCCGACGAAGCCGGCCAGCACGCCGATGTTGTCGAGGCTGCCGTCGGCCTCGAGCACCGCGTCGTTGTTGAGCGCCAGGCCGACATAGCGGCCGATGCCGTCGCCGGCGGTGACCATGTAGCGGATGTCGTCGCTGGCGCCGACGTTGAACTTGCCCGAGACGCTGACGCCGAAGCCGGTGCCGGTCTCGCTGATGCCGGCGGCGCCGTCCTGGTATTTCAGCTGCCGCGCCAGGCCGGCGACGCTGAAGTGCCCCCAGTCGCCGGTGGTGTTGTAGCGCGCGGTGACGTCGGGCATGGCGCCGTCGTCGCCGGAGATCTGCGCCATGTTGCCCTGGAACGGCGTGAGCACCGTCTGCGGGTTCTCGATCGAGAACGACCACGGGCCGTTGGTGTAGCGGATCTGCGCCTGGCGCACGAACACGGTGCCCTCGGTGGGGCCGAGGAAGTCGACCGCGTCGGGCAGGGCGGCGGTGTCCTGGAAGTTGGTCCAGGCCTGGCCGGCCAGCCAGTTGTTCCAGGTCACGTAGGCCTGGCGCAGGGTCAGCGCGTAGGTGTTGGTCGAGACCTCGTTGCCGGTGAATGCGGTGCTGCCGCCTCCGAACAGGTCGAACTCCAGGTAGCTGCGCAGCTTGTCGCCGCTGTCCAGATCGGTATCGGAAGCGAACCAGAAGCGCGAGAAGTTGGCGCCGAAATCGGTGTCCGCGCCGCCCTCGGCGGTGGCGCCGCCGCCGACCGGGATCGTCTTGGGCACGTAGAACAGCCGGCCCACCGAGCCGTCGGCGAGATCGCCGTCGTTGGTGCTGGTGACGCTGGCGTCGAGCTTGATGAAGCCGCCGTAGCTGAAGCGGGTCCCCGGATTGCCGGCGCTGTTGATCTGGGTACGCTGGATGCCCGGCTTGCCGTCGGCGGGCGCCGCCGGTGCCTGCGCCTGTGCGGTGCGGACCTCGGTGACCTGCGTCTGCGTCTCGGAGATCTGCGACTGCTGTTGCTGCTGCTGCGACAGCAGGGCCTGGACCTGCGCCTCGAGTTGCGCGATCCGTGCCTCGAGTTCCTGTTCCTTGGCGGTCTGCGCGAACGCGAGACCGGGCGCGGCCAGGGCGGCCAGCAGCGCGACCGCGAGCACCCGCGGCCGCGCCTTCGCTGCGACGTGTCGATTCATGATTCCCCTCCCGAGGACTGGACGCGGGCCGCGAGCAGAGGCCCACTCGTGCCTGAGCCTGCGCGCTGGCGGAGGGGGCGCCAATTCACCATTGGTCGAATGCGCACGCGAAAGTCTTAGACGAAGGTCTAAGGTCCGACCGCAACGGATGCGGCACACTTGTCGTCGAACCGCCGATTCGGGAGCCGCCATGTCCAGCAGCCAGACCCTCTATCCGGTGCCGGAGGGCATCGCCGCCGCCGCCACGATCGGCAAGGACGACTATGCGCGCCTGTATGCCGAATCGCTGCGCGACCCGGACGCGTTCTGGGGCAAGGTCGCCGAACGCCTGCACTGGGCACGCAAGCCCACCCAGGTGCGCGACGTCAGCTTCGACCTGGAGGATTTCCGCATCCGCTGGTACGCCGACGGCGAGCTCAACGCCAGCGTCAACTGCCTCGACCGCCATCTCGAGGCCCGCGGCGACAAGACCGCGCTGATCTGGGAGGCGGACGATCCGGCCGTCGAACCGCAGCACGTCAGCTACCGCGAACTGCACGCCCGCGTCTGCCGCCTGGCCAATGCGCTGCGCAACCTCGGCGTGAAGAAGGGCGACCGCGTCACCTTGTACCTGCCGATGATTGTCGAGGCCACGGTGGCGATGCTGGCCTGCGCCCGCATCGGCGCGATCCACTCGGTGGTGTTCGGCGGCTTCTCGCCCAACTCGATCGCCGACCGCGTCGCCGACTGCGGCAGCAAGCTGATCATCACCGCCGACGAGGGCGTGCGCGGCGGCAAGAAGATCCCGCTCAAGGCCAACGTCGACGCCGCCCTGAAGCTGCCCGGCACCAACAGCGTGGAGACGGTGCTCGTCGTGCGCCATACCGGCGGCGCCGTGGAGATGCAGATGCCGCGCGACCGGTGGTACGACGCCGTGGTCGACGACCAGCCGGCGACCTGCGAGCCCGAGCGCATGAACGCCGAGGATCCGCTGTTCATCCTCTACACCTCCGGCTCGACCGGCAAGCCGAAGGGCGTGCTGCACACGACCGGCGGCTACCTGGTGTTCGCCAGCTACACCCACGCGTGCGCGTTCGACCTCAGGGAGGACGACATCTTCTGGTGCACCGCCGATGTCGGCTGGGTCACCGGGCACAGCTACATCGTCTACGGGCCGCTCGCCAACGGCGCCACCGCGCTGATGTTCGAGGGCGTGCCGAACTACCCGGACAACTCGCGCTTCTGGCAGGTGGTCGACCGCCACCAGGTCACCCTGTTCTACACCGCGCCCACCGCGATCCGCGCGTTGATGCGCGAGGGCGACGCGCCGGTGAAGAAGACCGACCGCTCCTCGCTGCGCATCCTCGGCACCGTCGGCGAACCGATCAATCCCGAGGCCTGGCGCTGGTACTTCGATGTCGTCGGCGACGGCCGCTGCCCGGTGGTCGACACCTGGTGGCAGACCGAGACCGGCGGCCACATGATCACCCCGCTGCCGGGCGCCACCGACCTCAAGCCGGGCTCGGCGACGCTGCCGTTCTTCGGCGTGCGCCCGGCGATCGTCGGCACCGACGGCAAGGTGCTGGAAGGCGAGGCCGAGGGCAACCTGGTGATCCTGGATTCGTGGCCGGGGCAGATGCGCACCGTGTACGGCGACCACCAGCGCTTCATCGACACCTATTTCAAGACCTATCCCGGCACCTACTTCACCGGCGACGGCTGCCGCCGCGACGCCGACGGCTACTACTGGATCACCGGCCGCGTCGACGACGTGATCAACGTCAGCGGCCATCGCATCGGCACCGCCGAGGTCGAGAGCGCGCTGGTCTCGCACCCGAAGGTCGCCGAGGCCGCGGTGGTCGGGTTCCCGCACGACGTCAAGGGCCAGGGGATCTACGCCTACGTCACCCTGGTCGCCGGCGAGCAGGGCGGCGAGGACCTGCGCAAGGAACTGGTCGCGCACGTGCGCAGCGAGATCGGGCCGATCGCCTCGCCCGACCACCTGCAATGGGCGCCGGGCCTGCCGAAGACGCGCTCGGGCAAGATCATGCGCCGGATCCTGCGCAAGATCGCCGAGGACGCGCCCGACCAGCTCGGCGACACCAGCACCCTGGCGGACCCGTCGGTGGTCGAGTCGCTGGTGAAGGACCGGCGGGTACCGTGACCGCTGCGGTTGCTGAGAGCAAATCCCCCCTGCCCCCCTTTTTCAAAGGGGGGAAAAGCAACAGTTGGCGTGTCGATCGTCTGGCTGAGCCGGCAAGTTCCCCGTTTGCACCGATGCCGAACGAAGCACCCCCCCCTTTGAAAAAGGGGGGCAGGGGGGATTTGCTTTTCCCCTCAGCCACGGCCGCCATCGATCGCCCGCCAGATTTCCTCTACCACCGCGTCCGTTTCCCGCAGCACCTGCCGATCGTCGAAGCGCAGCACCTGCAATCCCATTCGCGTCAGCGCAGCATCGCGCTCGGCGTCGGCCCGCAGGCCATCAGCGGCGAAATGCTGCCCGCCGTCGATCTCGACCACCAGCCGAGCCGCCGGCGCATGGAAGTCCACGATGTACGGCCCCAGCGGCTTCTGTCGGTAGAACTGCACCCCCGCGATCTGCCGGCGGCGGACGCGATGCCACAGCCGCTGTTCGGCATCGGTCATCGCGCTGCGCAGCCTGCGTGCATAGGGTTTCAAATGGCGGGCATAGGGCAGCATGGCGGGAGTAAATCCCCCCTGCCCCCCTTTTTCAAAGGGGGGAAAGGCAATGGTTGCGGTAAGCATTCGCCGCGAACTGCCGTAGGCGATCCTTCCGAAACCCCTATATCCGCGGTCCCGACGATACAGCCGCTGCCAGCTCTTCCCCCCTTTGAAAAAGGGGGGCAGGGGGGATTTGCTCTTCACCGCGCAGCCGCACCATGCCTACCCTGCTGATCGCCGACGACCACCCGCTGTTCCGCGAGGCGCTTCGCGGCGTGGTGGCGCGGCTGCTGCCGCAGGCGGTGCTGCGCGAGGCCGACAGCACCGATGCGCTGTACGCGCTGGTCGAGGCCGATCCCGATGCCGACCTGCTGCTGCTCGACCTCAACATGCCCGGCGCGCAGGGCTTCAGCGCGCTGGTGCACCTGCGCGCGCAGCATCCGCAATTGCCGGTGGTGATCGTGTCCGCGCGCGAGGAGGCCGGCGTGATGCGGCGCGCGCTCGATCATGGCGCGATGGGTTTCATCCCGAAGTCGGCCGATGCCAAGACCCTGGCCGAGGCGCTGCGGCACGTGCTCGACGGCGACCGCTGGGCCCCCCCGGCGGCCTATGCGGCGCCGGCGGCCAGCGAGGCCGAGCACGATGTCGCCGCGCGCGTGCGCGAACTCACCCCGCAGCAGTTCCGTGTGTTGCAGATGCTCGGCGTCGGCATGCTCAACAAGCAGATCGGCTACGAGTTGAACGTGTCCGAGGCCACCGTCAAGGCGCACATGAGCGCGATCCTGCGCAAGCTCGGCGCCTCCAACCGCACCCAGGCGGTACTGATCGCGGGCCGGCTGGCGATCGATCCGGCCACGGCCGAGGCGCCGTCGGGGCCGTAGGGCCGGGCCTGCCGGCGGTGACGATCCGCAATCAGCCGCCCTGCGTCGTCGCCGGGCGCTGCTGGGCCGCCAGGAACGCGCGCAGCGAGGCCGGCTTCACCGGCTTGGTCAGCACGCGATAGCCGCGCCGGCGCGCGGCCTGCTTGAGGGCGTCGCTGCCGTCGGCGGTCAGCAGCGCGCCGGGGATATCCGGCGCCAGGACGCGCAGCGCATCGAGCGTGTCCAGGCCGTCGAGGCGGTCGTGCAGGTGGTAGTCCACCAGCAGCACGTCCGGCTGCGCCGCCATTTGCGCCAGCGCTTCGTCGACGGTGGTCGCGCAGAACGGCTCGATCCGCCAGCGTCGCAGCAGCGCCACCATGCCGGCGAGGATGTCCGGGTCGTTGTCGACGCACAGCACGCGCAGGCCGATCAGCGAATCGGCGAGGTCGAGCGGCGGTTTCGGCGCCTCCGCCGGTGCGTTCTCGGCGCGCGGTACGAGGATCGAGAACATGCTGCCGCGGCCGATCCTCGAGCGCGCGTCGAGCCGGTGCTGGAGCAGGCGCGAGACGCGCTGGCAGATCGACAGGCCGAGGCCGAGGCCGCGCTCGTCCCAGTCGAACGGCTGCTGGTAGCGGTGGAACTCGTCGTAGATCTGGCGCATGTGGTGCTCGGGAATGCCGGGGCCGGTATCCCAGACCTGCAGCGCCACCTCGCCGCCGTGCGGACGCGCGGCCAGCACGATGCGTCCCTCGCGGGTGTAGCGCATGGCGTTGGCGAGGAAGTTCTGCAGCACCCGGCGCAGCAGCCGGCGGTCGCTGTGCACCGGCAGCGACTGGGCGTACAGGCGCAGCGAGACCCCGCGCGTGGCGGCCATCGGTGCGTATTGCGCGGCCAGCTGGCGCAGCAGTTCTCCGGCGTCGAAGTCGCTCCACTCCGGCTGCAGCGCGCCGGCGTCCAGGCGCGAGACGTCGAGCAGGCCGTCGAGCAGTTCCTCGGCGGCGCGCAGCGAGGTGTCGACGCGCTCGGCCAGGCGCTGCTGCTCGTCCGACTCGCCGCTCTCGCGCAGCGCCGAGGCGAACAGCCGTGCGGCGTTGAGCGGCTGCAGCACGTCGTGGCTGAGCGCGGCCAGGAAGCGGGTGCGCGACTGCTGCGCGGCCTCGGCCTCGCGGGTGCGCACGGTCACCCGCTGCTCCAGGGTCTCGTTGATCTCGCGCAGCGCGCGCTCCACCCGCTTGTGCTCGGTGACGTCGCTGTAGCTGGTGACGTAGCCGCCGCCGGGCAGCGGCTGGCCGCGCACCTCGATCACCAGGCCGCTGCCGAGGATGCGTTCGGACACGTGCGCCGAGCCGGCGCGCATGTGGCCGATGCGCTTGTCGATCTCGGCCTCGATGCCGTCCTCCGACAGCGCGCCCAGTTCGCCGCGATCGGCGTTGTAGCGGATCAGGTCGGCCACCGGCCGGCCGACGAACAGCATGCCGTCGGGATAGCCGAACAGCTCCTGGTAGCGCCGGTTCCAGGCCACCAGGCGCATGTCGGGATCGACCACGCTCACGCCCTGGTCGATGTTCTCCAGGGTGGTGGAGAGGATCTCGCGGTTGAAGCGCAGTTCCTGCCCGGCCTCGTCCAGCACCGCCACCACCTCGGCCAGGTCCATGCCGGAGCCGCGCAGGGTGCTGGTCAGCACCAGCCGCGCCGAGGCGGCGCCGATCGCCGAGGCCAGCAGGCGTTCGGTGAACTGCACCCAGGCGCGGTCGGCCGGCGTGTGCGGCTGCAGTTCCTGGCCCAGCGCCTGCGCCTGTTCGTCGAAGGCGCGCTGCGCGTTGCGCACGCCGACGATGCGCCGCGCCAGCGCCAGCAGGTCGGCGACGTGCAGGCCGGCGCGCCAGTCGCTGCCGGCCAATGTGCGGCGCGCGGTGTAGGGATTGAGGAAGGGCGCGGCGCGCAGGCGTTCGTCCAGGCTCGGGCGCCAGCGCACCGAGACCAGCAGCAGCGCGCCGGTGTTGAGCAGCAGCGACCAGAACGTGCCGTGGGTCAGCGGGTCCCAGCCTTCCAGGCCGAACAGCTGCCGCGGCCGCAGCCAACCGATCCCGAACAGCCCGTGCTCGACCCATCCCGGCCCGAACCAGCCGGCGTCGGTCAGCGTCGGCAGCAGCAGGGTGTAGGCCCAGACCATGAATCCGATCAGCAGGCCGGCCTCGGCGCCCTGGCGGCTGGCGCCGCGCCAGTACAGGCCGCCGATCAGCGCCGGCGCGAACTGCGCCACCGCCGCGAACGCCATCAGCCCGAACGCCGCCAGCGTGGTCTCGGTGTTGCTGGCGCGGTAGTAGCCGTAGGCCAGCGCGGCGAAGCCGACGATCGCCACGCGCCGGATCCACAGCACGGTCGAGGCGACGTCGCCGCCGTGGCGCTGCGCCCAGCCGCGGCGCAGCAGCAGCGGCATCACCAGGTCGTTGCTGACCATGGTCGCCAGCGCCACGCTGGCCACGATCACCATGCCGGTCGCCGCGGAAAAGCCGCCGATGTAGGCGAACAGCGCCAGCGCATCGCGGTGTTCCGCCAGCGGCAGTGCCAGCACGTAGGTGTCGGCCATCGCCGCGCCGTCGTCGAACAGAGCGATGCCGGCGCTGGCGATCGGCAGCACCATCAGGCAGATCAGCACCAGGTAGGTGCCGAACATCCAGCGCGCGCGGCGGATGTCCGAGACGTCGATGCACTCGACCACGGCGACGTGGAACTGCCGCGGCAAACAGACGATCGCGGTGAACGCCAGCAGCGTCTGGCCGACGAAACCCACCGGCGGCGAGTTCGACAGCAACTCGCGGGTCGCGGGCACCAGGTCCAGCTCGTGGTCGCCGAACCAGAAGATCGCGAACACGCCGACCGCGATCAATGCCATCAGCTTGACCAGCGACTCCAGTGCGATCGCCAGCATCATGCCGGGGCGGTGCTCGGTGGCGTCCACCTGGCGGGTGCCGAACAGGATCGCGAACAGCGCCATCATCAGCGCCGTGTACAGCGCCGGATCGCCCAAGGTGCTGGTGGCGGCCGGGCCGTCGCTCAGCACCTGCAGGCTCAGCGCCACCGCCTTGTACTGCAGCGCCAGGTACGGCACCGCGGCGATCAGCGCGATCAGCGCCACCATCGCCGCCAGCCGCTGCGAGCGGCCGTAGCGGGCGGCGATGAAGTCGGCGATCGAGACCGTGCTCTGCGACTGCGCGATCAGCGCCAGCCGCTCGAGGATGCGCCAGCCGAACAGCAGCAGCAGCAGCGGGCCCAGGTAGATCGGCAGGTAGCCGATGCCGTTGCGCGCGGCGCTGCCGACCGCGCCGTAGAAGGTCCACGACGAGCAGTACACCGCCAGCGCCAGGCTGTAGACCACCGGGCGCAGGCCCGGGCGCTGGGTGTACATGGGGTTGCGGTCGCCCCACCACGCCACCGCGAACAGCAGCGCGGCATAGCCGAGCGAGACCAGCAGCAGTACCCAGTCCGACAGCATTCCGATCCCCGAGCGTCGGCATCAGTGTACGCGGCGCCGGTGCGGCGGTCGCCGCCGGTTCGCTCTCCGCTGTGCGAGCGAACAGGTCGGTCACCGCCGACTGCCCCCGGACCGTCGGAGCGACGAAAGTCGCGACGACCGGATGCCGCGCAGTCGCGACTTCCGTCGCTCTCACAGAGCAATGCGCCACCGATGCCGTCACGAGCTGCTCGTGCGGGCCCGCCCTTGCAGGACGTCCTTGCGGGTCGCCCTTGTGAGAGCGACGGAAGTCGCGACCTGCTTCCGACCGCCGCAGTCGCGGCTGCCCGGGGCGGCAATGCCCCGCCACTGCCACAAGCCACACCGCGGTTCCGCTCCGGAGGCCTTCGGGCGGCGGAAACCTTGGAGGGAACGTATCCAGCCCAGGAAACGAGAATCAACATTATGTGATAATGATTCGCATTTCCTGCCCCGAGACGAATCGCCCCATGCCGTTACCAACAAGAGCGGAGCGCCCGCCGCCCGCCATCCGCCGGCTCCCCGCCTTGCCTGCCGTCCTGCTCGCACCGGTCCTGTGCCTGTCCACCGTCGCCTCCGCGCAGGAAGCCTCGGTCACCGACCTGGACGCGGTGCAGGTCGTCGGCCGCGCGCAGACTCTGTACAAGGTCGAGGACTCCACCACCGCCACCCGCACGCCGACGCCGCTGGAATGGGTGCCGCAGTCGGTGCAGGTGCTGCCGCGCGAGCTGATCGACGACCAGGCCGCGCGCCAGGTCACCGACCTGTACCGCAGCATCAGCGGCCTCAACTTCTTCAGCTACGCCGGCGTCACCCTGCGCGGCTTCCGCCAGGAGAACGTGCTCTACGACGGCCTGCGCGGCGATCCCTACGCCGGCTTCTCGGTGCCGCAGCTGTTCGACATCGAGCGCGTGGAGGTGCTCAAGGGTCCGGCCGGCGCCCTGTACGGCGGCGGCGATCCGGGCGGTGTGATCAACTACATCACCCGCAAGCCGCAGCGCGATCCGCAGACCAGCGTGGAGCTGCGGGTGGGCAACGACGACTTCGTCGCCGGCTCTTTCCAGTCGACCGGCCCGCTGGCCGGCAACGAGCGCCTGCGTTATCGCGTCGGCGTCTACGGCGAGGAGGAGGACCCGTTCCGCTGGAACACCGACAACCGCGTGCGCATGGGCGACGTCGCCGCCGCGCTCGACGTCGGCGCCACCGGCACGCTCACCCTCAAGCTCACCGACATCGCCCAGGACCAGGCCGGTAACCGCCTGCGCGGCGTGCCGGCCGACGACAACGGCAACTTCCTCGCCGACCGCCGCTGGAACCACAACGAGGCCAGCGACTTCCTCGACATGGACGCGCGCATCGCGCTGGCCACCTACGCCGCTTCGCCCACCGACGCGCTCGACGTCGACGTCTCCGCGCGCTGGTTCGAGAACGACGAGCGCCAGCAGTACCACGAGCCCTGGGGCCTGATCGACCGCGACGGCGACGGCACCGCGGAATGGATGACGCGCCAGTTCCGCGACCAGGCGCGCCATGTCGAAGGCTTGGCCGCGAACGCCAACGGCGTCTGGCGCACGCGGGCCGGCGGCCTCGACCACACCGTGCTGTTCGGCGTCGACGGCTATCGCGAGGACAACGACTTCGAGGGCCGCACCGCGCACAGCGACGTCGCCGGCGGCAACGTGCCGGGCGTCGACCTGTTCGCGCCGGTGTACGGGCTGACCTCCGGCGCCGACTACACCTTCGATCCCTGGCGCATCACCCGCAATCGCGGCACCCGCTACGGCGGCTACCTGCAGGACCAGGTCGAACTGACCCAGCGCTGGCAGCTGCTGGCCGGGCTGCGCTGGGACGGCTTCGAGGACGAGGACCGCGTGAACGGCGGCCGCGTGGACGGCCACGACCTCAGCTGGCGCCTGGGCAGCACGTATGCGCTCATCGAGGGCGTCAACGCCTACGCCAACGTCGCCAGCGGCTTCCGGCCGCAGTCCACCGGCAACCA
Source organism: Luteimonas salinilitoris (assembly GCF_041300785.1). Lineage (NCBI taxonomy): Bacteria > Pseudomonadati > Pseudomonadota > Gammaproteobacteria > Lysobacterales > Lysobacteraceae > Luteimonas > Luteimonas salinilitoris. Next base: position 20,372 of record NZ_JBFWIB010000021.1, read on the forward strand.
GAATCCCGCGGCCGGCGGCCCGTTCGACCCCGAGCGCAGCCGGCAGTGGGAGCTCGGCCTCAAGACCGCGCTTGCCGGCGGCCGCGTCACCCTCAACTCGGCGCTGTACCGCATCGAGCGCAGCAACGTGCTGCAGGCCACCGGCGAGAGCATCGACGGCGTCAACCAGCTCGCGCCGCTCGGCCTGGTGCGCAGCGAGGGCTTCGAGCTCGACGTGCTGGCCGACGTTACCGCGCGCTGGGTGGTGAGCGCCGCCTACGCCTACAACGACGCCCGCGTGCTCGACGCCGGCGCCAACGGCATCACCAACTCGGTCGGCGACAGGTTCGCCAACGCGCCGCAGAACACCTTCGGCCTGTGGACGCGCTACGAACTGCCGGCGCTGCTGTCCTCGGTCGGCTTCGGCGTCGACTACGTCGACGAGCGGCTGAGCATCGACGGCCAGCGGGTCAAGCCGTATACCGTCTACGACCTCAGCTGGCAGACCGACTGGAACGGCTGGCACTTCCAGGCCAACGTCAAGAACCTGTTCGACAAGGTCTACGCCGCCAGCGGCTTCATCGAGCGCACCGGCCACTTCCCCGGCGAACCCCGCCGCCTCTACCTCCAAGCCCGCTATACCTTTTGATTTCCGGAGGTCGGGGCTGAAGCTCCTCCTACAGAACAGCCGCCACGCGCCTTTGTAGGAGGGGCTTCAGCCCCGACCCCAAGCCGGCCATTCCGGCACAAGCGCAGCCAACGCACCCCCCTTCAAACACTTTTCGAAGGGAATCCTTCTCCAGAAGCACCACCCCGCCCAATGGCCCAGCCGACGCCAGCCTCCACCGACCAACGCAAGCCCCGCGGTCGCCGCCTGTGGTTCGACCTCCACAGCTGGGTCGGCCTCAAGCTGTGCCTGTTCCTGGGCTTCGTCTGCTTCACCGGCACCTTGGCGGTGCTGGCGCACGAGATCGACTGGCTGCTGCACCCGGAGATCCGCGTCGCGCCCGGACCCGAGCGCGCCAGCTGGGGCGCCATGCTCGCCGCCGCGCACAGCGCCCATCCGGACTGGGAGCTCAGCGCCATCGAGGCCCCGGAAGGCAGCCGCTTCGCCGCCCGCGTGCGGGCGCGCACGCCGGAAGGCCGGTTGCGCTTCGTCTGGGTCGATCCGTACCGCGGTCATGTCACCGGCGACACCCACTGGTTCAACGCCCACCGCTTCCTGCGCAACACCCATCGCCACCTGATGCTGCCGGTGCTCTACGGCGTGCCGCTGGTGGCGGCGCTGTCGATCCCGCTCGTCATTACCCTGGTCAGCAGCCTCTACATCTACCGGCACTGGTGGCGCGGCTTCTTCGCCCGTCCGCGCGGCGACCGCCCACGGCGGCTGTGGGGCGACATCCATCGCCTGGCCGGCGTGTGGAGCCTGGGCTTCGTCGCGCTGATGGCGCTCACCGGCGGGTGGTACCTGGTGGAATCGCTCGGCGGCGGTGCCGGGCCGCCGGCAAGACTGCAGGCCGGTAGCGCACAAGACGATGCGAGCCCCGCCAGTGCCGCAGTCGTCGATCGCGCCGTAGCGGAGGCGCATGCGCGCTGGCCGGCGTTCGTGGTGCGCGTCGTCCGCCCCGCCGGCGCCGGCGGCACCCTGCTGCTCGAGGGCGAGGCCGAAGCGGTGCTGGTGCGCCCGCGTGCCAACGCCATGGCCTTCGCCGCCGCCGACGGCACCTGGGCCGGCCGCCGCGACGGCCGCCACATGAGCCTGCACCAGCGCATCTCCGAGATGGCCGACCCGCTGCACTTCGGCAACTTCGCCGGCCTGCCGGTCAAGCTGGTGTGGTTCGTGTTCGGCGTGCTGCTGACCGCGCTGTGCGTGACCGGCGTGTACCTGTACGGCTTGCGCGCGGCCGAGGCCCTGCGCTCGGCGACCCGCCGTGGCCGGATGGCGGCCCCGGCGAGCGACGTCGCCACGGATGGCGCCACCGCGACCGAGGGCAGCTGGCGCTGCGCCTGGCGGGGCATGGGACGCTGGCGCTGGCTGTGGATCGCCCTGCTGCTGGTGTGGCTGGCGCTGCTGCCGCTGGAGGCGTTGAAGTAGGGTGGCGCCGCCGGCTGCGACGAAATGCCGGGCATTGCATCCCGTGGGCCGCACATCGTTGTCGTGCTTGATGTACCGAGCCACTGCTCTCGCAGACCGGCTCAGCCGCCAAGATCATCCTGCAGCACGGCCTCGTAATCTCGTCCGCCGTAGAACACGCCGAGAATGGTCACTGTCTCAGCGCTCGGATCCGCCGCAAACGCAATGACTGCGTTGCGTCGATAGTTGGTGATACGCAATCCGGGCAGCAAGTCGTCCCTTCGAATCCCACGCTCCAGGAAGGTCGACAGACTTTCGCAATAGGCGACGATGGCATCGACATAGCGGACGGCGACGACCGACGAGCCGGCATGCGCGATGTAGTCCTCGATCGCATCGAGCTCATCCAGTGCCTCCGGCGCGAACTGGACGCGCCAGCTCACGCTTTCTTCGCGCCTGTGCGGCCTTTGCGCCGTGTCGCGAGCTGCTCGCGTACCTGGTCTGCCGACAGGGCACGGGCAGGGTCGGCCTTGAGCGCATGGGCGGCCGGCACTACCTGCTCGCGCAGCCAGGCCTCCATGGCGCGGTCACGCGCGAGAAGCGTGCGCAGGCCGTCGCGGATGACCTCGCTTTCAGTGGCGTATTCGCCGGCGGCGACCTTAGCCTTCACGGCGTCCGCCATTTCGTTGGGCAGCGTGATGCTGAATTGCTGAGTCGAGCGCATGGCAAGCTCCAGAAGGAGTAGGATTTAATCCTACTCCCGCCTTCCCCAGACTGCAAAGCTTCCTGAGGGCACCGTCGTCGCCGCCGTTCGACTCAGTGCAAACGCAGAGTGCGCGACTGTGCCCCGCCCAATGGCCCAGCCGACGCCAGCCTCCATCGACCAACGCAAGCCCCGCGGCCGCCGCCTGTGGTTCGACCTCCACAGCTGGGTCGGCCTCAAGCTGTGTCTGTTCCTGGGCTTCGTCTGCTTCACCGGCACCCTGGCGGTGCTGGCGCACGAGATCGACTGGCTGCTGTACCCGGAGATCCGCGTCGCTCCCGGCCCCGAGCGCGCCAGCTGGGGCGCCATGCTCGCCGCCGCGCGCAGCGCTATTGGGCGAGGTAGAAATCGATAGGGATGAGTTCGACGACCCATCCACCTGCTTCGCCCAAGCTTGCAGCCGGATGCATGGATGCGATGCTCAACGCCTCTTCACGGCTCTCTGCCTCAATGATGAACAGGCCGCCCACCACTTCCTTCGACTCGGTGTAAGGCCCATCACTAACGTAAGTCTTGCCACTGCGCGGGCGAAGCGTCCTCCAGCTATCCAGATCGCCTAGCGACGCTGAAACCAGCACTTTGCCGGTAGCGCGCATCTTCTCGTCAAATGCCGGGCATTGACTCACCAGTTCCTTGACGTCGCCTGGTGTCATCGCGGCGAATTTCTCGGGAGTGAAGTAGGCTAAGCCGAGGTATTTCATTGAAGAGCCTTTGGGCAGGAATGTATGGACCACGGCCCTGATGATAGGCAATCGACAGTGCTCTGGAACAGTTTGTAGCGAGTCCTGGACAGTTTGTCCGCATCGGGCCGAGGCTGTGAAAACTTGTCGGCGATGGGCTTGCAGTGGCTTGCGGCCAGTTCGAGTCGCTGGCAACGCAACAAAAAGTTCGTGGAGTTCGGGCTGCAATAGTGACCGTGCTAATGCGCCTGAACGTTGATGATCGCCTGGTCGGTGAGTGCGCTTTTCTGACTGCTTGACACCCCCCAATGCAAGTAGCAGACTCGATTCCAAGGAGCGTAGAAACTCCTCTTAGAGCGGTCCCCACCTCCGAAAGCCCGGTGGGTTTTTTGTGCCCGTATTGTTGTGCGGGTACAGCCGACGCGATGCCTGCGTCGGGAGGGCGGCTAATACAACACCCTTCGGGGGAATACGCCCGCCGACTCTAAGCGGTTTCTAACCTCCCGACTTCCCGTCGCCGCCTTGCGGTGGACGGGCAACTTCATGGAATGAGGAGGCGACGATGTCTGAGGATGCGTTGGACAAGATGGAGACTACGGGCTATTTCCTGCCGGAGGACAGCCAGTTCCGGCTCAAGAAGCTGCGGGAGCACATGATGTTCCTGTCGCACCTGGCGCAGCCGCGTACGCACGACGAGGAACACGAATGGGGGCCCGACATCCGTACGGGCGAGCTGGCAGTTTGTCTGGAGTTGCTGGCGGAACAGGCCGGGCTGGTGCTGGACGAGGTGTTGTGGCGGGCGGAACGGGTGGAACGGCGCACGGGTGCCGGGGCCGACGCGGATGCCGACCTTGACGAGGAGTCGACGGCACCCGCGGCCGGCGGCGCCCCCTTCGCGGTCAGCCTGGCGCAGATCGATGCGCTCGGCCGGTTGATCGACATGCTGTCCGCGCATGGCGACATGGTCATGGCGGCCGAGGACGCCGAACTGGCCAACGGTACGTTGGCGCAACTGGGCCAGGCGATCTGGGACGGCGCCAGCGCCGTGCGCGAGATCGTCTCGCAGATCAACGCTCAACGGCTGGACCAGGCGCCGCAGTCGCGAACCGGCGTCGGCGAGGAACGGGCTCTCTACGGCGCCCGCGGCGCTGTGCGGGCCAAGCCTCATCCTGTCGGCCTGATGATCCCGGGGCCAGCGCCTTCGGGATTGCAGCAGGCGTCGCACGCCCTGCACTGAGCGGGGGCGGATACGGTGTCAGGCGGGGTGACGAGCCTGTCTGGCACCGTATTGGTTGAGGCGGAGGAGCCGGCTGGACAAGGGCAAGGCTGGTAGGCGCAGGGTGCAAGCTTCAGCGGGCAGGCACCGGGGACGCCATGGAGCGACACGAGTCAAGACTCGATTCGGATATGGCCGAATCGAGTTCCGCATGCCGCCGCGCCACGGAAGACGGCTGCCACGCGAAAGCGATCGGAGGATGCGTTCGCGCTGAAGATCGGAATGGCGGTGGGCGCCGGGATGCTGGTCGTGCTGCTGCTCAACGCCTACGAGCGCTACGAGGCCCGCTGCGATGCCAAAGAGGCGCTCTCTTCCGCCTGGCGACCTACCGCTACGACCGGGTTGCCATCCTGATCACCACTAACAAGTCGATCCGCGACTGGACCGAACTGCTGGCCGGCGACGAAGCCCTGGACGCCGCCATCCTCGACCGACTGCTGCACAAGGCCCACGTGCACAGCAGTAGATTGGGGAACGGCAGCTTCCGACCTATTCTGTTGAAAAACTCGCCCGTGCCGAGACCGATCGGAAAATCGTAGCGCGAGAGTTCGATTTCGACAGATTTCGGATGCAAACTTTGCTGAAACCGAACTAATTTGCGCCTGATTTTGGAAGTCCCGAGTTTTTCAACAGAATAGACCCAAAGCGGACACGACGCGGCGTGATTCAGCAAACTGGGCACACCTTGCTAGCCAATCTATCTGGGTCGGGTGCAGTTCAGTGCTGTTCGAGCGAATCGACTAGACGAGAATCACACAAGGATCTCCTTGTGGGGTCAGGATCATCGTTCGTTGCCTCCCTCGGGTAACGCTTACTCGCAAGTTCTGCCTGGCCTGATCATCAATATTGTCTTTGAGATTTGCCCTCACTATCCGATCAGGATTAGCCACGATCTTCTTCTTTACATACCGGGGCCATCCTTCAAAGATGATCACCTCATCGAACTGCTTGCCCTTTGCTTTGTGCATGTTCATGACGATCACCCCGGCTTCAGGCTTTGCCTGAGTAGCGAAGTGCTCCCGAACGAATGCTTGCCGGGTGATGCGAAGCGCATTCTCGTAGCGTCCGAAGGTTCGCCAATCTTGAGAGAGTTCTTGACGTAGTTGCGTGCCACGCTCAAGCAAACGAATGTTCTTGACCTCTGTGGCAACCCCTTTGAATCGGGCGCAGGGTGCGCTCTCCATCGCCTTTCTGACGGCGCGCCAGTCATGGTCTGGATCACCCGTAAGAGGAATCTGTTTCAGTTGTTCGTAAGTCTGCAGGAGCGGGACCATCAAACTATTGAGGGGCAGAGGCCTGCCGGCAGCTTTCTTATCCGCATAAAGCGCGAAGGCCTTTCGAATGCTGGCCGCCTGCTGGAGGTCCGCTTTAGCAGGTGAATCACCACCCTTGCCATGGAAATAGTTGCATAACAGGTCGATCACGCCGTCAAGGTGCAACAAGCTCGGAGGCTGCATCAGAAAAGAGACGATCTCGGCACCCAGAATGGCTGCATCGAGATCGATCGCTGCTGAATGCCGGATTGGCGGCATTTTCGCCAGAGGTTGCCGGAATACATCCGATACTGCTCGAGTCATCTTCTTGGTGGGAACCAGGATGACCAACGACCAATTCTTCTTCTTTGAGTCCACCAACCGCTTGCGAGCCGCGTACGTTTGGGTGATCAATGCCGTGCGGGCTTCGTTTTCATTGGCGGAATAGGTTCTAAGTTCAACCCCGGCGTACTCCTTCTTGGAGAAGTTTCCCGTCAGGATCTCATTTCCGAACAGCAGGATGTCGGTGCCTGCGTTGCGATGGTTTTCACCTTTCAGGACGACATTCTTGTGCGTAAAAGTCGCGCGGAACTGGTCTAGCCTGGCCGGATCCGCACCGATCCAGTCATAGATACGCTGCTCGGGATCGGCGAGTGCAATCACCGTGCATTCCCGTCCCAGTTGCTGCACGACTCGCCATTGATCGGCGTTCGTATCTTGGAACTCGTCCAGGATGATGACGGGATAGCGGACTGCGATCAGCTGGCGCAGTCGCTTGCTCCGCTCGAGAAGCTCGGCAACATGATAGGCAAAGAGGCGGAAGCAGACCCGACCTTCGTCCTTGGCTTGCCGGAGCCGCTCGGCTTGCTCCCTTACCTTCCTTTCTGCCTTCTCCTGTGCACTAAGCTTGCCGTCCGCTTTGTATTCCCCACGGATGGCCGAGAGTGCGATCGCCTCATTGGACGGAGTCAGGATTGTCAGTGGCTTGGGAAGACCGAGCAGGTACCCGTGGGTCTTCAGGAGGCGCCAGAAGAATGAGTGGTAGGTCTCGACATTGATCCGCGACTTGATGGGCTTCGGGATAGCGTGCTCGTTCTCGATGACCTCGATGACACGACTGATCGTGGCTCGCGCGAAGCTAAGAAACAAGACCTCCTGGCCAGGTCGTAGGGCCGCAGCGATCTTGGCTGCTTTGAGAATCGAGATGGTTGTCTTGCCCGCGCCCGGGCCGCCGATCACCAGAAGATGGCCTTCGGTGTCGAGGACCTCCTGTTGCTTCTCAGAGAGCTTCATCGCCGCCACCGCCATGGATGTCACCAGCGCCTGGGCCTCCCTGAGCAGGCACGGGTGGCGGCATGCATAGCCCTTTGAGGTGAGCGCAGGCCTCCCTGATCCATGGTGGAATTTCGGCTTCGCTGCATTGGGCGATGTATTCTGCGATCCCGAAGTCACCCTTCTTCTTGGCAAAGTACGCCATCAGTGCATTCGCGACGTCATTTTTTGGATTCGGGAACTTCGCCAACAGATCTGCTGGCCATTGAAGAAGGTCGCAGAACCTTTCCATCGCAGCCGACGGTGTGTTCTTCAGGATGAGGTTCTCGATGCCTTTCTCGCTGTGCATGTACATGTGCTCGACTTGGGTCTGAATCTTCGCCTGGGCAGCGGCATCTTGTAGATCACACAGGGCAAATGTCCGCTTCCCTATTTCCTTGTAGAGCTTGGCCATGTCGGGAATGCTCCCTTCGCCTCCCGCGTCGACCACACAAACGCCGAGCGATTCGAGTGAGGCGTACTTAGCTGGATCAAGTTCAGCCAAGCGCCGGCAGGCGACTGGGAACGCAGAAGCTTCTGCCGCACCTTCCGCGATAAGGATGCGTCGCGCTAGCAATCCCTCGCAGAAACGGGTCCTGAATTCCTGACGGTAGCGCTTGAGCTTTACGCTGTCCGGAAGCAAGAGTTGCGATTGCGTCAATGCACCCGCAGAGTCTCGTGACAGGATGATGGTCTCATCGAGGGAGAATTCTTCCAGCACATAGGGCGAGTGCGACGTAAAAAGCGTTTGCGACGCTAGAGTGCGAACCTCATGAATGATGCGCTTTTGCGCGTAGGGCGGAATGGCGGTTTCGGGCTCCTCCATGGCAAAGATGACGTTCTGCTTGTCCTCGGCAATTTTCGAAAGCATGGCGAGTACAAGCATGTTGATCGTGCCTGTTCCCTGCCGGTAGAACGGCGCCGCATGCGTTCCGTCACCCGTCGCAATGAAAGCCGTGATAACTTTTCGTAAATGTTCCCGAGTGAGGTTAGAGACCTTGAGATGCGGCTCGATGCCCCATTCCTTGGGAACGTACTTCTTCAATGCGCCATTGATGCTTTGAAGAACGCCGGATATGCCCAAGTTCGGGTCTTCTGCCACAGAGAAGGATGAGAGTTTTCCAATAGCGTCCTCCCACATTTGGGGGCGCACTTCCTTCAGACGAAGGATGATGTCGAGCAGGCTTCCACGTTCGAGACTTAGGGCTCGTGACCCTGTGCGGATGGAGCGAAGATACAGAAAGCCACAGACTTGTTTGTCTTTCTTCGAAAAGACTTGTGGCGTTTCCTCTTCCGCGAGCGTTAATGTGTAGAACGTCTTGCCCTCGAAGTCATCCTCCTCTGGATCGTACTTGCCGATGAAGGTAACGCGCAGCGCTGGGGTGATAGTGTCCTCGTCAATTCCTTCCGGGCCTTCTTCCTGGTAGAGCTTCTTCTCCTTGTTGTCCCAGAATTCGATGTAGTCCCCGAACCGATTGCGCTGTTCCTCGGATAGGTCAATGATCGTGACGTCGACCCGGATCTTCGGGACCGCTTCTTCTACAGGCGCATCTGCGTCCGCATCATCATGAGGCGAGACTGCCTCTGCATTCTTGGCGGCAAGTTCCTCTGTGTTGCCTTCACCTTGATCTTCTGGCGGGGATTTCTCGGTCTTGGGGGCGTATCTGCCGAGGTAGAAATCGTGCTCGTCGATCGGCGGCGTCCTGTTCAGTCGATCGGGCCCGAGGACAAGGTCGAGCGCCTCCAGCACGGTTGTCTTCCCCGTGTTGTTGTCCCCCAGAAGGACTGCGTGGTTGGCGAAGTCAAGCGTAGCCTCCTTAACGCCTCGGAAATTCTCAATGTGAATCCGTGCGACCTGCATCCCTTTCCCCTCAGGCGGTTGTTCTTACTGGCCTTCTCCCGATGCAATTTGCTCTGGAATGCAAATTCGCGCAAGTGACGGGCAGCGTCGACCGTGGAAAGTTCAGAGAAGGTAGCGGGAAGCTATGGGTTAACTTGCCTCCGAAGGGGCAGATAACGACTCGAAGCGGACATTGGCTCGAGCCACTATGACCGACTTAATGCCAGCCTCGCCTCGCTCGGTGCAACGCCGGCCCTCTTCTTGTACGCCTGCGAGAAGGTAGTCGACTCGCTGAATCCAAGGTTGGCGGCGATCGGCGCCAGCGACATGTGGCCTTCCCGGATCAGCGCGTTGGCTTGATCCCGGCGCGTCATGTTGAGAACGCACGGAAGCTCGTGCCGCCAATGCTAGCGACGATCGCCGGGGGCGTTGATCGCGCGGCAGCGCCCGACGTGCAAATAAGAACTGCTGGTTCGATCCGCCCCGGCGGGCTCACGGTCGGAGAACTGATGCTGCCGACCAAGCTCCGCTGCTGTTCTCCCGAGCGAACCTGTGGCCCGACAAGCAACTCCAACTATTTGCTGGGTGGCTCGTCGAAGGGGTTTGGTTCGTCCTCGAATGCTTCATCGTCGTCATCTTCCGGGAAATGCACATTGGGCGAGCCAATGACTCCGATCAGGCGTAGGCGCTCGCCTGCGTCGGGCACATCCTCGTAAAGGGTTTCCATCTCGTCGGCGACTTGTGTACGGGCACTATAGGCCTGGAAGCAATCCAGATAGTCCTCGACAAGCCCTGGGTCGAAGTTCAGCGGTTCGATGCCGCGAAGAAAATTGAGGTATCCCGATGTCTCCTTCGTATTCATGAAGAAGACAAGCAACTCCTTCCACAGGATGTCTTCAGTAGGAATGTTCGCTTCGCCGAGAAAAACGGTCTCGGCCTTCGATCCGTGGCGCAACTCGTAGGTGTAGAGCCCCAAGGTCCTGGTTCGCTGCTCGATGATGCCGTACAAGCCGCTCGCGATCCTGATGACGATCTTGCGAATGAATTTCTTGTACTGGTCGGTGTTCTGGTAGCCGAATATCGAGTTCCGGTCATCGAACTTGACCTGCAGGTGTCTTTCGAGGAAATCGAACAGCTCGTGCTTCTCTTTCCCGAGGGCCAATGGCGACTTCAGCGAGAAACGGTCATAGCGCAGGTTTTCGTAGAACCGAGTGAGCAGGTGCAGGAAGGCGTTGTCCGAACTGGAGAGCTTGAGGTCGACGTGCTTCTGTATCCGCTCAAGTAGCGATTGATGGTTGTGGGTAGAAAGCGACCTCTCGAAGGCATCTTGGTCGTTCGCGTCGTCGTGCTCCAGCAGGACGATGGCGATCTTCATTAGGCGTTCGATGCCTACGGAGAGCTGGTAGAAGACCTCGAACAGGTCCGCGCTGTAGTCGAGCTTGTGCAACTCGTGGAAACGGCGCAGGCCGTTGTATATGAAGGTGCCGGTGACGTCCAGTTCCTCGCCCAGTCGGAAGTTCTTCCAGAGTTCGGACCGACTCATTTGCATGGGTACATAGCTCCCGGCTTTCGGTTGGAGGTACCTGCGAAGGCGTGTTCATGGAGAAATCGCAAACCACGAGAAGGCCCAATAGTGATCTTCACGCTGCTGCTTCCTGGAAGCCGCAAGCGAGCAGTGCTGGACGCAATTCGTCCAGCGCGTTAGCGGGCACGCCGAGCCACAGGAGGTTGCGAGCACGGGTTACGGCGACATAGCCAATGCGTCCCACTTCGGTGTCCACGCCGGCGAGCAGGGCGTTCACGTGCTCTCGATTCGCGAGATACAGCACTGCATCCAAGCTTTCCCCTTTCGCCTGATGGACCGTATCCACGCGGATGCGCGGCTGGTCGTTTCCGGCGGTAAGGTCTGCGGCGGCGATCAGCGGGGCATTGGTCAAACCTCTCCTGGCCAGCTTGTTGCCGAGATTGTTGGCGCTCGCCAGCCCATGATCCTGTTCGATCGCTGCCAGTAGCGCTCTCGTCCTTGCTGACAACTGGGGGTGCCAGTGCGTGTCTCCCGGCAACGTAGCAGCCGGCAAGCCCGAGTCCGGATTGCGGGTGAACGCCCAGACGAGCCGGCACAGCGGTCCGTCCTCGGGACAGCGTGCGAGTCTGGTGATCCTGGCGACGAGTCCCTGTGGCGGATCGGCAAGCAGGCTGACGATGCAAGCGGCCACCTGTTTGTACGCGCCGAGGAAATCCCTCCTGTGGTCCCGGAGGATCGCTGCCTGGGCGAGTCCTTTCACGATGCCCTGGCCAGGGGCGCCCCGATTGCCGGCGAGTCGATCGGCCATGTCGCGGCCGCGGCAGAGAACGGCCGATCGCTCGGGTTTCAGATCGGCCGCCGCTACCGCGGCCCGGAATGCGGCAACGAGGTTCTCCCGATCGACATTCCGGTAAGGCACGAAGAAGGCGCCATGCGTGGTACCGGGTGCGGCCCGATCTGCCGTATCCGCGCGCGTCGACAGTCGGTTGGCCAAGTCCAGTATCGCCGGGACGGATCGGTAGTTCCTGGTCAGGCCGAGGGTGTTCACGCCCGGCCGCTGGCCGTACTGGGTCAGGAAGGCTCCGTTAGCACCGGCGAACTCGTAGATGCCTTGGTTCGGATCGCCGATCAACGATACCTGGCAGCCTGCCCCGACGAGTTGATCGATGATGGCTTGGTGTACCGTCCCGATGTCTTGCGCTTCGTCTATCAGGATATGCGGGTAGCGGCGGGCGAGGGCGTGAAGAATCGCCGGCTGCTCCACCAGCGTGCGATGGCACCAGTAACGACCGAGGTTGTGCGTGTAAGCGCCGATCCGGCCAAAGCGGTTCACGATGCCGGACGCATAGGCGGTGTTGAGCCTTTGCGTATTGTCGTTGTCAGCGTAGTAGAAATAGAACTGGCCGTTTTCGACGCCCACCTGCATCGTCGTGATCTCGCGCGGGTAGGTGCTTGTATTGAACTTGAAGCCGTTCAGGAACGCCTCTCCGCCCATCACGAGGAATGCCGCCTGTTCCGCCCCCATCGTCCGATAGGCGTGTGGGCGCAGCACATTGCCGGTGATGAAGCTGTCCAGCGTATCGATCTCGACGCGGTCGTGGCCGGACCCTCCAGGCGCGTCCCGCGTTATCTGCTGGTACTCCTGCCGGAATGTGTCCACGGCGACGTTGGAGAACGAAAGCAGCGCGACACGGCCGCGGTGATTGCCGAGTTCCCGGCGCATCTGTGCCAAGCGCCGTACGGCAGTGAACGTCTTGCCGCTGCCGGCGCAGGCGATCACGGACATCGGCGCGAGCGGTGCGCCGATGATCTGCAATTGTTCGGCGGATGCTTGGGTCATTGTTCGGCCGGCTGGGCGGGTTCGACCTGCACGGCAGTGTCGGCAGGTTCGGCAGGCGCAGCTTCAGCGGCCTGACAGGCATGGGCGATTGCATTGCCGATGTAGTTGGGAACCACGCAGGCGGCGCCATCGGCGAACACCTGTGCGAGTGCCTGACCGAAGCGACCCTTCTGCACGTTGTTCTGCGTGCGCTCGAACATGCCGCTGAAAAGCGCGCGTGCCTTGGCGGCATCGCCTTCAGCTGCCTCGACTGCCGCGGCGACGGTCTTGGCGATCTGAGGGTGCATTTCCTTCAGCGCCGCCAGCATCGCCGTGCGGTTGTCTGCGTGCAGCGCCAGGTCGTACTCGAGCGTCTTGAGCCCGTGGAAGACCTTAATGAAGTCGTCCTCGCTTTCCTTCATCTTCGCCGTGTTGGCCGATATATGCACCGCGTCGCCGGGCGCCGGATACAGCGCTTGCGGCTCCTCGCCCTCGCCCGCGGCAGCCACCGGATCCGCGTCGGTGATGACGGCCACAGGGATCTTCAACGCCTTGGCACCGAATAGAGGCATGAACGAGTCGAAGTTCAATCCTTCGACGCTTATCAGGCTGACGCCGTGCTCACGCAGTTTGTAATCCGCTTTCTCCGCCAGGACGCTCACCAGCATCAACTCGGCGGCGCCCTCGACGAAGATCACCCTGCGGGCGAAGAAAAGTTCGGCGCGGGTCACGTCGAGATAGCGTTCCAGCTTCTCGCGTTTGCCCTTGTCGAAACTGATCACGCGGGGAAAGAAGGTTTCCACGCCGGCCCCGGTATCGACGAGGCAGGCCAGGCTGTTGAGGTCGGCGATGCTGGCAAAATTCGGCGAGTGGCTGGTGACGAACAACTGCACGGACTTCTCGCCTTCGACGGCCTTGATGGTTTCGAGGTAGCCGAGCAGAACCGCCTGCAGTTGCGGATGCAAGTGCGCTTCCGGCTCCTCGATGATGAGACCGCGGTAGCTGGCCTCGGGATTCTTGGCCAGCTCGCTGAGCACCACGGCCATGAATATCAGGTTGTTGAAGCCCAGGCCGTTCTGTTCGATCTCGAAGGCATCCACTATCAGCGACAGGCGCGAGGCCAGGCGCTGGAAGTCGCTGCCGCTCAGGCCGAGTTCCAGCGCCTGCGCCAGCTGCGGGCCGAGCATTGCGCCGTGACGGCCCTTGATCGCCGTATGCGTGCTGACGATCGGCGGGTGCTGCTTCAATGCCTCGTCGAGTTCCTTCAGCGCGTTGTTAATGCCCTCCTTGCCGGCGTCGTCGGCAAGGAGCTGGAGCAGGCGCGACAGCTGGCTGGTGCGGTTGGGCTTCAAACCTTGGGATGCATCGCGCAACGGCGGCAAGTAGACGCCGCGCAGGTTCTCCATCATGTCCGTGGTCAGACCCACGTCCTCATGGTCGCCGCACCATCGCTTGGCGCGCAGCCGTCCCGTCTTGTCCGCTTCCGAGTAACGGATGGTGATGCGTGCTTCCAACTTCCCGTCTGCGTCCGGCTTCAGCGCCGCCAGGAAGTCGGCCTCGTCGTCTGCGTCGAGGTCGCGGAAGACGTAATGGAAGACGATGTCACCCTCCGGGTTGCCGTCCTTGGGCCGGTGGAGGTCTTCGGCGTCCAGCCGGGGGTAGGGCTCGTCGTGTCCGGCGAGTAGGGCACGCAAAGCATCGACGACTGCGGTCTTGCCTGCGTTGTTGCCCCCCACCAAGACGTTCAGGCCCTTCTGGAAGTGCAATTCGGCTTTCTTAAGCTTTCTGAAATTGGTGATGTCGAGTTGTGCCAGATACACCGACTCTCCCCTTGCACCCTGTTGTAGATATAGGGTGTCCCTTGGCACAAGGATAGCGCGCTGATTTGCTCAGATTGAACTTCTTGAATTTCCGTAAACGCTTGATGTCCGCTTCTGGCCTATTCTGTTGAAAAACTCGCCCGTGCCGAGACCGATCGGAAAATCGTAGCGCGAGAGTTCGATTTCGACAGATTTCGGATGCAAACTTTGCTGAAACCGAACTAATTTGCGCCTGATTTTGGAAGTCCCGAGTTTTTCAACAGAATAGGCCGAAAACGGTCGAACGAGACCTAGGTAGCGGCTGACGCATGGCGGCCGAAGATGCGCCGCATCATGACGATGGACGCTCGCGTGCTAGCGCTCCGCCCGCGGCGGCTCGATCCCCGGAATGCCGCCGATCCTTTCGATCAGGAAATCGACCAGCAGCCGCACGCGGGCGATGCCCGCGCGCTCCGGGACGATCAGCATGCTCAGCGGGACGGGCGGCAGCGCGTAGTCGGGCAAGATCACCGTCAGCCGGCCGGCGGCCAGCAGATCGCCGACGAGCCATTGGTGGGTAGGCGCGATGCCGCGGCCGGCGACCAGGGCTTCGCGCGCGGCGAGTCCATGGTCGACGCGGAAGCGTCCGCCGAAGGGCACCGCGTGGCGCGCGCCGTCCGGGCCCTGCAGGACGAGGGTGTCGCTGCCCGCCACGTTCGACATGCGGATGCCCTCGTGACCGGACAGGTCCTGCGGGACCATCGGCGTGCCGCGCTCCGCGAGGTAGTCTGGCGCCGCCGCCAGCAGGCGCCGGGACTGGCCGAGGGTGCGCAGCTTCAGCGAGCTGTCGACGAGCGGACCGAGGCGCAGGGCGACGTCGACGCCCTCCCGCACCAGGTCGACGCGCTCGTCGGTGAGGTTGAGGTCGACGCCGATGTCGGGATAGCGGTCCTGGAACGCGAAGACCAGGCGGCTGGCGTGCAGCACGCCGAAGGCCGCCGTGCAGGAGATCCGGACGGTGCCGGCAGGCGCGCCGCGCGTGCCCCGTGCCTCGTCGCCGGCCTGCTCCACCAGGCGCAGGATCAGGACGCAGTGGGCGTGGTAGCGGCTGCCTTCGTCGGTCACCGTGACGCGCCGGGTGGTCCTGCTGAGCAGGGGCACGCCGACGGCCTCCTCGAGTTCGCGCAGGTGGCGGGTGACGGTCGACTGGCCGATGCCGAGCTCGCGCGCGACCGCCGACAGGTTCCCGCGCTCGGCGACGCGGACGAAGGTGCGCATGCGCTCGAGCGTGATGTCCGATTTATCCATTATTCGGAATGATCATATGCATTGATACATCTAGCGGATCGTGCCGGCGTTGTCTAGCGTACGCATCCCGTCATCGCATCGTCGATTCCCCATGAAAATCCTGCTCGTCTTCGCGCATCCCGAACCCCGCTCGCTCAACGGCGCGCTCCGCGACGTCGCCGTCCAGGCGCTCGAGGCCGAGGGCCATGAGGTGCGGGTATCCGATCTCTATGCCGACGGCTGGAAATCCGAGGTCGACCGCGCCGACTTCACCCAGCTGGCGCCGGACGCGCGGCTGCGGGTGGCCGCGGCGTCCGGGGAGGCGTTCGCCGTCGGCGCGCTGACCGCGGACGTCCGGGCCGAACACGAGAAGCTGCTGTGGGCCGACGCCCTGATCCTGCAGTTCCCGCTGTGGTGGTACACGATGCCGGCGATCCTCAAGGGCTGGGTGGACCGGGTGTACGCGTACGGCTTCGCCTACGGCGTCGGCGAGCACAGCGACGACCACTGGGGCGACCGCTTCGGCGAAGGGACCCTCGCGGGCAAGCGCGCAATGCTGATCGTGACCACCGGCGGCTGGGAAGCGCACTACGCCGCGCGCGGGGTCAATGGGCCGATCGACGACCTGCTGTTCCCGATCAATCACGGCATCCTCTACTACCCCGGCTACGAAGTGCTTCCGCCGTTCGTGACCTACCGGGTCGATCGTCTCGACGACGCCGGCTTCGAGCGCGTTGCCGAACGCCTGCGCGAGCGGATGCGCACGTTCGCGACCACCGCGCCCATTCCCTACCGGCGGCAGAACGGCGGCGACTACCTGGTCCCGAGCCTGCAGCTCCGCCCCGGCCTGGGCGATCCGGCCGCGGCCGGCTTCGCGCTTCACCTGGAGGACGCAGCGGTCGGCGGCTGAGTCGGCCGGCAGAGCGAGCAGCGCATCCACGACGGCCGTGTTCGCCTCCTGCGGACGCATGAGCGCAATCAGGAACCTGGCGTAGTCCGAGGGAGTGGTGTGCAGGCTGTCGCCGAACGGAACGCCTAATTCCTGGAAAGATCATAGTTGTAGCCGCTTTCCGACGTCACGCGGACCCAGCTGATGGCTCCTTCCTTGCCTTCCAGGAACTCGTAGGTCGTGTACCGCGATGGCAGGATGAACTTGTTCTCGGCCACCGGCACCAGTGCCTGCGTCGCCTCTTCTTCGGCAGAAAGGACATGCAGTGCGTCGCCTTGTACCGAGAAGGCGATCGTCTCCGAGGCGCTGGTCCCGTTGCCGAACTCGCCTGCGAACCGCTCCATGCTCCCGACAGGCATGGACACCGGCCGATAAACCGTGGGTTCCAGGACCGTCCAGCCGTATTCGCGTGCCACGGACCTGGCGATCGATGCCATGAGTCCGAAGCCGCTGTCGCTGTTGGTCATGATCACCAGGCCCTGCCTGTCCTTCAACGAGCCCACCATGTAGCAGGTGAAACCCGCATTGCTGCCCCAATGCTCGAAGACCAGGTCGTCGTCGGCTCCGAGTTTCTTTGCGAAGCCGAGCCTTGCCTCCGACCTGGAGAAGACCTCTTCTGCCATTTGCCTAGAAATCAGAACTCCCCGGCCTGTGTGGTGGTCATCGATGATGGTCGCCATGAACCTGGCGAGATCGCTCGGCGTCGTCCACAACCCTCCGGCGGCCTCGAACGGGAAGAGCTTGTAGGGATAGGGCTGCAGTTCTTCCGAGTAACCGGTCGCCGATCTCTCCATCAGGCGCGCCGGAATCGGCTGGTCGAATGAACTGTCGCTCATGCCGGCCGGAGTGAAGACGAGCTTCTCGATGGCTGGCTGGAAATCCTGCCCGGCCGCGTCCTGCACCAGTTTCTGGACGATGGAGTATCCGGGATTGGAGTACTTGTACCGCTCGCCGGGTATCGAGACAACGGCTACGGCCGGATCTACCGAGGGATTCCTTCCCGCAAGCATCTGCTCCAGCGTCGGGATGTCATCGCCTACGCCGTACGATGACCACAGATGATTCCGGATGCCGGCCGTATGGCCGATCAGTCGTCGCAACGTGATCTTCTGCTCTTCCACGAACTCGTTTTCGGGGATCTTCCAGTCCGTCAGCCGGCTGTCGACGTCCTCGTCCAGGTTCAGCAGTTCCTGGTCCACCAGTTTCAGCGCAGCCATCGCCGTGACCGGTTTGCTCAGCGAAGCGCCCGCGAACACCGTTTCCGGCGTCACCCTCTCCGCGTCCGCCAGCCGGGCATATCCGTAGACCAGGCGCCATGCGATTTCGCCATTGTCGACGAAGGCGATGCTGACGCCGGGGATGTCCTGCTCGATCATCGCCTGTGGGATCGAGCTACTGGAGACCTGATCTTCGAGATAATGAAGCGGCAGAAGACTGCCCTGGATGCGCCTCTCTGCTTCGGTTTCCGCACTCTCGTGCCCGGGTGCAACCGAGGTTCGCGGGCCCGCTGCCGCAGGAAGAGAAGACATGACGGCGAGACAACAGACGATCGTCTTCATCGCCAACCGTGCGCCGGTTCTGCGCGTGCGGAATCTCTTGACCATTCTCGGAGCCTTGCTTTGGGTCGTCCGCTCTTTGGCGCGCCAGCGACGGACATTGTGGCGCCCACCCGGCCCTGGCGAGCACTGGAAGAGTCGAGGCCTTGAGAGTGCAGAAGCCAAGCGGCACGAGGTGAGTGCCAATGGTCATTGCCAGCAAGGAGCGCCGTCTCGCCGGCGCCGGATCAGAACACCAGCGAGCGATGCAGGGCTGTACCGGCCATGACGCCATCGGCGCTGGCGAACGTCGTGCTGTGGGCGCCGCGCGTGATGTCGCCGGCCGCGTAGACGCCGGCGACCGAGGTCGCTTTCTGGTCGTCGGTCCGGATGATGGGGCCGAAGGGCGCCTCGTCCAGTTCGCAGCCCAGCCGTTCGGCGATCGCGCTGTTGAAGCGCGTGCGCGTGCCGATGTAGAGCGCGTCGAGATCCGCCATGTGCCCGCCGGCCAGCTCGATCGCGGACAGTCCGCTGCCTTCGCCGTGCAGCGCCTTCACCGGTGCCGCTTCGATGGCGACGCCGCGTTTTTCCAGTTGGGCCAGCGATTCCGCGTCGGGCTCGGAAGCGCCGTTCAAGTACAGCGTCGTCGGCCCCCACTCGGCGATCAGCAGCGCCTGGTGGACCGACATCGGCGAGACGTGCAGTACGCCCAGCCGTTGGCCGCTGAACTCGAAGCCATGGCAGTACGGGCAGTGGAGCACCGACTTGCCCCAACGCTCGGCCAGGCCCGGAACGTCGGGCAGCTCGTCCGCGATGCCGAACGCCAGCACCAGCCTGGCGCTTTCGAGCACCTTGCCGTCCGCCAGCGCGACCGAGTAGCCATCCTCCTGTTTCACCGCGTTGACCGCTTCCCCGTCAACGAAGCGTGCCGTCGGATACGCCGCCACCTGCGCGCGCGCGGTGGCGAGCATCGCGCCCGGCGCACTGCCGTCCCGGGTGAAGAAACCGTGGGAGTGGTCCGAGAAGCGGTTGCGGGGCAGGCCGGTGTCGATGACGCAGACCGAGCGCCGCGCCCGTGCGATGTACATGGCGGCGGACAGGCCGGCGAAGCTGCCGCCGATAATGATTGCATCGGATCGCATCAGGCGTAGCCCACCCAGCCGCGGAATGTGAAGCCGGCGTAGAACAGGCTGACGTTCGAGAAGCCGGCTTCACGCAGGATCGCTTCGTCCTGCTCTGGTGAGAGGATGGTCAGGTGCGAATCGATCGCGGCCGCCTGGTCTGGATCGATGGCAGCGTATGCAGCGAATCGCGATAGCCAAACCGGGCGCTCGTCCTGCGGAATGCAGAAGTGCGTGACCACGAAGGGTGCGCCAGGCTTGAGGCGGCGGTGAACTTCGGCTGTCGTGCGTTGCCGTTCCTCGAGGGTCAAGAAGTGCAACGTCAAAAGACAGGTCGCCGCATCGAACGGCCCGATCGGCGCGTCGCTGATGTAGCCCTGATGCAGGGTCGCGCGCGACGCGAACGGTCCTAGGGTCCGTTGGGCCAGTTTCAGCATCTCGGCACTTGGATCGACGCCGTCGAAGCTCCAATCCGGACGGGTCTCCGCAAATGTTTTCAACTCCAGCCCGCCGCCTGCCCCGAGGACCAGCACGCGGGCATCTTCCCGGACGCGCTCCGCAAGCAGGAGCGTCGTCATGCGTTGCATGGCGTGGTAGCCGGGCACGTTTCGTGGCGCCCCCTCGGTGTATCGCGCCACCGCCTGAGGATCGGAGAAGGGGTTCATCCGCTCGCTCACCACACCAATGACCTCTACGTCATGACGCATGGGTGTTCTCCAAATGATGAGATTCGCCGTGGGCAATGAGGCGCTCGTGGACATCGGCGCTCAGTATCGCCAGGGTCACTTCCCCAAAGCGCGCGAGCAGCAGCGCTTCCGCATCCTCGAATGCTTGGCCGAGGGCGGCATTGACGGCCTGTTCGACGAGGCAGCCGGGCGTCTCCGTCCTGTTGCCCATAGCGAGAACCGAAGGGCTGCCGAGCGCTGCATAGATGTCGCGCAACGTCACCTTCGACAGGTCGCAGGCCAGCGTCCATCCGCCGCCGTGGCCCTTTTCCGACCGGACATACCCCTGGTCGCGGAGGCCCGCCATGATCCGGCGGATGACCACCGGGTTGGTGTGCATCGCCCTGGCCAGGATCTCGGAGGTCACGGGGCCGTCGTGCTCGGCCATGTGCAGCAGGACGTGGAGCACGCCCGACAGTCGGCTGTCTCGTTTCATGGAACTTATGATGTTACATGAAAGACCGGGCGTCAACAGGCCAGCTGAAATCGCAGTGATGGGCCGCAGCCCGCCCCCGAAATGGCGCCCATCACATGAACGAATCCGCCAGCCGCGCGATGCCTTCCAGGCTGCGCTTCCAGGCCGGCCGCGTGCGCCATGTTTCCAGCGACAGCTGCTCGGAATCGCGCAGGTATTCCGCCTCCACCTCGCGCATGCGCGCGACCACGGCGCGGTCGTAGCAGAGCAGGCCGATCTCGGCGTTGAGGGCGAACGAGCGCATGTCGAGGTTGATCGAGCCGAGCAGGGCGATGTCGTCGTCCACGCTCAGGTGCTTGGCGTGCAGGAAATGCGGGCGGTACAGCGCGATGCGCACGCCGCAGGCCAGCAGTTCGTCGTACCAGGCCTGCTGCGCCCAGGCGGTCAGGCGCTGGTTGTTGCTGGCCGAGAGGATCAGCTGCACGTCCACGCCCGAGAGCGCGGCGATGCGCAGCGCGCTGAGGGTGGCGTCGTCGGGCACGAAGTACGGTGTGGTCAGCACCAGCTTGCGCTGTGCCAGGTGGATCACCGCGTTGACCACGTCGTGGGCGTTGGCGAACGGATAGGCCGGGCCGCTGGGCAGCAGCTGCACGGCGCTGTCGGCCGGTTGCACCGGGCGCGTGGCGGACACTTCCAGGATCTCGCCGGTCTCCAGGTACCAGTCGCTGGCGAACACCGCCTCCAGGTGCGCCACCGCCGGGCCGCGCACGCGCGCCACCAGCTCGCGATTGGAAAACCCGCGCACGAACTCCGCTTCGGCCAGGTTCTGCGAGCCGACGTAGGCGATGTCGTCGTCGACCACGGCGATCTTGCGGTGGTTGCGCAGGTCCATGCGCCCGCTGCGGCGCCAGCGCAGGCCGCCGGGCAGCATGTCGTGGACCTCGATGCCGGCCTTGCGCAGGCGCCGCGCGTAGCGGCGGAAGCCGCGCTTGGCGCCGACCGCGTCCAGCAGCAGCCGGACCTTCACGCCGCGCGCGGCGGCACGCTCGAGCGCGGCGACCACCGCCTCGCCGACGGCGTCGTCGAACATCAGGTAGTACAGCAGGTGGACGCGCTCACGGGCGCGGTCGATGTCGTCGAGCAATGCGCGCAACGAGGCGTCGTAGTCGTCCAGCAGTTCCACCGCGTTGCCGCGCACCGGCATGAAGTCGCCCAGGCGCTCGACCAGCGGCGCCAGTTCGCTCTGCGCGCCACGCTCTGGCGGGGTCCAGCGCAGCGCCGCCTGCGGCGCCTGGCCCTCGCGGATCGCCTGCGAGGCCTGCGCCTGGCGGCGGACGCGTTCGCGCGACAGCCACGGATGGCCGAACAGCAGGTACAGCGGCAGCCCGGCCAGCGGGACGAACCCGACCAGCAGCAGCCAGCTGCGCGCCGCCGCCGGGGTGGTGCGGCTGGGGATCCAGGCGAGCGCCGCCAGGCGGATGCTCCAGTCCACGGCGAGCAGCCAGGCGCCGGGGGAGAGATCCCAGGTCATCGCGATGTCGCGGTCGCGGCGGTCATCGTGGCGATTGTGGGGTGCGGCCGGCTGGACGCAAAGCGGTGGCGATCCGTGGCCGGGGCCGGAGGAGTGTTCGGGAGCTGGAGCCGGGGCGAGCCATGGCCATGGCCTCGCCGGGTCGGGGGGGGGGGGGGGGGGGGGGGGGGGGGGGGGGGGGGGGGGGGGGGGGGGGGGGGG
>NZ_JBFWIB010000022.1:0-40000 GCF_041300785.1 Luteimonas salinilitoris
CTCCCTCCCCCCCCCCCCCCCCCCCCCCCCCCCCCCCCCCACAGGTCACCCCCGGATCGCTGCCGCAGCCGGCCCCCGACCGCGCACGCCGCATCTGGGATAATGCCGGGCTTTCGCATACGAGCCTGCCGCCATGACCCGCAAGACCGTCCTCAACGACAGCCACCGTTCGCTCGGCGCCAAGATGGTCGACTTCGGCGGCTGGGACATGCCGCTCAACTACGGCTCGCAGATCGAGGAACACCACCAGGTACGGCGCGACGCCGGCATGTTCGACGTCAGCCACATGACCGTGGTGGACCTGCACGGCGCGCGGGTGCGGCCGTTCCTGCGGCGGCTGCTGGCCAATTCGGTCGACAAGCTGAAGAAGCCGGGCAAGGCGCTGTACGGCTGCATGCTCGATCCGCGGGGCGGCGTGATCGACGACCTGATCGTCTACTTCCTCGCCGACGATCACTTCCGCCTGGTGGTCAACGCCGCCACCCGCGTCAAGGACCTGGCGTGGATCGGCGAGCAGGCTGCCGACTTCGGCGTCGAGGTCCGCGAGCGTCCGGAACTGGCGATGATCGCGGTACAGGGGCCGAACGCCCGCGAGCGGGTCGCCGCACTGTTGCAAGCGGACGACCGGGACCGGGCCGCCAAGCTGTCGCGCTTCGCCGCGACCGAGGCGAAATCGGGCTCGGGTGCCAGCCTGTTCGTGGCCCGCACCGGCTACACCGGCGAGGACGGATTCGAGATCGTGCTGGCGGAAGCCGACACCGTCGGCTTCTGGAACGCGCTGCTGCAGGCCGGAGTGAGGCCGGCCGGACTCGGCGCACGCGACACCCTGCGCCTGGAAGCCGGCCTGGCACTGTACGGCCAGGACATGGACGAGGACGTCTCGCCGTACGAGGCGGCGCTCGGCTGGACCGTGGCGCTGGACGAGGGTCGTGCGTTCATCGGACGCGAGGCGCTGGAGCGGCAGCAGGCGGAAGGCGCCGCGCGGCAACTGATCGGCGTGGTGATGGACGAACGCGGCGTGCTGCGCCATGGGCAGCGCGTGCTCGGCGCCAGCGGCGAGGGCGAGATCCTGTCCGGCACGTTCTCGCCCACACTCGGCAAGGCGATCGCCTTCGCGCGCGTGCCCGCCGGCGATCCCGGCGAGGTCCGCGTCGACATCCGCGGACGCGAGGTGCCGCTGCGGGTGGTGAAGTTCCCGTTCGTGCGCGACGGCCAGGCGCAGCCGGGCGTGCTGGCCTAGGGCGGCGCCGGACTACAATCCGGCCTCGACCTCTCTTCCCGGATCGCCATGCCGAACCGCCGCAGGATCGACTACTACTTCAGCCTGATCTCGCCGTGGAGCTATCTCGGGCACGCGGCGCTGCACGACGTCGCGCGCGCCGCCGGCGCCGCGATCGACTACCGTCCGGTGCGCATCTTCGACCTGTTCGCGGCCAACGGCGGGGTGCCTCTGGGGCAGCGCGCGCCGGCACGGCAGCGCTACCGGTTGATCGAGTTGCAACGCTGGCGCGCTGCACGGGGGCTGCCGCTGAACCTGTCGCCCCGGCACTACCCGCTCGACATCGCCCTTGCCGATCGCGTGGCGATCGCCCTCGTCGAACGCGGCGAGGATCCGGCCGGCTACGTCGCCGACGCCTATCGCGCACTGTGGGCCGAGGACCGCGACCTGGCGGATCGCGACGTCCTCGCCGCACTGCTCGCAGGGCGCGGCCACGACGCCGCGGCGCTGGCGACGGCCGATGGCGAAGCCGTCGAGGCGCGCTATCGGCGCAACACCGATGCGGCCATCGCCGCGGACCTGCCCGGCCTGCCCGGCTACGTCGTCGACGACGAACCGTTCTGGGGACAGGACCGGATCGAGCAGTTGCAGGCGATGCTCGCCGAAGGCCGTCCGCCGCTGCGCGGGGGCTGACAACCCCGCCATCTCCTTCGCTACACTAGCGCCTGCTTCCACCACCGCGACCTGAAAACCCGGAGCCCACCCATGAGCGAGATCCCAGGCGACCTGAAGTTCATGAAGTCCCACGAGTGGGCGCGCGTCGAAGACGACGGCAAGGTCACGGTGGGCATTTCCGATCATGCGCAGGGCCTGCTCGGCGACCTGGTCTACGTCGACCTGCCTAGCGTCGGCGACAGCATCGAAGCCGGCAACGCCGCAGCCGTCGTCGAATCGGTGAAGGCGGCCTCGGACGTCTACGCGCCGGTCTCGGGGACCATCGTCGCGGTCAACACGGACCTGGCCGACAAGCCCGAAACCATCAACGAGGACGCCTACGGCGAGGGCTGGATCTTCGTGGTCCAGGCCGATGACGGTGACCAGCTCAACGAACTGCTCGATCCGGACGCCTACGCCGCGCTGCTCGAGGACGACGACCTCTGAGCTCTCCGCCCCGTGATTTCCGGGGCGATTCTCGCCGTCACGCGCCGCTCCGCAGCCGGCGGCCCCGGTCGGATACCGCCGCATTCGCGGCATGTCCGACGCGTCCGGGCAGCCGCACTGCCGCGACAAGCCCTCGCACGTTCCGAACCCCGCGCACCCGGCGGCGCGTCGATCCGATGCCGCGCCCAGTTCTCCACCCGAAGATGCGCCGCCCCGCCGGCATGCACCCGCGCCTGCTCTCGCACGACACCTGCTCCCGCCCGACATGTTTTCGACCGTGTCGTCGATGCCGACGGTCCATCCCCGCACCCGCTCGTTTCGGTCACCGTGAAGGCCGACGTCACGACGCGCGCATGCCCGATTCGAACAGCGCCGCATCGGCGACACCCGTTGCGCGAGTCGCCGGAAAGCACGCGAGGGTTCGCGCACTTTCGCGCAAATGGGGTTGTGCGACGCGATAACGAACGCCCCGCCTGACTGTTGCCGAACCGTTGTCGGCGTCCCCGTCCGGACCGTTGCCGACAAGGCATGCGCATCGTGCCGACTTGCACTGCGATGCGCACCGCCATCCATGCGCTTCGACAAAAGCGCTAAAAAGAAGTCATTTCCTGCACGCACTGACGATCGTCGCCGCCATCGGCGCCGCATTGCGCGCGCATCTCGCGCTTGCCTTCGACGCATGTGCCGGGACACACGCCGCTCCGGCCTTGCGAAATAATCGTGTCAGGGTGTTGACAGTTGAAAAAACCGTGATTAGGTTTCGCCCAAGCAGACGTTGCTGCAGGAACGAGTGATCCGCACCCAGACGAAAACGCACCACACAACTCAGCCTTCCGCCCCGAACTTGCCAAAGGTGGAATCAGTCTTCGTCTCTCCTGCAAAAACGCGACCCTTCATGACACCGCACCCGCGACGCATCGCGTCGCGGGTGTTTTCGTTACGACGCGGAACTGTCCGCGCACTCGTCCGCGATGGCGCGGACGGCACCGAATCCGTCCCGATGCGCGGTGCGCGTCGGCGGTTGATCGCGGGTCCGATACCCGCGATGCGTTTGCGTACTGGGCCTTAGAAGCAACAGCAAGTCCACTGACGAGGAGAGCCATCACATGGCCACGAAAAAAGCTGCAAAGAAACGTCCCGCCAAGAAGGCGGGCAGGAAGGTAGCGAAGAAGGCCGCCAAGAAGGCCGTCCGCAAGACCGCCAAGAAGGCCACCCGCAAGGTCGCCAAGAAGCGGCCGGCCGCTCGCAAGGTCGCCAAGAAGAAGGTTGCGAAGAAGAAGGTCGCCAAGAAGAAGGTTGCTAAAAAGAAGGTTGCTAAAAAGAAGGTCGCCAAGAAGAAGGTTGCCAAGAAGGTAGCCCGCAAGAAGACCGCCAAGAAGGCTGCGAAGAAGGTCGCCAAGAAGCGCCCGGCCAAGAAGGCGGCGAAGAAAGCCACCAAGAAGCGCGCCAAGAAGGCCGCCAAGAAGAAGCCGGCCAAGAAAGCCGCCAAAAAGAAAGCCAAACCTGCCAGACGGAAAGCGGCCCCCGTGGTGATTCCCGCCGCACCCGCACCGTTGATGTAAGCAAGTCCCGATTGTTCGTAATCAAGACTCCCTCTCCGCGCGCCCAGGCGGAGGGGGAGTTTTTTATGGACGACTTGCAGGGGCTCAGTGTGCAGCCGGCCGACGAGTGGGCCGCTGCCCGATCAGCGCCGCGAACGGAGTTGCCCCCGCGAACGGCTTATTGCGGGTTGGCGCGCGAGATCGATGCCCCCGCGCCGACGGAGTCGTTGCCCGGACGCCGGTCGCCGGCGTACAGCGTTTCGAAATCGACATCGAGCCACTGCTGCGACGGCAGGCCGATGGCGGTGTCGAGGATCGTCGGCAGCAGGCCGGACGGCAGGCTGCTTTCGCTGTTCCAGAGAATCACCAGGCCCAGGTCGCGCTCGGGCATGAGCGCCATCAAACCCCGGTAGCCCTGCACGGCGCCGCCATGGAAGACCAGGCGATGGCCGGAATAGTCGTAGATGCGCCAGCCCAATCCGTAACCGGCGGCATTGAGGCGTTGGCTGCGCCAGGAGGCCGAGCGGCTGCGCATCTCGCCGGGCGTGCCGACCACCGGGGCATGCAGGGTCGCCAGCAGCGGCGCGGGCAGCACGTCCGGACGATGGCCGCCGTGCGCGATCAGCCACTGCGCCATGTCCGAGATGCTGGCGTTGACGCCGGCGGCCGGCGCGACGCGGTAGTAGGTCGGCTTGGGCATCAGCGAATTCCAGCCCCTGCCGGCGCGCACGTGCGGCTTGGCCCAGCGCGCGCTGGCCTGGATGCCCTCCAGGCCAAGACTGGCGTCGTTCATGCCGAGCGGCTTTAACAGCCGGCGCGAGACCACCTCGTTGTAGAACTGGCCGGAGGTCGCGAACACCACGTCGCCGACCAGGCTGAAGGCGACGTTCTGATAGCTGTAGCAGTCGCCGGGCGCACAGGTCATCGGCGCCTGCGCCAGCTTCTGCACCAGGGTGTTGTAGTCGGCACCGCGCTCGATGTCGCGGTCGTAGGCATGGCGGGCGAGCCCGACGCGATGGCTGAGCACGTCGGCCACGGTGACGCGGCGCGCGGCGTCCGGATCCGACAGCTGCAGGCCGGGCATGTAGTCGACGACCTTGCTGTCCCAGCGCAGCGCGCCCTCGGAAACGAGAACGCCGGCGATGGTGCCGGCGAAGGATTTGGACAGCGAAGCGAGGCGGAACACCGTGTGGGCGTCGACCGGCTCGGCGGCGCGCACGTCGGTGATGCCGTAGCCGCGGGCGCTGAGCACGCGTCCGTTGTGCACGATCGCCATCGCCATGCCGGGGATGCGCTGGTCGGCGACCATCGCCTGCGCCATCGCCTCGAACTTGCGCACGTCGAAACCGGCGGCCAGCGGCATCGTCGTCGGAGGCGGCGGCACCTGCATCGGCCGCCCGTCGGTGGGCGCCGGGAACTCGGTCATGGTTTCCGGATGGACGGCCGGCGCCGCGTGCCGCTCCTGCGGCGTCTGCGCCGCTGATCCCAGCGCAACCGGCATCAACAATCCCACCAGTCCCGTCCGCCAGGCCCGTCCCCGTTGCCGAACCCGCCGCGTATTGTCTTTCATCGGGTCTGCCCCCTGCGTATGCTTGCCTTGCGGGCTGATCATAGCGCCTGATTCCAGACTTGCATGAACAAGGGGAAGTTCGATGGGTAGCATGCTGATCCTACTGGTGTTTCTCGGCGTCGTCGTGGCCTTCGCGCTGTGGGCGGTGGGCATCTACAACGGCCTGGTGACCGCCCGCAACGCCTTCAAGAACGCCTTCGCCCAGATCGACGTGCAGCTGCAGCGGCGCTTCGACCTGATCCCGAACCTGGTCGAGACCGCCAAGGGCTACCTGTCGCACGAGCGCGGGACCCTGGAAGCGGTGACCGCCGCGCGCACCGCGGCCCAGAGCGGGTTGTCGGCGGCCAAGGCCAGCCCGGGCGACCCGGCGGCGATGGCCGAGCTGGCGCAGACCCAGGGCGCGCTCAACGGCGCACTCGGCCGGCTGATGGTGGTGGTCGAGGCCTACCCCGACCTCAAGGCCAACCAGAACATGATGCAGCTCACCGAGGAGCTGACCAGCACCGAGAACCGGGTCGCGTTCGCGCGCCAGGCCTACAACGACTCGGTCATGGCCTACAACAACAAGCGCGAGGTCTTCCCCGCCAGCGTGGTCGCCGGCATGTTCAACTTCGCCGCCGCCGCGCTGCTGGAGATCCCGGACGACAAGGCCGAGGTGCGCGAGGCGCCGAAGGTCGAGTTCTGAAGGGCCGGGATTCGTGATTCGGGATTCGGGATTGGCAAGAGCAGCCGGCGTAGCCGGCGGCCGCGCCGTCCACGTTTGCGCCCGCCTGCCCGGACCGGCGTACCAGCCGGGCGGGTGAGTCCTGCTTTTTCGAATCACGAATCCCGAATCCCGGCCCTCAATGAACTTCTTCGAACGCCAGGCGCAGGCCCGTCGCAGCACCACCCGGCTGGTGGTGCTGTTCGCGCTCGCGGTGGCCGGCATCGTGCTCGCGGTCGACCTGGTGGTGCTGGCGACGGCCGGGCCGAAGCCGGGCCTGCTGGTGTTCGCCACCCTGGCGACCCTGGGCATCATCGGCCTCGGATCGCTCTACCGGATCTCCTCGCTGGGCGCCGGCGGCGAGGCGGTGGCCACGCAACTGGGCGGCGTGGCGGTCGCCGAGGACACCACCGATCCGCAACTGCGGCGCCTGCGCAACGTGGTCGAGGAGATGTCGATCGCCTCCGGCGTGCCGGTGCCCAAGATCTACGTGCTCGAGCACGAGGCGGGGATCAATGCCTTCGCCGCCGGCTACTCGCCGTCCGACGCCGCGGTGGCGGTGACCCGCGGCGCGCTCGAGCGGCTCAACCGAGACGAGCTGCAGGGCGTGATCGCGCACGAGTTCAGCCATGTCCTCAACGGCGACATGCGGCTCAACATCCGCCTGATGGGGATCCTGTTCGGGATCCTGATGCTGGGACTGATCGGCCGCAGGATCCTGGCGCACAGCTACGGCATCCGTGGCCGCGGCGCGATGGGAATCCTCGCGGCCGCGCTGGTGGCGTTGCTGATCGGGTACGTCGGACTGTTCTTCGGGCGCATGATCAAGGCCGGCATCAGCCGCTCGCGCGAGGTGCTGGCCGACGCCTCGGCGGTGCAGTTCACCCGCCAGTCCAGCGGCCTGGCCGGGGCGCTGAAGAAGATCGCCGGCCTGCAGGAAGGTTCGCAGCTGGCGCAACGCGGCGACGCCGAGGAAGTCAGCCACATGCTGTTCGGCGACGGCGTCGGCCTGAGCGGCCTGTTCGCCACCCATCCGCCGATCCTGCAGCGCATCCAGGCGCTGGAGCCGGGATTCCGGCCGGAACAGGTCGAGCGCCTGCGGGCGCAATGGCGCGCCGCGCCGCCGAACGGGCTGGAAGAGGACGTGCAGTTGGGCATCGCGGCGCACCGCGGTTCCGTCCTGCCCGGCGCCGCCGACGAGTTCGACCTGACCCCGCCGATGGTGTCCGCGCAAGTCGCGCACCCGCGGGACGACGACTATCGCCGCGCCGACGCCCTGGTCACCGCACTGCCGGAAGTCCTGCGGGTGCTGGCGCGCGAACGCGACGCCACCATGCCGCTGCTGCTGGCCCTGCTGCTCGACGGCGACGCCGAGGTGCGCCGGCGCCAGCACCAGGAGGTCGCCTCGCGCCTGGGCGCGCGCATCGCCGACCGCACTGCGCATCTGCGCGAGTCGCAGCTGCGGGCGTTGCATCCGATGCAGCGCCTGCCGCTGGCCGCGCTGGCTTTCCCGGTGCTGCGGTTGCGGCCGCGCCCGGATCTGGACACCTTCCTCGACACCATGCATGCGGTGGTCCATGCCGACGACCACGTCTCGCTGTTCGAATACTGCCTCGGGCGGTTGCTCGAGACCCAGGTACGCGAATCGCTGGACCCCGCGCGCCACGCCAGCTTCGGCCGCCGCAAGGCCGGCAGCGTGAAGCAGGAGTTCGCCACGATGCTGGCGGTGGTGGCGCATGCCGGCCATGCCGATCCGGCGGAAGCCAAGCGTGCCTACCTCGCCGGCCTGCAACGCGTGCTGCCGCGCGACCACCTGCCCTATGCGCCACCGGCCAACGGCGTGCTCGCGCTGGACGCGGCGTGGGAACCGCTGGACCGCCTCGATCCGCTCGCCAAGCAGGTGCTGGTGGAGGCTGTGACCGCCGCCGCGATGCACGACGGCCGCGTGTCGGTGGCCGAGGCCGAGCTGCTGCGCACGATCTGCGGCGTGCTGCATTGTCCGCTGCCGCCGATGCTGGAGCGGGGCTGAGCGGACCGCGAATGCCTGCGCAGACGTAGAGCCGAGCTTGCTCGGCTGCGCGGGCGCCGACCCCCCGGAGCAGCGGAGCAAGCTCCGCTCTACGGATAGGCGGATAGGCGGATAGGCCGCAGCTCAGGCTGAAGCCTCGACCCGCAGCACCATCCCGTCGGTCTCCACGACGCGCACCGGCACGCCAGCCTCCAGGTCCGGGCCTTCCACCACCCAGAACGCATCGCCGATCTTGATCCGTCCGCGCCCGCCGACGATCGGCTGGTCCAGCGGCACCACCCGGCCGACGTGCTGCGCGGCGCGCTTGTTGAGGGTCGGATGGTCGCTCTGGCGCGCGCGCTGGCGGAACCATTTGCGATAGACCTGGATCGACACGAAGCTCAGCACCACGAAGGCGCCGATCTGCGCCAGCAGCGGGATTCCGGGCACGAACAGCACCGCCAGGAACACCGCCACCGCGGCGAAGCCCATCCACAGCATGAAGGCACCCGGCGCCAGCGTCTCGGCGGCGAACAGCAGCAGCGCGATCGCGGCCCAGCCCACGACATCCCAACGCATGGCTCAGCCCTCCCGTTGCGGCGCCAGCCGCGCCTGGGTGGCGGTCTGCTGCTTGCCCAGCGCCTCCTTCGCCAGCTCGGCGATGCCGGCGATCGAGCCGATGATGCCGCTGGCCTCCATCGGCATCAGCACGAACTTCTGGTTGGGTCCGGTGGCGAGCTTCTCGAACGCGGCGACGTACTTCTGCGCGACGAAATAGTTGATCGCCTGCACGTCGCCCTGCGCGATCGCGTTGGAGACCATCTCGGTCGCCTTGGCCTCGGCCTCGGCCAGGCGTTCGCGCGCCTCGGCCTCGCGGAACGCGGCCTCCTTCTCGCCCTCGGCTTCCAGGATGGCCGCCTGCTTCTCGCCCTCGGCGCGCAGGATCGCCGACTGGCGGTGGCCCTCGGCCTCCAGGATCACCGCGCGGCGTTCGCGCTCGGCCTTCATCTGTCGCGCCATCGAGTCGATCAGGTCGCGCGGCGGCTGGATGTCGCGAATCTCGATGCGGGTGACCTTGATGCCCCAGGGATTGGTGGCCTGGTCGACCACGTTGAGCAGCTGCGCGTTGATGGTCTCGCGGTTGCTCAGCGATTCGTCCAGGTCCATCGAGCCGATCACGGTACGGATGTTGGTCTGCACCAGGGCGATGGATGCGATCTCGAGGTTGGAGACCTCGTACGCGGCCTTGGCGGCGTCCAGCACCTGGAAGAACACCACGCCGTCGACCTTGACCACCGCATTGTCCTTGGTGATCACGTCCTGGCTGGGCACGTCCAGCACCTGCTCCATCATGTTGATCTTGCGGCCCACGCCGTAGACCACGGGGATCAGGAAATGCAGCCCCGGATCCATGGTGTGGGTGTACTTGCCGAAACGTTCGACGGTCCATTCGTAGCCCTGCGGCACCATCCGCACGGTCTTGAACAGCACGATGATGCCGGCGACCAGCAACACTGCCGCCAGAAAGGCCGATGCCCCCATGATTTTCTCCCCTTGGTCTATCCCTGGATCCCCCTGACCCAGGGGCCAGTATAGGACGAAGGGGCGCAGCGGCCGCCCCCCCTGCGACGCTTTCGCCCCGGCGTGCATCCAGAATGTAGGAATGGTCACGGAACCGCCGCACCCCGCTCCGCCCGCGCCCTGCCCGGCCCCCGTGCCGGCGCGGAACGCCGCGGCGTCGCCGGAATCCGGGCCGGCGGCGCGCTCGAGCTTCGCCATCGAGGTGCCGGACGTGCTGCTGGCGCGGGCGCGGCGCGGCGACCGCGCCGCCTTCGAGCAGCTGTACCGCTGGTTCGAACGGCCCGCATTCACCCTGGCGCTGCGCATCTGCGGCGACCGCGAGGAGGCTTCGGAAGTGCTGCAGGACACGATGCTGAAGATGATCGACCGGATCGGCGAGTTCCGCGGCAGCAGCCCGTTCTGGGGCTGGCTGCGGCAGATAGCGGTCAACGAGGCGCTGATGCGGCTGCGCCGCCGCCGGCGCCTTGGCGAGACGCTCGACATCGACGCCCACGAACCGGCCGGCGAGCAACCCCCGCCCTCGGCCGCCGCCGACGCGGCGCAGTTGCAGCGCGCGCTGGCGGCGCTGCCGGCGGCCACCCGCAGCGTGCTGTGGCTGTACCACGCCGAGGGCTACACCCACGACGAGATCGGCGCGCTGATGCGGCGCACGTCGAGCTTCTCCAAGTCGCAACTGGCGCGCGGCAGCCGGCGCCTGCGCGAGCTGCTCGACGCCCCTGCCGTCGCACCGGAATCCGCCCATGCCTGATCGCGCCCACAACCACACCGCGCCCGGCGACTGGCAGACCGCCTTGGCCGCGTTGCCGCAGGAGACGCCGCCGGCCGGCGGCTGGAACGCGGTCACGACGCGGCTCGATGCCCGCCGGCGGCGCTGGCCGCTGTGGACCGCCGCGGCCGCCGTGCTGCTGCTGGCCGTCGCGCTGCCCTGGCGGCTGCAGCTCCGCGACGGGGCCCCGGGCGAGGCGCACGGTACCGCCGCCACCGATACCGGCGCGGCCCCGGCGGCTCCGCCGGCGGGCCCGGTCGACGCGACGCTCGAAGCGCTCTACGTCGAGTCGGCGCAGCTCGAGGCGCTGGTCCCGCTGATGCAGGACACGCGCGTGTCCAGCGGCAGCGCGGCGTTGCTGGCCGGCGAACTGGAGACGCGGCTTGCCCTGATCGACGCCACGCTGACGCAGCCCGACCTGCCCCCCGATCGCGAACTGGCGCTGTGGCAGGCACGCGTCGACACCCTGCGCACGCTGGCCGGATTCGAAGGCACGCGTCGCTGGCTGGCCGCCAACGGCAGCCATTACGACCCGGTCCTCGTCCGCATCGACTGACCCACGGAGAAACCGCATGACCCGCAGTCCCCTCATCCCGCGTTTCCTCTGCGCCGCGCTGGCGTTGCTGTTCGGCGGTGCCGCGCATGCGCAGCAGGCCGAAGACGACAAGGCGCTGGCCGAGGCGCGCGCCGAGCTCGCTCGTGCCGCCGCGCTCGTCGCCGAACTGTCGGAGGAGCGGATCGCCGGCGACGCGCGCATCGGCGAGCTGCGGCAGCGCCTCGCCGGGCGCCCGGTGCTCGGCGTGCTGCTGGCGCCCGATCCGCAGGCCGGCGTGCGCATCGCCGGGGTGACGCCCGATGGCGCCGCCGCCGAGGCCGGCCTGCGCAGCGGCGACCGTCTGGCGTCGATCGACGGCAGCCGCATCCTCGGCAGCAGCGGCGAACTGCGCGCCGCCAATGCGCGCAAGCTGCTGGCCGGGCTGTCCGCCGACACCCCGGTGCGGCTGGGCTATGAACGCGACGACCGTAGCGCAATGGTCACGGTGACGCCCAGGATCGGCCGCGGTGCGGTGCTGCTGCGCGATACCGACCTGTCCGAAGCGCTGCTCGAGGCGCGGACACAGGCCTCGGAGGGGCTCAGGCAGGCCACCGACGCCATGCGCGACGTCCAGATGCCGGACATCGCCGCCGAAGTGCAGGCGGCACTGGCGGCGACGGACATCTCTGCCGAAGTGCAGGCCGCACTGGCGGAATCGAACATCGCCGCCGAGGTGCGCCGTGCGCTCTCCGGCTCCGGACTGTCGACGGATTGCGACGGCGACGACTGCGCGCCGCCGATGCTGCTGTCCGCGTTCCGCTGGAGCGGCCTCAACCTGGCGACGATCGATCCGCAGCTGGGCCGATATTTCGGCACCTCGCGCGGCGTGCTGGTGCTGTCCAGCGGCGAACTCGACGGGCTGCAGGCCGGCGATGTGATCCAGCGCATCGACGGCCGCGACGTCGGCACGCCGCGTGAGGTGATGGCCGCGCTGCGCGACAAGCCTGCGGACGCCAAAGTCCCCGTGACCTACCTGCGCGACCGCAAATCCGCGACCACGCCGATCACCGTGCCGAAGCTGCGGCCGTTGCGCATTCCGGCGCCGCCGGCACCGCCACGCCCACCGAAGCCACCCGCGCCGCCTGACGCGCGCGCGCCCGAAGCGCCGCCTGCGCCACCGAAACCGCCGGCCCCGCCGGCCGCGATGCAGGCTCCTGCCCTTGCGTCCGGCGCCTGACGACGCCGTCCACACCGTCCAACCGCGCCGGCATCGCGGGCATGGCCCGCTCCTACGAAAAACCACATGCCCGCTGCACCCACGTAGGAGCGCGCCATGCGCGCGATGCCCGCATCATCACCGACACCGCGCACGCGAGATCGCCCGTCCAACCACCAGACCAACGCGAGCACTGCGCTGCCGCCTTATCCGCGCTCATCCGCGCCAATCCGCGTCAAAGACTTTCTCGACGCGGATCGACCCGGACAAGAGACGCGGATAAAAATGGATCGCGCTAGTGCGCCCGCACCGGATCCGCAGGCGCGGCCTCGACCCACTCGGCGAAGGCGGCGTCGATCTCGGCATCGGCCACGGTGTCGCCGTCCTGCACGCGCTGGGCCTGCTCGAACAGCGGAATGATCAGCGCCATGCCGTCGATCTCCGTCTTCAGCCGCAGACCGGGCGGTTGCGACAGCAGCGCGTCCCAGCGCGAGCGCACCTTCGCCCAGTAGTCGCGGGTGGCCGTCCAGTAGTCGTAGGCCGGGGTGAAATCGGTGTCGCTGCCCTTGCGGTAGTCGTTGAAGCCGAACTCGCGCACTAGCGTGCGCGAGCCGCCGTCGGCATCGCGCACGGTCTTGGTATTGTCCTGCTCGTGGGTCCAGCCGCCGGGCACGATGGTGTGGCGGTTCTCGACGTTGAGCGCGTTGTAGTCCTCGCGGGTGGTGTACTCGCGCCGCGGCAGCGGGCGCCAGCTGCGGTCCGAGGTCCAGGTGGACACGCCGTACCCGTGGTTCCAGCGCCCCGTGCCGCAGTAGCGCGGCGCATCGCTGACCTCGTACACGCACTGGGTCCAGGCGCCGCGCGTGGCCTCGGCGGGAATGTCGCGCACGTGCCAGGTCTGGTCGGCGCTGAACTCGAAGCGGCGCGGCGCCTCGTACATCCAGTCCTGGCGCCAGTGCTTGGTGACGTGGCCGCTCTTCGGATCGACCAGGATGTGCTGCAGCACCACCCGGGCCGGGCTGTCCTCGACCACGATCACCACCTCGCTGGCGCCGCTGCGCTTGGCCGGCGCGCGCTCGTAGTCCGGCGCCAGGATCACGGTCTCGTCGAAACTGAAGTCGACGTCGTACTCGCCCTGCATGGCGAGGATCGCGGTGCGATCCCGCTGCGGATCCGGTTGCGGCGTCGGCTCCGCAGCGGCGGCGGCGCAGGCCAGCGACAGCGACAGGGCGGTGGCGAGCGAAAAAACATTGGCTGGCGTCATGACGGCATCCTGGTATCGAGTTGGACGGTGGGATAAAGGGTGGCCGCGCGCGCGTCGGCTGCAGCGCGCGCAGCGCGCTCGCAGCAGCATTCGTGGACGCGGGCGGCATTGCCCGCCGCCTGCTCGCGTGCGATCCGCAACGCCATCGCGGCGCCCAGCGCCGAGACGGTCGCCAGGCTGGCTGCGAGCAGCGCATGCCCGGCGAAGCCGGGACCGGGACTCGGCGCGCACAACCGCAAGACGCTGCACTGCCACTGTGGCGCGGCCAGGTGTCCGGCGAGGCCGCGCCACAGCCGCTCGGCGATGCCTTCGTCGTCATTGCCGGGCGCCGCCGGCAATCGCGAGGCGAGCCGCTCCCAGGCGAGAAAATCGCTGTCGGGCAGCAGGAACAGGCGCCAGCAGCAGTGACCGTCGCGGTCGTGAAAGGCGAGGCTGGCGCGCAGGCCGTCGCTGTCCAGGCCGCTATGCACCTCGGCGCGCAGCGCCCGGCTCCATCCCGCCAGCTCGCCGCCGTCCTGCGCGCGGTACAGGCAGAGCACGGTGCCCAGCGCGGCGAGTTCGCGCGGTTGCGGCAATGCCGCGACGGGCGAATGCACGGCGGTCGTTTCGGCGATGGCGCGGGCCGCGGTCATCCGCTCAGAATTCCACCGCCAGACTGACGGCGACATTGCGGCCCGGCGCGGTGTAGCGGTCGAGCGTGCTGGCCGCGGCGACCGCCATCGGCAGGTCGCCGGCCGACCAGTACTTGCGGTCGGCGAGGTTGAACACGCCGACGTTCAGCCGCGTGCCGGGGGCGAAGTTCCAGTGCGCGTAGAGATCGAGCACGCCGTAGCCGCCGCTGCGGTACAGCGCCGGATCGGAGACGCGGTCGCGGCCGGCGGCGAAGCGCCCGGCGAGTTCCGCGCCCCAGGTATCGGTGTCATAGACAATGCCGAGCGCGGCGGTGAGCGGATCGACCGAGTCGAGCGGCACGTCCCCGGTGCGATCCTCGCCGCGCGACCAGGCGGCCGCGCCCTGCAGCGACCAGCCCTGCCAGGCCGGCGCCAACGCGCCGAGGTCGACGCCGGCCTTCAACTCGGCGCCGTAGATGCGCGCGTCGGCGACGTTCTGCGACTGGAACACCATCAGGCCCCGCTCGTCGAAGCCGACCAACCGGAACGATTCGATGAAATCCTCGTAGCGGTTGTAATAGCCGGTCAGCCCGGCATAGACCGCGTCGCCGACGAAGCGGATGCCGGCTTCGAGCCCGTCGCTGGTCTCCGGCTTGAGATCGGGATTGGCGATCGCGGTGTAGCCGAACATGACGTTGGTGAAACCGACATTGACGTCGTTGTACGGCGGCGCGCGGAAGCCGCGCGCATAGCCGGCGAACAGCGACCAGTCGCCGGCGAACTTCCACACCGCGCCCAGCTTGGGCGAGACCTGGGTTTCGGTGAGGTCGCTGACCGCGACGCCCGGGTTGTCCTCGGCGAAGATGCCGTCGACCTCCGGCTTGAGTTCGTAGTGGTCCACCCGCAGCGCCGGCACCAGCCGGAACGCGCCGCCGGCGAAGGCGATCTCGTCCTGCACGTACAGGGCCGCGGTGGTGGTCTCGCTGATCGGGAAGTCGCGCACCGGGAACACGTCCGGCAGCATCCTGTTGGTGGTGTCGCCGGTGATCAGATTGGTGACCATGCCGTCACGCTTCTGCCGGGTCTCGGTGCGCGCCAGGTCCAGGCCCCAGGTCAGGTCGTGCTGCGCGGCGCCGGCGAAGGCCTTGTGGAAATTCGCCTGCAGCCCGTAGACGCGCTGGTCGAAGTTGAAGCTGCGCTGGCGCCGCTCCGGCACGCCGGCGGCGGTGACGCGCTCCTCCAGCGTGTCCTGGGTGGTCTCGCTGTCCTGGCGGTAGACCTGCCAGTCGAGTGCGTCGGAAAAACCGGCATCCAGCATGTCCATCTCGTGCGCGAGGGCGACGCGCGCGCGGGTCTGGTGGTCGTCGGCCAGCACCCGGGTATTGGTGGCGCCGGTCATCGCCTGGAACCCGTGCGAGGTCAGCACGTCGGTGTCGGCGCGGTCTTCGTTGCCTTCCACTGTCAGCCGGAACCGCTGCCCGGCCGACGGCGCGAACACCAGCCTGGACAGCACGCTGCGGCCGTCGCGGTCCTGGGGGTTGGGCGCGGTGCGCGCGGCGCCGACACTGTCGCTATCGCCCTGGTTCTCGGTTTCCCGTCCCTGGCGATGGTTCACCGTCACCAGGCCCGACCAGCGATCGCCGCCGAAGGCGCCGGTGGCGCCGGCGAACAATCCGTCCCAGTCGCTCTCGGCGCCGAGCTTGAAGCCGAAATGGGCATCCCTGCCCACCTCCAGATAATCCGAAGGGTCCTTGCTCACGAAGGAGACCACGCCGCCCAGCGCGTCGGAGCCGTACAGCGAACTGCTCGGCCCGCGCACCACCTCCACGCGCTTGAGCGTGTCGAGATCGACGAAGTTGCGGTTGGCGTTGGAGAAGCTGCCGATCGAGAACGCGTCCGACACCGGGATGCCGTCGACCAGGATGCGCACGCGGTTGCCGCCGAGCCCGCGGATGCGGATGTCGCCGATGCCGAAGCGGCCGAACGACTCGGTGACGGTGATGCCGGGCTCGTAGCGGAACAGGTCCTTGAGGTCGCGCACGATCAGCTCGTCCATGCGCTCGCGCTCGATCACGTCGACGGTATTGGGCACGTCGACGATGGCGCGCTCGGTGCGGGTGGCGGTGACCACCACGCGGTCGAATTCGGCGGTACCGGCATCGGCCCCCGCATCCGGTGCGGCCGCGGTTTCGGCGAAGGCCGTGCCGGGCAGCGCCAGGCACACGGCAAGAAACAACGGGTTCGGACGCATGTCGTGCTCGCGGAATGAAGAAGCGGGCGGCGAGCTGGCGTCCGGCGGAGCCGGGGGGCGGGCAGCCTGGAGAGAAGCGGCAACGGGCGCGAAGGGCTCCGCGCCCGGAAATACGGTTCGGCGTCCGGGCTCCGTTCGGGGGCGCCGGGCGCCGGAGCGATCGGAGCGGGACTACTTGGTCAGGATCAGCTTGTCGTTGCGGGTGTGGCGCAACCGGTAGCATTCGCCGCCGTGGCGGATCCTCACCTCGCGCTGGCCCTGCAGCAGGCGCGCGCTGTCGACCTCGACGCCATCGCGCAGCGCGGTCGGCAGGGTGGAACCGGCATCTGCCGGGTGGACGTCGGATGAAGTCTCGTGCGGGCGGTTCGCAAGCATCGGCGTACTCCTGACGGGAGGACAACGATGTTAATGATTCTCATTTGCCTGTCAATAGGCTAGCGGACCGACGCCTCCACCCGCTGCCACACCGCGTCCTCGAACCGCTCGTTCAACTCCAGCGCCTCCAGGTTCTGCAGCAGTTGCTCCACCCGGCTCGCGCCCAGCAGCACCGTCGACACGTGCGGGTTGCGCAGGCACCAGGCGATCGCCAGCGGCGCCGGCGCCACGCCCAGCTCGGCGGCGAGCGCGGTGAAGGCGCGGGCACGCTCGACGCGGCGCTGTTCGCCGTCGCCGATGACCCAGCGCTGCAGCCATTCGTAGCCTTCCTGGCCCAAACGGGTATCGCCGACCACCCCTGCGTTGTACTTGCCGGTCAGCAACCCGGAGGCCAGCGGCGACCAGATGGTGGTGCCCAGCCCGATCTCGCCGTACAGCGGCGCGTATTCCAGCTCCACGCGTTCGCGGTGCAGCAGGTTGTACTGCGGCTGTTCCATCGTCGGCGGGTGCAGCCGGTGCTTGCGTGCCAGGTCGGCCGCCTCGCGGATCCGCGCCGCCGGCCACTCCGAGGTGCCCCAGTACAGCACCTTGCCCTGGCGGATCAGCGTGTCCATCGCCCATACCGTCTCCGCCACCGGCGCGTCCGGATCCGGGCGATGGCAGAAGTACAGGTCGAGATAGTCCACGCGCAAGCGCTTGAGCGCCGCGTGGCAGGCGTCGTGGACGTGCTTGCGCGACAGCCCCTTCTGCGTCGGTCGGGGCGCCTCCGCGGCGCCAAAGAACACCTTGCTCGACACGCAGAAGCCGTCGCGCGGCAACCGCAGGTCGGCGATCACGTCGCCCATCATCCGCTCCGCCTCGCCGTTGGCGTAGCCCTCGGCGTTGTCGAAGAAGTTGACGCCATGGTCCCAGGCCGCCGCGATCAGCTCGCGCGCGGCACTGCGGCCCACCTGGTTGCCGAACGTGACCCAGGCGCCGAACGACAGCGCGGACAACTGCAGGCCGGAATGGCCGAGGCGTCGGTATTGCATGGGAAGGCTCCGTCGGGGCGGACCGGCAGTTTAGGGGAGGCGCGCCAGACAGACCTTTCCGTGCGGTGAAATTCGGCCCGTCGCCACGGGCGGTGCCAATGAATAGCCGGGTTCTGTCCGTTGCCGCGAAGCAAAATGGATCCCGGCTTGACCAGCCATTCGGCTGTTGAAAGCCGCCGGGATGACGGTTGACAGGCTATCGGCGAGCGCGACGCTGCTTCCCGACCCACAGCCCTCTTCCCTTACAATGTCGGCACTACCTTTCGGGGAGTAGCCCACCCGCCATCGGCGGGGCCGCGCGTCAACACGCTTGGCGATCGCCATGGCACGCGGGACTCAGGTCGGGCAAGACCGGAGGCAGACATCGCGCACACCCGGCCGGGCGGCGTCGATGTCGCCTGCCGTCTTGTGAATGCCCGGCCGCGGATGTCCCCCTTGGACGCGTTGTTCGTCTCCACTTTCGCGGTCGCCGTCGCCGAGATCGGCGACAAGACCCAGTTGCTGGCGCTGTTGCTGGCGGCCCGCTATCGCAAGCCGTGGCCGATCGTCGCCGGCATCCTGCTGGCGACCCTGCTCAACCATGCCCTGGCGGCCTGGTTCGGCGCGGCGCTGTCGGAATGGCTGCCGGCGGGCGTGCTGCGCTGGCTGGTCGCGGGCAGTTTTCTGGCGATCGCGCTGTGGACGCTGCGCCCGGACCGGCTGGAGGAGGACGAACGCCGCAAGGCCGGCCCAGGCGGCGCATTCCTGGCGACGCTGGTGGCCTTCTTCCTCGCCGAGATCGGCGACAAGACCCAGGTGGCGACGGTGCTGCTGGCGGCGAAATACGAAGCGTTGGCGCAGGTGATCGCCGGCACGACGCTGGGCATGCTGGTCGCCAACATCCCGGTGGTGGTGTTGGGCGCGCGTTTCGCCGAGCGGCTGCCGCTGCGGGCGGCACGGATCGCCGCGGCGTTGCTGTTCCTGGCGCTGGCCGCCTGGGTGGCGTGGCGTGGCATCGGCTGAACCCGCGCCACGCTATGCTCCGCCACGGAGGGCCGGAAACCGATGCGAGAGGCCGAGAGGGGACTGTCCGCGATCGTCGCCAACCTGCTGGCGCATCCGGACGAGCTGATGCTGGAGCTGGGCGCCGGCGGCGAGCTGCTGGTTGCACGGGTGCGCGCGGTGCTGTGCGCGATCGTGCTGCTGCTGCCGCTGCTGGCGGCCGCCGGCGGCGCCAGCACCACGGAAGTGCTGATCGGGCTCGGCACCGCGGTCTTCATCAACCTGATGGCGCAGGTCTGGCTCGCGCTGGCGCGCAACCTGCGCCGGCACCGCTGGCTGCCGCACGCGACCAGCATCTACGACGTCACCGTGACCAGTTGCGTGCTGGCGCTGCTGGGCTGGTACGACCCGGTGGCGGGAATGAACAGCGCCGTGGTCTGGTGCTTCTACGCGATCGCCATCCTGCTCACCGCGCTGCGCAACGACGGCCGCCTGACGCTCTACATCGGCGCGTTGGCCATGCTGCAGTACGCGCTGCTGGTGACCATGATCTTCCTGCTGGCGCCGTCGCAACGCCTGGTGTCGATCGACTATGGCAGCGCCTCGATCGGCGCGCAGGCGGAACGGCTGGTGCTGCTGCTGATCGTGACGGTGTTGACCGCCGCCATCGTCTATCGCATGCAGCGCCTGGTGGACCTCTCCGGCCGCGACGGCCTGACCGGCCTGCCCAACCGCACCTGGCTGCTGCAGAGCATGCCGCGCGCGTTCGCGGCGACACGCGCCTCCGGCGCCTCGCTGACGCTGGCATTGCTGGACCTGGATGGATTCCACCGCATCAACGACGAGGCCGGCCATCAGGGCGGCGACCGCGCGATCCGCCAGGTGGCCGCGGAACTGAGCGAGATGCTCGAGGAAAGCGAGCACATCGCCCGGATCGGCGGGCAGGAATTCGTGCTGCTGCTGCGCTGCCCCGTCGGCAGCGCCTGGGAACGACTGGACCGCCGGCGCCGGCTGCTGGCCGAACGCCCGTTCCAGGCCGGCCGCGGCACCGATCCGCAACGCCTGACCTTCAGCGCCGGGCTCGCCGCCTGGCCGCAGGACGGCACCGATACCTCAGCGCTGCTCGGCAGCGCCGACCGCCGCCTGCAGCAGGCCAAGCGCGAGGGACGCAACCGGGTGGTGGCGCGCGACGGGTGAAGGCCGGAAATGGGGAATCGGGAAAGCGTGACGCCGCCTTTGCTCGTCATCCCGGCGTAGGCCGCGATGACGGCTACGATGCCACGCGGCTTGCCGCCGCTCCCTGGCCCACGGCTCCCACTCTCGTTTCTCACTCCTCGTTTCTCGCTCCTCCCCAGTTGCCCCCACACCCCCCCTCGCCTACCCTGCGCCGACGCGATTTCGACGCTCAGGGGCAACGGATGGAAGGTTTGACGCGGGTCAGTTTCGGCCTGTTGGGTCTTGCGGTGCTGCTGGGCATTACCTGGCTGTTCTCCAACAACCGCCGCCGGATCGACTGGCGGCTGGTGGGCATCGGCCTCGCGCTGCAGATCGTGATCGCCTGCCTGGTGCTGCTGACGCCCTGGGGCGCGCGGGTGTTCGATGCGCTGTCGTCGGGCTTCGTGACCCTGCTCGGCTTCACCACCGAGGGCGCGCGCTTCATCTTCGGCGACTTCACCGACCCGGAGAAGTTCGGCTTCGTGTTCGCCTTCCAGGTGCTGCCGACGATCATCTTCTTCGCCAGTTTCATGAGCGTGCTGTACCACCTGGGGGTGATGCAGAAGATCGTGCAGGGCATGGCGTGGGTGATCACCAAGCTGATGCGCGTGTCCGGCGCGGAGACGCTGTCGGTCTGCGCCAACGCGTTCATCGGCCAGACCGAGGCGCCGCTGGTGGTGCGGCCGTACATCGCCGGCATGACGCCGTCGGAGCTGCTGACGCTGATGGTCGGCGGCATGGCGACGATCGCCGGCGGCGTGCTCGGCGCCTACGTGCTGCTGCTGGGCGGCGGCGACCCGGTGCAGCAGGCGGTCTACGCCAAGCACCTGATCACCGCCAGCATCATGGCAGCGCCTGCGACGATCGTGATCGCCAAGATCCTGGTGCCGGAGACGCAGGAGCCGCTGACCCTGGGCAGCGTGCGCGTCAACGTGGAGAAGACCACCGCCAACGTGATCGACGCCGCCGCCGCCGGCGCCGCCGACGGCCTCAGGCTGGCGCTGAATGTCGGGGCGATGCTGCTGGCCTTCATCGCCCTGATCGCGCTGCTCAACGCGCCGCTGGTATGGCTGGGCGAATTGACCGGGCTGCAGGAGGCGCTGGGCCGGCCGACCGACCTGTCCGCGCTGCTGGGCTGGGTGCTGTCGCCGCTGGCCTGGCTGATCGGCGTGCCGTGGCAGGACGCGGCCACCGTCGGCGGGTTGATCGGCACCAAGGTGGTGCTGAACGAATTCGTCGCCTACGTGCAACTGGGCGAGATCCTGCGCGGCAACGTCGAGGGCGTGTCGCTGACCCCGCAAGGCACGCTGATCGCCACCTATGCGCTGTGCGGTTTCGCCAACTTCAGCTCGATCGCGATCCAAATCGGCGGCATCGGCGGCATCGCCCCGGAGCGCCGTGCCGACCTTGCCCGCTTCGGCCTGCGCGCGGTGCTCGGCGGCTCGATCGCGACCATGATGACCGCCACCATCGCCGGCGTGCTGACGCTGTTCGCCTGAGCACGGCACCGCGCCCACGCGGTCCGCGACCGCGTCGTCGACCGACGGCGACGCGCTTGCGTACGATCCATCCCCTCCACCGTCGTTCACGGGAATCTTCACCGACCATGGGTTCCGTTCTCGTCATCGGCTCGTTCAATGTCGACCACGTCTGGACCAGCGACCGGCTGCCGCGGCCGGGCGAGACCCTGAGCGGCCGCTACAGCAGCGGTCCCGGCGGCAAGGGCTTCAACCAGGCCGTGGCCGCGCGCCGCGCCGGCGCCGCGACGCGTTTCGTCTGCGCGCTGGGCGGCGACGGCGGCGGCGATCTCGCCCGCGCACTGGCCGCCGACGACGGGATCGACCTGCGCGAGCTGCGCAGCGAGGCGCCGACCGGCACCGCCGGCATCTACCTGGACGAGGCCGGCGGCAACAGCATCGTGATCGGCGCGGGCGCCAACGCCGACCTGTCGGCCGCATTCGTGA
The DNA here is from genome assembly GCF_041300785.1 of Luteimonas salinilitoris. Classification (NCBI taxonomy): domain Bacteria; kingdom Pseudomonadati; phylum Pseudomonadota; class Gammaproteobacteria; order Lysobacterales; family Lysobacteraceae; genus Luteimonas; species Luteimonas salinilitoris. The sequence goes on from NZ_JBFWIB010000022.1 coordinate 21,993, forward strand.
CTGCGCAGGCCGGCGCCTTCGCCGAGGCCGCGGTGGTACTGACGCAGCTGGAATCGCCCGCGGCAGCGGTGCTGGAAGGCCTGCGCCGCGCCCGCGCCGCCGGCGCCGTCGCGCTGCTCAATCCGGCGCCGGCCAATGCCGCGGTCGCCGCCGACCTGCTGGCCGCGACCGACATCCTGACGCCGAACGAAACCGAATTCACCGGCCTGCTGGCGCGCAGCACCGGCACCCGGGTCGCCGACGATGCCATCGCCGCCACGCCCGACGACCGCCTGCACGACTGGTGCCGTGCCCTGCTGCCGCACGGCATCGTGGTCATCACCCTCGGCGGCGCCGGCTGTTTCGTTTCCCACGCCGACGACGCGCGTCGTGGCGAAGAGGCCGCCTGCTACCGGCTGCCGGCGGCGCCGGCGCGTGTCGTCGACACCACCGGCGCCGGCGACGCCTTCAACGGCGCGCTCGCGGCGGGACTGACGCAGGCGCCGGCAGCGCCGTTCGCCCAGCACGTTCGATTGGCGACCCATTACGCTGCGCTGTCTACCGAACGCGCCGGCGCCGCCGCGGCGATGCCGTCTGCGGCGCAGTTGCGCGAGCGGTTCGGCGAGTTGTTCTCGGCGGGCTGAGTTTTCACGGCTCCGCGCGTTCCCTGCGCGCGGGCAGCGCCGTCGTAGATCGCGGTACCAGCCCATGGGCCAACCGCGCAACCGCTATTAATCGAGAATGCTTCGCATTAACATGCGCATCCTCCCCGCACCCGAAACCGCGCCATGCCCCCACGCACCCCGCTTGCCTGCGCCCTGTTCTTCGCGCTGGCAGGCCAGACCGCCCTCGCCCAGCAGACCACCTCCAGCGACGACATCGCCGAGCTCGACCGCATCACCGTCTCGGCCAGCACCAGCCGCATGCCGGATTCGGAGGCCGCGCTGCCGAACACGATCACCGTGATCGACCGGGTGCAGCTCGAGCAGCAGCTGGCAGTCACCCAGGACCTCTCCCAGGTGCTGTCGAACCTGATCCCGGCGTTCTCGCCCTCGCGCCAGAAGATGACCAGTTCCGGCGAGTCGCTGCGCGGCCGGCAGCCGCTGTACATGGTCGACGGCGTGCCGCAGTCGACCCCGCTGCGCGACGGCGGCCGCGACGCGCACACCATCGATCCGGCCATGATCGAGCGGATCGAGGTGATCCACGGCGCCAACGCGCTGCAGGGCCTGGGCGCCTCCGGCGGCATCATCAACATCATCACCAAGCGCGCGCCGCGCCGCGACGGCGACCGCTTCCACGAGGTCGGGCTCGGCGCCAGCACCGCGCTGCCGGGCGAGAGCGACAGCGACGGCTACCGCGCCTCGTACCTGTTCGGCACCCGCCGCGGCGCGTTCGACTTCGTCGGCGGCCTCTCCTACACGCGCGAGGGCCTGTACTACGACGGCGACGGCCGCGCGATCGCGGTCAGCGGCGTGCAGGGCGACCTGATGGACACGCGCGGCCACGACCTGTTCGCCAAGGCCGGTTGGAACATCGACGACGACCGCCGCCTGCAGCTCACCGCCAACCGCTACCGGCTGCAGGGCAACGGCGACTACGTCGCCGTCGACGGCGACCAGCAGCTCGGCATCCCGGCGACGTCCGTGCGCGGCGACCAGGAGGGCGAGGCGCCAAGCAACCGCTCGACCTCGCTCACCCTCGACTACACCGACCGGGCCCTGGCTGGCGGCTACTTCCAGGCGCAGCTGTACTGGGTCGACTTCGAGGCCCTGTACGGCGGCAGTTACTGGGGCGACTTCTTCGGCGACGACCCGGACGCTGACTGGTTCGACCAGTCGCAGAACGCCTCGGAGAAGAGCGGCGGCAAGTTCAGCTGGTCGCGCGGCGACATCGCCGGGCTGCCGTTGCGGCTGACCCTGGGCCTGGACCTGGCGCGCGACAAGACCTACCAGGAACTGGTCGTGAGCGACCTCGACTGGGTGCCGCGCACGGTCTACAGCGCGTGGTCGCCGTTCGTGCAGGCCGAATGGTGGCTCGGCGAGCGGCTGATGCTGACCGGCGGCCTGCGCCACGAGCGCGGCAAGCTGGAAGTCGACGACTTCACCACCCTGCCGGTCTACAACGGCGGCCAGTTCGTCGCCGGCGGCTCGCCCAGGACCAGCGAGACCCTGCCCAACTTCGGCGCGGTGTGGGAGGCGACCGACGCGCTGAAGTTCTATGCCTCGTACTCGGAGGGCTACACCGTGGCCGACGTCGGCCGCGTGCTGCGCGCGATCGACACGCCGGGCCAGCGCGTCGACGCCCTGGTCGACCTGTCCCCGGTGGTCGCCGACAACCGCGAGATCGGCATCGACTACGACGACGGCCGCTGGCTGCTGCACCTGGCCGCGTACTGGTCCGAGTCCGACCTCGGCTCGCGCCTGGACTTCGATCCGGTCGCCGGCGTCTACAACGTGAGCCGCGAGCGCACCGAGATCGACGGCATCGAAGGCAACGTCGCGTTCCGTTTCTCCGACGACGGCCGCGTCGGCCTCGGCTACGCCACCGCCGACGGCCGCTACGACAGCGACGGCGACGATCGCGTCGACAGCGACCTGCCGGGCATCAACATCAGCCCCGACCGCATCACCGCGTTCTGGGAGCAGGCCTGGACGCCGTCGGTCGCCACGCGGCTGCAGGCCAGCCACGCCCGGGACCGCGACTTCGATACCCGCGGCGTGCGCACCGCGCGCTTCGAGGGCTATACCACGCTCGACCTGCAGGCGCGCATCGCGCTGCCGGTGGGCGCGCTCAGCCTGGGCGTCGAGAACCTGCTCGACCGGCAGTACATCGGCTACTACTCGCAGACGCGGGCGTCGGACCGCGACTACTTCGCCGGCCGCGGCCGCACGCTCAGCGCGCGCTGGATGCACCGGTTCTGATGGCAGCGGCCGCGCAAGCGCGGCCGCCGCGGCGGCGCCTGCGGGCGGCGCTGGCCTGGCTGCACCTGTGGGTCGGCCTGATCGCCGGCACCGCGTTCGCGGTGGTGGGGCTGTCCGGCACGGTGCTGACCTTCCACGAGGAACTGCTGCTGTGGCAGCAGCCGCAGCTGGCCGGGCACGAGGCGCGCGCCGACGGCGCAGTGCTGGCGCGGATCCTGCAACGCTGGACGCCGCAGGGGCTGGGCAGCGTGCAGCTGCCGCAGGCCGACGGCCTTCCGGTCTGGCAGGGATACTTCGCGGACGGGCGCCGCGGCTACTTCGCACCGGAGGATGGACGGCTGCTGCTGTTGCGCAGCGCCGACCACGACGGGCTGCTGTGGCTGCACGAACTCCATACCGACCTGCTCGGCGGCGAGATCGGCCACCAGGTGCTCGGCGTAGTCGGCTGGATCGCCCTCGGCCTGCTGCTGACCGGCCTGTACCTGTGGTGGCCGAGAACGGGCCGCGTGCTCGCCCACCTCAAGATGCACCGCGGTCCACCGGTCCGGCGCTGGCTGAGCTGGCACCGCAGCGGCGGCGTCCTGCTGCTGCCGCTGCTGCTGCTGGTGACGCTGACCGGCGTCGGCATGATCTACCATGCGGCGGCGCGCACGGCATTGACCACGGTGTTCGGGGGCGGCGCTGCACCGGCGCCGCCGCAGCGCGCCGTCCCGACCGATGCGCCGGTGGACTGGACCCGGGTGCTGGCGACCGCACAGGCCGCGCTGCCGCACGCGCACCTGCTCCGCACCGCCGCGCCGGCCTCCGGCGACGACGCGATCGGCTTCCGTGCCCGTACCCTGGGCGAATGGCACCCGAACGGGCGCAGCCTGGTCTTCGTCGATCGCGCCGGCGGCGAGGTGCTGCTCGCGCACGATGCCACCGCGCAGCGTCCCGGCGCGCGGATGACCGAGGCGATCTACCCGCTGCACATCGGCGCGGTCGGCGGCGCGTGGTATCGCTGGGCGGTGGCGCTGTCGGGCCTGCTGCCGGCGGCGCTGCTGGTCACCGGTTTCCTGTTCTGGCACCGGCGGCGGCAGGTACGGCAGCAGGACCGGGCCGCTCATGGCCGCCTGCCGTAGGGCGTACCACCTGCGGCCGCACGCGAGGTCGAGGCGACCGCAGTCGCCCACCCGTACAATGCCCGCCATGCGCATCGGCCCGTACGCCATCGTTCCCCGGGTGATCCTCGCGCCGATGGCCGGGGTCACCGACAAGCCGTTCCGCCAGCTGTGCAAGCGGCTCGGCGCCGGGCTGGCGATGTCGGAGATGACCACCTCGGATCCGCGCTTCTGGAATACCCGCAAGTCGCGGCACCGCATGGACCACGCCGGCGAGCCGGACCCGGTCGGCGTGCAGATCGCCGGCACCGTGCCGCAGGTGATGGCCGAGGCCGCCCGCTACAACGTCGATCACGGCGCGCAGATCATCGACATCAACATGGGCTGCCCGGCGAAGAAGGTCTGCAACGCCTGGGCCGGCTCGGCGCTGATGCAGGACGAGGCGCTGGTCGGGCGGATTCTCGACGCGGTGGTGAGTGCCGTCGACGTGCCGGTGACGCTGAAGATCCGCACCGGCTGGAACGCGGACCACCGCAACGCCCCGGCCATCGCCCGCATCGCCGAGAGCGCCGGCATCGCCGCGCTCGCGGTGCACGGCCGCACGCGCGACCAGCACTACGCCGGCAGCGCGGAGTACGACACCATCGCCGCGATCAAGGCGGCATTGTCGATTCCGGTGATCGCCAACGGCGACATCGACTCGCCGCACAAGGCGGCCGAAGTGCTGCGCCGGACAGGCGCCGACGCGGTGATGATCGGTCGCGCCGCGCAGGGGCGGCCGTGGATCTTCCACGAGATCGCGCACTACCTGGCGACCGGCGAACAGCTGCCGGCGCCGTCGCTGGCCGAAGTCCGCGACGTGCTGCTCGGCCACCTGCGGGCATTGCACGCCTTCTACGGCGAGCCGGCCGGAGTGCGCATCGCCCGCAAGCACCTGGGCTGGTATGCGAAGGACCGGCCTGAGAACATCACCTTTCGCGCCGTCGTCAACCGCGCCGAGAGCGCCGAGGCGCAGATCGCACTGACCCGCGACTACTTCGACGCGCTGATCACCGGTCGAGCGCCGCTGCCCGCGGCCGCCTGAACGCGGGCGTCGGCATGTTCGATCAACCGACATGCTCTCCCCCGTAGGAGCGCGCCATGCGCGCGATACCGCCGCCGTGTGACGATGCGGCCGCGGCTTCGGACAGGCTGCGGTTGCCGAAGCCGCTTGGCTGGGCCGACGATGTCGGCATCGCGCGCATGGCGCGCAGGCCGAGATGTTCCTTCGTCCTGTGGGAGCGACGGAAGTCGCGACACCGGCAGGCAAGAGACAGCCATGCGAACGGACGCGCGCGCCGTGACTTCACGGCGGCATGCCGCCGCCACTCCCACAAGGGCCGTTCAGCCGTAGCGGGCGCATCCGACGGCCCACGGACGCTATCGGATCGCACCTTCCGTGGCGCCCTCATGCGCGTCCAGGCTGCCGTCCGCAGCGGGATCTTTCCAGATCCGCGCCCACATCTCGCCCAGCCGCCGGCGCGCCTCCCACGGCCATGACAGCTGCTCTGGCGGAATCGGCCGCCAGTCCTCACCGTCGTGCTCGGCCACGGCGAAGTTGAAGCTGTAGTCGGGCTCGGCGCCCATGCGCAGGTCGCTCAGCACCAATCGCCCGTCGCGGACCGCGGCCTTCATGAAACCGTGGTTGAACCAGGCCAGGCGCCGTACCGCCGGCAGCTCGGCGATCTGGGCGAACGCCGCGGTCTCTGACGGGTAACGGCGAAAGCGCATCGGCCCGCGATCGGCAACCAGCGAGCGCTCGCCCTCGACGAAACCGTCCGGCGTCATCGCCACGACCCGCCAGAGCAGCGTGTTGAACGGCATCGGCACCGAAAAGCGCGGCGCATCGGCCAGGCCCATGCCGGCCAGGGCACGCCCGGCGTCGCGCTCCACCATGCCCTTGGCCAGCAGCGACCAGCCGAGATAGGCCGAGCTCAGCGCCAGTCCGAGCACGAGTACGTGCTGCGCGGCCGGGCGCGCGCCGGCGAAGGCGGCCACCAGCACGCCGAGGAACAGCCACAGCGTGTACATCGGATCGATGATGAACACGCTCGACCACATCACCGGCGGCAGCGGCAATGGCCACAGCAGCTGGGTGCCGTAGACGGTGAAGGCATCGAGCAGCGGATGCGTGACCAGCGCCAGCTGCATCGCCCAGAACCAGCGCGTCGGTGCCTCGGCGACGCGGCCGTTGCGTCGCCGGAACACGGCCCAGATCGCCCAGGCCACGAACGGCAGCACCAGCAGCGAATGACTGAGACCACGGTGCAGCGTCATCAGCGACACCGGATCCTCGGTCAGCAGCATGATCGGGAACGAGTCGAGGTCCGGCAGCGTGCCGAGCGCGCCGCCGGCGAGCAGCGCGGCACGGCGATGGTGCTTCGGTACCACCGCCGCGGCGACGGAGGCGCCGAGCAGAATCTGGGTGATCGAGTCCATGGCGCGATGCTAGCAGGCAACAGTGCAGCGTACGCCGCCTGAGGCGGCATGCCGCCGCATGCAACAGCGGCGCCTCCGCAGGCCGTAGAGCCGAGCTTGCTCGGCTGCGCTTGGCGGGGAAAAGCAGCGGAGCAAGTTCCGCTCTACGGGTGACACCGTCGCGGGCGACGATACTCGCACCACGCGCGGCAGCGGCACCTCCGCAGACCGTAGAGCCGAGCTTGCTCGGCTGCGCTTGGCGGAGAAAAGCGGCGGAGCAAGCTCCGCTCTACGCAGTGATACCGTCGCGGGCGACAACACTCGCGTCGCGGACGAAGGCGCTCAGGCCGCGCGCGGCAGCGGCGCCTCGTCGGCCACCAGGCGCAGGCGCGGCAGCACCTCGGCCAGGACTTCGCCGCGGTGCGAGAGCAGGCGCAGACTGCCGTCGCTCTCCTCGACCAGCGCGGTCAGGCTCTCCACCCAGTCGCCGTCGTTGGCATAGACCAGGCCGTCGCGCTGCAGCAGCGCGGCGCGATGGATGTGCCCGCAGACGATCCCGTCCAGCCCGCGCCGGCGCACGTCGTCCAGCCCCGCCTGCACGAAGCGTTCGATGTAGCGCTCGGCGGCGCCGCTCTGGCGCTTGAGGAACTCCGACAGCGACCAGTAGCGTCGCCCCAGCCGCCGGCGGACATGGTTCAACACCTGGTTGCCGGTGAGGATGCGGTAGTACAGCCAGTCGCCGAACTTCTCCTGCAAGCCGCCGAAATGGGTAATCGCGTCGTAATCGTCGCCATGGGTGACGAGCAGCCGGCGGCCGTCGGCAGTGGTGTGGATGGTGCGCCGGCGCAACTGCATCGCCGGCAGCACCAGTCCGCAGAAGCGGCGCACCGCGCGGTCGTGGTTGCCGGGCACGTAGATCAGCTCCGCCCCTGCGCGGTGCTGCGCGTGCAATGCCTCGATCACCCGCTGCTGCGCCGCCCCCCAGCGCGCGCGCCGTTGCGCCATCCACCAGAGGTCGACGATGTCGCCGACCAGGTACAGCCGCTGGCAGCGCACGCTCCCCAGGAACTCCGCCAGCTCGGCGGCGTGGCAGTGCTTCGAGCCCAGATGGATATCGGACACGAAGACCGCGCGCCGCATCGGTTTCATTGCGCTCATGCCATCACCTCTTCCCCGTTGGGGCACGTGGCCCCGCCCTTCCCCAGATAACGCTGTCGCTTCTTCGGCCGCAGCCGCTGCATGTCGACCTCGATCAGGCCGTCGATCGAGTCGCTGAAGTCCGGATCGATGCCGAACGCCAGGAACCGCGCCCCGCCCGGTTCGCACAGTTCGGTGTACTGCTTGTAGAGCGTCGGCACCCCGGTGCCGATCGCGGCCAGGTTCTGCCTGAGCACGCGGAACGCCGTGTCCGCGTCCAGTTCGCCGAAGCAAGGCGGCGCTGCGAAATAGCGGAACGGCCGCGGCGATGCCGCCAGCGGCTCGTCGCTGCCGTAGTAGCGCTGGTAATAGGCGACCAGCTGCTCGCGCGCCGCCAACGGCAGCGCCGCGCTGATCGACACCGCCCCGTACAGGTAGCGCACCCGCGGCCAGCGCCGCAGGTAGGCGCCGATCCCCTGCCACAGGTAGTCGAGGCTGCGGCTGCCCCAGTACTCCGGCACCACGAAGCTGCGCCCCAGCTCCATGCCCTCGGCCAGCCGCGGGATCGCATCGTCGGCATAGCGGAACAGCGAGGCGCTGTAGAGGCCGCCGAGCCCGTGCCGCGCCAGCAGCGGCGCGACGCGGGCGACGCGGTAGGCGCCGGCGATCCGCGACCGTGCCGCATCCCAGACCAGGATGTGCTCGTAGTGGGCGTCGAAGCGGTCGAGGTCGCGGCGGCGGCCGGTCCCCTCGCCGACCTTGCGGAAGGTCAGCTCGCGCAGCCGGCCGATCTCCAGCAGCAACGGCGACTCCGCGCTCCCCTGCAGCAGCCGGATCTGCATGCCGTCGGCGGTCGTTCCCAGCAGTTCGCTCGCCGCGAGCGCGCGCCGCAGCCGTCGCGGGTCGAGTGCCGGCGCCAGCGCCTGCGGCGCGGCCGGTGCCCGCCGTTCGCGGCCGAGCGCGTACAGCGTGGCGCGGATCCGGCGCAGCACCGATCCCGCATCGCCGTCACCGACCTGCAGCGGCTGCCCGATGCGCAGCTGCAGCGGCCGCGACCGCCGCGCGAACATTTCCCGCGCCAGCAGTGCGGTGGCCGCCGGCTTGTACAGCACCGAGGTGCCGTAGAACAGGGCCGAATTGCGCGCCACGATCCGCACCGGCAGCACCGGCGCCGCCGCCGCCCGCGCATAGCGCACCACCCCCTTGCGCCAGCGCCCGTCGCGCACCCCACGCCACCCGAGCCGCGAGACCTCGCCGGCAGGAAACACGATCACGCACTGTCCGGCCTGCAGCGCCTGCCCCACCGCGCGCAGGCTCGCGGCGTCCGCGCGGCCGCCCAGGACCCGCACCGGCAGCAGCAGCTCCTCGAGCGGCGCGATCGTGGACAGGAAGTCGTTGGCGACGATCCGCACGTCGCGCCGCACCCGCCCGATGCAGTCGAGCAATGCCAACGCATCCAGCGCCCCGGACGGATGGTTGGCGACGACCAGCAACCTCCCCGTCGCCGGGATCCGTACCAACGCATCCTCGGCCACGTCGTAGCGCGCCTGCAGGAAGCGCAGCGTGGCGGCGACGAAATCGAAGCCGCGCAGGTGGCCGTGCGCGGCCAGGAACGCGTCGATGTCCTGCAGCCGCGACCAGCGGCCCAGCGTGCGCAGCAGCGGCCGCGCGAAGCCCGCGCGACGGCCGCGGAACCAGTGCGGGAAGCGTTGTTGCAGGCGCTGTTCCAACTGGAGCATGGGAGCGAGAGGGTCGGCCCAGACGGCCGCCAGCCTGCGCCGGGGCGAAGACAGCCCGGTTGCGGTTTTGCTGCGCGGCGGTGACAGCGGTCCCGCCGCGTCGCATAAAGGTCAAGGTCCATGGATCCCCGCCTTCGCGGGGATGACGGCGCGGGCGGGCCTGCCGTGCGCACGCGCCAACGGCTGCGGTATCATGCCCGGCCATCTTTTCATCCGAATCAAGGGATGCGTCCCTTCCAGGAGCCCGTGACGATGTCCAGCTATCTCTTCACCTCCGAATCGGTCTCCGAAGGCCATCCGGACAAGGTCGCCGACCAGATCTCCGACGCCGTGCTGGATGCCATGCTGACCCAGGACAAGCGCGCGCGCGTGGCCTGCGAGACCATGGTCAAGACCGGCGTGGCGATCGTCGCCGGCGAGGTGACGACCTCGGCATGGGTGGACCTGGAGTCGCTGGTGCGCAAGGTCATCACCGACATCGGCTACGACAGCTCGCAGGTCGGTTTCGACGGCGAGACCTGCGGCGTGCTCAACCTGATCGGCAAGCAATCGCTACATATCGCCCAGGGCGTGGACCGCAAGAAGCCGGAGGAACAGGGCGCTGGCGACCAGGGCCTGATGTTCGGCTACGCCTGCAACGAGGCCCCCGAGTACATGCCGGCGCCGATCTACTACGCCCATCGCCTGGTCGAACAACAGGCCAAGGTGCGCAAGAAGAAGAACTCGCCGCTGCCGTGGCTGCGCCCGGACGCCAAGAGCCAGGTGACCCTGCGCTACGACAACGAGAACCGCATCGTCGGCCTGGACGCGGTGGTGCTGTCGACCCAGCACGCTCCGGGCGTGCGCCAGAAGGACCTGGTCGAGGCGGTGCGCGAGCACGTGCTCAAGCCGGTGCTGCCGAAGAAATGGCTCGACGGGCTGTCGAAGAAGAAGCTGCACATCAATCCCACCGGCATGTTCGAGATCGGCGGCCCGGTCGGCGACTGCGGCCTGACCGGGCGCAAGATCATCGTCGACACCTACGGCGGCATGGCCCGCCACGGCGGCGGCGCGTTCTCCGGCAAGGACCCGTCCAAGGTCGACCGCTCCGCCGCTTACGCCGCACGCTACGTCGCCAAGAACGTGGTCGCCGCCGGCCTGGCCGACAGGTGCGAGGTGCAGGTCAGCTACGCCATCGGCGTGGCCGAGCCGACCTCGATCTCGGTCACCACCTTCGGCACCGGCCACATCAGCGACGACAGGATCGAGAAGCTGATCCGCGCCCACTTCGACCTGCGCCCCTACGGCATCGTCAAGATGCTCGACCTGATCCACCCGGTATACCGCCCCACCGCCGCCTACGGCCACTTCGGCCGCAAGCCGAAGGACGTGAGCTACGTCGACGGCGCCGGCAAGAAACAGACCGCGACCGCCTTCTCCTGGGAGAAGACCGACCGCGCCGAGGAACTGCGCAAGGCCGCCAAGCTGTAGGAGCGCGCCATGCGCGCGATGCCGCGGGCAATTCGCCGTCCGCGGATCGCGGCGACCGGCGCGCCTGCCGGTCCGCGATTGCGGCGTCCGCCGGATGCTGTCGGCATCACCGGCATCGCGCGCATGGCGCCGGCCTGCGACCGCTCCATCGGCAGCGGCCCGGCGCCGTACCTGCAGGGCGCCATGGCGCGCCTGGCGTTCGGCAACGGGATCCACCGCCGGCGCATGGTCTCGCCGGACGACAGCCAGTCGCAGGCCATGTCGTGAACGGGTTCCCGCGCTGCCCGCCACCCGCTATCTTCTCGCCCCTCGTGCACGCCCCTGCGGATACCCTGCTGCGATGACCTACTGTGTCGGACTCAACCTGGAACAGGGGCTGATCTTCGCCTCCGACTCGCGCACCAACGCCGGCGTCGACGACATCGGCCGTTTCGGCAAGATGCGCGTCTTCGCCAACGACGGCGAGCGCGTCATCGTCACGCTGTCGGCCGGCAACCTCTCGGTCACCCAGAACGCGCTGAACCTGCTCGATCACCGCGCCACGCACGACGCCTCGCAGCCGGGACTGATGAACGCGAAATCGATGTTCGAGGTCGCCACCCTGGTCGGCGACGCGATGCGCGAGATCCGCGCCCGCGACGAGTCCTACCTGCGCAGCAGCAACATCGACCCGAACGCCTCGTTCATCCTCGGCGGGCAGATCGCCGGCGAGAGTCCGCGCCTGTTCCTGGTGTATTCGGAAGGCAACTTCATCGAGAGCCTGGCCGACACGCCGCTCTTCCAGACCGGCGAGACCAAGTTCGGCCGGCCGATCCTCGACCGCGTGATCACCCCGCAGACCTCGTTGTCCGAGGCCGCCAAGTGCGTGCTGGTCTCGTTCGACTCGACCATCCGCTCCAACGTCTCGGTCGGCACGCCGATCGACCTGCTGGTCTACCGCCACGACAGCCTGCAGCTGGGCGTGCAACGCCGGCTGGAGGAAGACGACCCGTACTACGGCGAGATCCGCCGGCAGTGGAACGACAGCCTGCGCTCGGTGCTGCAGACCCTGCCGGACCCGGACTGGCTGTAGCCGAACGCCGATCCGGAGCGGATCGTCCTCCCTCGGATAGGGCCAACCCCAGCTTGTCCGGCGCAGATGCCGGCCGCTAGAGTTGTCCCGGCTCCCATCCTCAGAGGCATTCCCCATGTCGCTCGACCAGGTTTCCTGGGCACCTCCCTTGCGGCTGCCTGGCGCGGACGCCACGGCAGGCGAAGTCAAGAATCCCTGCGACGACGGCGACTGCAGGCCGATCGAGGGCGAGACCACGCCCTTCGCTCAGGGCACGGGCGATCCTCACGCAGTAGCGCCCAACGACGTGCGCCAGGGCCAGATGAACAATTGCTTCCTGGTCGCGGCGATGTCGGCGGTGGCCGAGCAGGATCCCGGCGCGATCGAGGAGATGATCCGGGACAACGGCGACGGCACCTACACCGTCACCCTGCACCAGTACGACAAGGGCGGCCTGTTCGGGATCGGCTCCGGCTGGGAGGAGGTGCAGATCACCGTGACCGCCGAGTTCCCGGAGAGCGCCGCGCAGGCCTCCGGCGACGTCGCCGACGACGCGCAGGAGATCTGGCCGCAACTGATCGAAAAGGCCTACGCGCAGCTGACCGGCGGTTACGGCGGGTTCGAGGCCGGCGGCAGCCCCGCCGATGCGCTGTCCGCGCTCACCGGTGAGTCGGCCGACTCGCGCCCTCCGGGCGATCTCGGCTTCGAGGACCTGCAGGCAAGCTTCGAGGACGGCGACGCGATCACCTTCCTGGCGCCGGAAACCTTCGAGGGCGAGGCAGCGCAGTTGGCGCAGGAGCACAACGTGGTGGGCTGGCACACCTACTCGGTGAGCGACGTCTTCGTGCAGGACGGCGTGCAGATGGTCGAGCTGCGCAATCCCTGGGGCAGCGGCGACGTGACCCTGCCCTATTCCGAAGCGCAGCAGATCTTCCTGTCGATCTCCGACGTGCCGCGCGATTGACGCGGCCTCGCCCAGCGGCGATGGTAGCCACGGCTGCCACACCGGAACCGGGCGCATGCGACGCATGACGCGATCCACCCTCCTCCTGCTCGCGGGCGCATGCCTGACCGCGGCGCAGGCACTGCAGGCCGCGCAGCCGCAACCCGACCGGCGGACATCCGAGATGAGCGATGTGATCGAACTGACCCAGGGCATCCCCTGGAGAAACGGCGAAGCGGCGCTGGGGCTGAGCAACGTCTTCGTGGATGGCGGCGCGCCGCGCGCGCAACTCAGCTTCATCGACGCCCCGTCCGGCGACCCGGACGTCACGCTCGCCAGCGGCGCGGTGCTGCCTGTGGGCGGACGCTTCGTGCAGGTGGGCGCGATCGTCCCCGCCGCCGGGGGGACGCGCGCCACGATGCAACTGCAGCCGGTGGCGGACGCCGGCGGCATCGCACCGCCGGACGCCGGCCACCCGGTCCTGCTCCAGCAGGGGCGGCTCCGCACCGGCGGCGGCTGGATCGCCGCCATCGACATCGCTCCCGATGTGGCCACCGTCGAACGCTGGCCGCTCGGCCAGGCCCGTTCGCGGCTATCTTCGGACGCGGTGGAAACACGGACGCTGCGCGTTGGCGACACGCTCGACACCGGCGACGCGCAGCTGCGCGTGCTGCGCATCCAGCCCCCCGCGGGAGAACTGCTGGGGTTCGTGGAACTGGTCGCCGACTGACGCCCGCCCGACCAGCGACCGGGCCCGCGCCACCGGGCCACGAAACCTGGCGCATTCCCCAGTCGCGCCGCCCCTGCGGAGACCGCACCGCCCGGTCATCTTTCCATCCGCAAGAAGCGATACAATCGTCGCGCCCATCGAGGGGCGCTGCGACCGTGCCATTTGCGATTGATCCGCGATCATTCCGCAACAGGCGCACGGCCAGGCTCGATGGGTTCCACGCAACAACGGCGCCCGGTTGCCTTCACCCGCCCCACCGCACGCGGCAGGGGCCACGAACCGGAGCAGAACCCATGAATGCTGTCGCCAAGCCAGCCGACACCACCCAATCCAGCGGTGACTACCGCATCGCCGACATCTCCCTGGCCGACTGGGGCCGCAAGGAGATCGACATCGCCGAGCACGAGATGCCGGGCCTGATGTCCATCCGCCGCAAGCACGCCGCCGACGCGCCGCTCAAGGGCGTGCGCGTCACCGGCTCGCTGCACATGACCATCCAGACCGCGGTGCTGATCGAGACCCTGAAGGACATCGGCGCCGACGTGCGCTGGGCCTCGTGCAACATCTTCTCCACCCAGGACCACGCCGCCGCGGCCATCGCCGCCACCGGCACCCCGGTGTTCGCCTGGAAGGGCGAGACGCTGGAGGAGTACTGGGACTGCACGCTCGACGCGCTGAGCTTCCCCGACGGCAAGGGCGGCTTCCTCGGCCCGCAGATGGTGGTCGACGACGGCGGCGACGTGACCTTGCTGATCCACCAGGGCTTTGAACTCGAGAACGGCAGCGACTGGGTCGAGTCGCCCTCGGGCAGCCCCGAGGAGCAGGTGATCAAGAACCTGCTCAAGCGCGTCGCCAAGGAGCGCCCGGGCTTCTGGACCACCGTGGTCAAGGACTGGAAGGGCGTGTCCGAGGAGACCACCACCGGCGTGCACCGCCTCTACCAGCTGGCCGAACAGGGCAAGCTGCTGGTGCCCGCGATCAACGTCAACGACTCGGTCACCAAGAGCAAGTTCGACAACCTGTACGGCTGCCGCGAGTCGCTGGCCGACGGCCTGAAGCGCGCGATGGACGTGATGCTGGCCGGCAAGGTGGCCGTGGTCTGCGGCTACGGCGACGTCGGCAAGGGCTCGGCCCACAGCCTGCGCGCCTACGGCGCCCGCGTGATCGTCACCGAGATCGACCCGATCTGCGCCCTGCAGGCGGCGATGGAGGGCTACGAGGTGACCACGATCGAGGACACCCTGGGCCGCGCCGACATCTACGTCACCACCACCGGCAACAAGGACATCATCACCCTGGAGCACCTGCAGGCGATGAAGGACCAGGCCATCGTCTGCAACATCGGCCACTTCGACAACGAGATCCAGGTGGAGCCGCTGAAGGCGCTGGACGGTGTGGAGAAGATCAACATCAAGCCGCAGGTCGACAAGTTCGTCTTCAAGAACGGAAACGCGATCTTCCTGCTGGCCGAAGGCCGCCTGGTGAACCTGGGCTGCGCCACCGGCCACCCCAGCTTCGTGATGTCGAACTCCTTCGCCAACCAGACCCTGGCGCAGATCGACCTGTGGGCCAACAAGGACCTGTACGACCCCAAGGTCTACATCCTGCCCAAGCGGCTCGACGAGGAAGTCGCCCGCCTGCACCTGGACAAGATCGGCGTGAAGCTGACCAAGCTGAGCAAGGAGCAGGCCGAGTACCTCGGCGTGCCGGTGGACGGCCCGTTCAAGTCGGAGCACTACCGGTACTGATCGGCGAATCGATCATCGCTGCAAACCAAAACGGGCGCCGCAAGGCGCCCGTTCTACGTTCACGGCCACAAAAAAGCCGCCTGCACGAATGGCCCCTACCCAAGGTCCTTCTGCCCGCTTGCGCGGACATGCAAGCCATCAGCCGGGCGCCCAGACATCATCCGTAGGAGCGCGCCACGCGCGCGATACCGCGGGCATCATGCCGCCACGCAACTCCGTCTACCGACGCACCTTCCGGTTCGCGCCGCGATCGCCGACAACCAGGACCGGAGACGTCGCCGGCATCGCGCGCATGGCGCGCTCCTACGAAGCAGCGGCGCCGGCTAGTGACGCCGTCCTGTTCGAGTTGCTAGGCACCCTTCGACCATACCGGCGTCAACGCCGTCACCTGCGGAGGCCCGGAAAGCAACGGCTCCACCTCCTTCAGGTACTCGGCATAACCCGCCGTCTTCAGGAACTCCTGCGACGCCTCGGCGCTCGCGTATTGCTGGAACGCGTAGATCGAATCCGGATCCGCGTTGTCGAAACAATAGAAATAGGCGGTATGGCCGGGATTGTCCGACACGGCTGGCGCCATGTGCCGCTCCCATACTTTCCGGACCTCGTCCCGGCGCCCAGGCTGCGTCTTGTGCTTGATGATGAGTGCGAAAGAAGTCATCTCGATTCCTGCGGTTGCGTGGGTGAGGCCCGACGGCCGTATCAAGCCGATCCGCGAAGAGGATGGAACTCCACCCGCGAGCCTGTGGTGAAGAAGTGCCTCGATGCCTCCGCCTTCCGCTCAGCCCTTGGCCTCCGCATACCGCCCGAAGTTATCCAGGATCGCCTGCCAGCCCTGCCGCTGCACCTCAGGCGAATTCTCGCTCTCCGTGTCGAACGTCTCCTTCACGAGCACGCCTTCAGGGCGCTCCACGAACTCGACCTCGACCTCGCGCCCGTCGCTCATCCGGTACTCGATGGCCTGCTTCGGCACGACGCGGGTGTAGGTGCCCTCGAAGTCGAAGCCCACGCTGCCGTCCTTCGCCTCCATGCGCGCCCGGAACTTGCCGCCTTCGCGCAGATCGACGGCGCTCTCGGTCGTGTGCCAGTCGTCCTGGGGGGCATTCCACTGCTTGATGGCTTCCGGGTCGTTCCAGGCCTCCCAGGCCTTGCCCGGTTCGGCCTTGACGAGGGTCTCTACGGTGATCTTCATGGTGTCTCCTTGTGATGATGATGAGAGTGGGTGCGACATCCATTAGACGAACTGGGTGAGGGGAATTCGACAGCGGCTGCATCGGGTTCTGCAGGGCGCCTGCGATCCATGGACTGAGAGTTGGCAATGCAATCAATCACCGCCCGAAGATGCGGACACGCTTCGCCAGGTTCCCCCGGCCAATCCGTGGCGATCGACCATACGATCGGGCGCGGCCGTAGTGCCCAGAAGAAGCGGATCCATATCACTTGGTGCCGGACACGCGGCCGGCGGTAAAGGTGGCCGGACACCGGCACTAGTTCCGCCGCGGATGTCTGCGCTAGGCGGCCGGTGGAGCCTCCGGCCAGCGGACCTGCCGCAGAGTGTGATCGAGCCGGTCGGCCAATTCCTGGAAGCAATGCGCCAACGCCACGGGCTTGAGCGACAGCTCGGCCTCAGGCAGATCGTCGTGAGGGGAACGTGGTGCGGTCAGGCGGGCCAGCAGGTGCAGGTGCTCACTGGTCTGGATCAAAGTCAGATGGGCGTCCTCGGGCAGCAGGTAGCCTTCGGACGCGGGGCGGGACGGTTCACTTCCTTTGTGCTTGCGCATGTGATGCTCCCAGGCAGCCGTGCCGGATTGCGGCGGGTGCCGCAAGGTGTCGGGAGGTTCGAAGCCGCATGGAAGTAGGCGTCGGCTTATCGGCGACCAATGCCGAGCACCTGTTTCCGTGCCGGGCTTACGAATGGCAACGACACGATGGCCTCTTGCGCCATACCACGCTTTGTGAGCAGCAGCACGCCTCCTCGGCCAAATCCTAGCACCGCCGAGCGCTGTGACCACGCCCTATAAGGACACCCTCTATGCGTGACATTAGCGCTCATCGCGGATGGCGACAGACCCCAGAACGATCTTCGGTCAGCGCCTCGCGGAAGCCCGCTTCGGTCTGCTTTTTCGGAACGGGGCGAACAGTCGCGGTGCTCGTGTGAGGCCTAACGCTTATTCATTGCATTGATCTAACAATCTGAAGCCCTTGCTGAATTCCCCAAGCCATCGCTGCGGCCATACCGATCTGAGCGACTAGTGTGCTAAGCATAATGTTTAGCATAACTCGCCACTTGTTCCGCTTCAGAAGGCGCCACAACATTGCTCTGCTTTGGCGCGAGGTCTTAAGTAGACGCCTCGATTTTGCCATTACTGCATTAATCGGTTTTAGTGAGGCTTCAGAGTAGCTCTCTATAAATTGAATGGTATTCGCAATCAATGAAAGCATCCATACGGAAAAGCAGAGGTAGAAAATGACGGTGTTCTTCCAGTTTCCCAGGTCCCACGTAGAAAGATCGAGCCTTGATAGCGCCGTCAAGGTTACAGCTAGAATCAAGGCTTGAGGCGTAAGATTTCTCAGGAACTCAAGAAATGCAGGTCTTCCTTCGCCAAGGATGCTCATGTGAAATATAACGCCTCATGTCGTGCCGCGAAGCGGCGTCGGCTTGGACGAATTGTTAGCCGCTGCGGGTTAACAAAGTAAGTGCAACACCCGCGCCACCCGGGAATGCAGAGGTGA
>NZ_JBFWIB010000023.1:0-30662 GCF_041300785.1 Luteimonas salinilitoris
AAACAGCATCCGGTCACGCTGCGGGTGCGTGCATCGGCCAGCGCGTCCTGCGCCTGAAGTTGCGTGCGCTCGGCGTCCAGCTTCCCACGCAACGCTGCGAAGAATCGATCCCGATGTCGTCCCGGAGGCGAACCATCGCCACCGGGATCCCTTCGGCTTCCGCCGCATCCGCAACAACGTCAACGTCACGCTGACGCTCGTCCGACGCAACGCGCTTGCAAACGTACGAGGCCGTTCATAGCATCCGAGCCATGGTCAGGTTGGCGATGTTGCTGGTCGGCGCCAAGGCGTTCCGGCGGATCTGGTGGGCGTTGCCCGTAACAGGCGCCGCCTGGATGCTGCTCGGCCTGTGGCTGATCGCCGACGCCTCCGACGGTGTGCTGGTCGTCACCGCCGAAGTGCTCGGGTTCTTCCTGATGATCCAGGGCGCGGCGGCGGCCTTCTCCGCCGCCGCCAAGCGTGCCAGGGTCCGCACGCTGCTGCTGCTCCGGGCGGGCGGCCTGTTCGTGCTGGGCGTGATGGTCGCCCTGCCCCTCGGCGTGGACCACGGAATACCGGACCGGACCCTGTTCGGACTGGCTTTCCTCGTGGACGGCGCGTTGCGCACCGCATCCGCATACGTGGTCCGCTTTTCCAATTGGCAGTTCGCCCTGGCCGGTGGCCTGGCCGAGATCGGCGTCGCCTGGATGGTCATGGGCAACTGGCCCATCCACCACCATTACACCGTGCCGATGTGCCTGGGCGTGGTGCTGATCGCGTCCGGCTGGAGCCTGGTGAAACTGGGGTCGCAGCTCCGGCGGCTGGCGCCGGGCGCGTCGATCACCTCCCTGCCCTTGTTCGCGGCGCGCGGCTGGTACCAGGCACGGTCCGCACTGCGGCCGTCGAGCGCGGATTCGGATAGCAGCGACCGCGCCGACACGCCCATGACGCTCTACGTATGGACGCCGGTCGGCTCGTCGCAGGATCCGCAGCGGCGGCGGCTGGTCGACCGCTACATCGCCGCGGTCGACGCCAAGGGCGTGATCTCCACCGGGCATTCGGCGTTGGAGTGCCTGCCGGACGTCTACATCAGCCACTATCCGGCGATCGAGATCGACCACTCTCCCGACGACTTCATCAAGCTGCTGCGTGCAGGAACCGAGAACGATGTCCCCGGCGAATGGCAACCCAGTCACGCGTTCGAAGTGGCGCACTGGTGTGAAGCCGACCAGCGGGTGGACTTCGACGTGTACAACCCGGCGGCGCTGCGCGCGTTCTGGGAGATCTACCGCGCCGATGACACCTACAACCTGACCGGCCGCAGCTGCTCGACGGTCACTTCGCTGGCGATCGAGTCGGCGCTCGAAGGCGTGCTGGGCGGCAAGCGCCCGCTGCTGACGTTCTTCCGGCTACTGATCGATCCCAATCTGTGGATGGCGGCGATGCTGCGCCGGCGCGGCGCCACCATGGCCTGGACGCCGGGGCTGGTGCTGGACTACGCGCGATTGCTGAAGGTGATCGTCGCGCGGCGGGCGCCTGCGCGCGGCCGCGCGGCGCCGGCCCAGGCCACCGAGGCCGAGGTGCGCTGATGGCGCGCGCTCCGCGCCCTTCCCGGCTCATTCCGGTCTACATCGGCACTTCGGTCTTCGGCCTCACCTACGGTTTGAGCGCGCCGCTGATCTCGCTTGCGCTGCACAAGCAGGGCGTCGGGGAATCGTTGATCGGCGCCAACGCCGGCATGTACGCGCTCGGCGTGCTGCTGGTGGCGGTCTCCCTGCGCAGGGGACTGGCCGCGTTCGGGGCGTGGCCGGTGCTCGGCGCCGCCCTGCTGCTGGTGGCGCTGACCATTCCGACGTTCTGGCTGGTGTGGTGGATTCCCGCCTGGTTCGTATTGCGCTTCCTGCTGGGCGCGGCGTCGGAAGCGGTGATGGTGGTGACCGAAGCCTGGGTCAGCGAAGTCAGCGAGGCTTCCGCGCGCGCCACCAACATGGCGATCTATACCGCCGCGCTTTCGGTCGGCTTCGCCCTGGGGCCGGCGATCCTCGCTGTCTTCGGCTCCGACGGCGCGGCCGCCTACCTGGCCGGATGCGGGTTGGCGCTCGCGGCGTTCTGCGTGCTGTGGGGGTCGGGCGCGAGGCCCCCGGCCTTCGCCGCCGGAGAATCCGGCCCCGGCTTCCTGGCGACCGCCGCGTCGATGCCGCTGGCATTGGGGGCCACCGCGCTCAACGCGGCGCTGGAGACCTCCGGCCTCTCGCTGCTGCCCATCTATGCGGTCCAGCAGGGCTGGCCGGAGCACGGCGCCATGCTCCTGATCACGGTGCTGATGGTCGGCGCGATCCTGCTGCAGCTGCCGATCGGCTGGCTGGGCGACCGCGTCCCGCGGCCGACGCTGATGCTGGCGCTGGCCCTGGTCTCGATCGCGGGCGCGCTGATCTGGCCTCAGGCGATGTCGCACAGGCCCGCGGCGTTCGCGCTGCTGTTCCTGTGGGGCGGCGCCTTCGTCGGCATCTACACCCTGATGGTCACCGAGGTCGGTGCGCGCTTCCGGGGCGGCGACCTGATCGCCGCCTACGGGGTCATGTCGCTGGCCTGGGGAGCGGGCGCCCTCGCCGGCCCTGTGCTTGCCGGACTGGCGCTGGAGTTCACCCAGCACGGGCTGCCCTACTTCGCCGCGGCGGCGTGCATCGCGTTCGCGCTGCCGCTGGCCTGGTCGATCGCACGCTCCTCTCACGGCCGGCGCCCGCGCGGAGCATAGTGCGGTGGTGCGGCGGGGGGCGTTTCCGACTATGACGCGCTGTCCTGCCGGTCCGGCCCCCGCGCACGCTCGCCGGTGCGGGGGGCGCTCTTTCCGGCCAGGCGCAGCGCGTTGCCGACCACCGAGACGGAACTCAGGCTCATCGCCAAGGCGGCGATCATCGGGCTGGGCAGCAGACCGAATGCCGGATACAGCGCGCCGGCGGCGATCGGCACGCCGAGCGCGAGGTATAGGAAGAATAAACGCCTTTTTTGTAGCAATCACGAGTCATTGCCCGCCCGTTTGCTCCGCGCTTGACTCTGATTGCGGCCCGAATTCTTACCTGGGTTGCCCCCTTTGCAGCCCCCTTTGGCGCGCCTTGCGGCCGGTTCCGGCCTTGTGGCCGAGCCTCAGCCCGCGCAACCGCGCCCTTGGCCGAGCGCGGCCGCGCCGCGGTCCCTACCAGGGCGACGATGTCTTGCGGGCCGTGAGGCGGCCGGGGTCAGTCAAACCGCCGCGCTGGCGCCGGAGCTCGGGGCTCGGGGAACGGCGCCCTGGCCGCTGCGAGATCCTGGCTCCTCAGGCGAGTGAGGATCTTGGCGATCACCGCAGGGGCTTCGATGCAGGCGATCAGCTTGACGGCCCCGCCACAGGCCGGGCAGGTGTCGAGGTCGATCTTGAACACGCGTTTGAGGCGTTGCGCCCAGCGCATGGTGGCGTGCTGCTCGGCCGGGGTGCGATCGTGGGCGGGGGCGGTAGGGAGTTTTCAGGCGATAGCGCAGGTGGCCGTTGGGCAGCAGGGCGAGGCGCTTTTCCGAGACGGCCGGGCGGCTGATGCAACGGCACAGTCTTTCGAGCTTGTCGCGTTGCTCGGCTTTGGCGGCGACGCCGGCATGCAGCGAGAAGCCGGCCACCTGGCCGGGTCCATCGGCACCGGGTGCGGCGAAATCGTCGGCTGGCAGCGTTTGCAGGGTCAGCACCTTGCGGCCCCGGTGGCACGGCGCATCAGACCGAGCGTGCGCTGCACCAGCGGATGGCGGACTTCGAAGACGGGCATGCAGCGCAGGAATCCGCGCTGCGCAGCACCCGCGAGCCCGCACGAAACATTCGCGGCGGGCTTCATAATCGGGTCTTGTGATCCGGCAAGGGAGGAACGGGATGTCCTATCGCATCGAAGGCGGCAAATTGACCTACGCAGGACGCAAGCTGGCTGGCGCGGATCCCCACAGCCTGCGGCTGTTCCCCGAAGTTCCCGAATGCGCAGCCGACGCCAACGCGGTGTATTGCTACGGCCGCAAGACCGCGCTTGACCCCGCCACCTTCCAGGTGCTCGGTGGGCGCTACGCGCGCGATGCGGACACGATCTGCCACCTCGGCGAGCAGCGGCTATCGGTGATCAAGGGCGCCGATCCGGCCACATTCGAGTCCCTGCGCGGCATCTATGCCCGGGACGCGAAGCAGGCGTACGCGCACGGCCTTGCACTGAAGGCGGCCGATGCCGCCGCATTCCGTGCCCTGGCCGACAACCTGGCCGTGGACGGCCGCCGCATTTACCTCGACAAATCCCCCGAGCGCCTGGATCTGCGCGGCTATGACCTGGATCGCCTGCGCGGCGCGCCCCTAGACGATGGATATTGGTATCCAAGGGCTTGGTTCCTGGAATACGACGGCAAGCTGTTGCATCGGTTTTACGACAGCGACGCCGGTCGCGTCCGTCTGGGTGAAGTCGAAGGCGCCGATTCGGCGAGCTTCGTCTTCCTGTCCCGTACCTATCAGCGCGACGCACGCCGGATCTACTGCGGCTTCAGGCCCTTGCGCGAAATTTCGGGCGAAGCATCGGTCCGCGCGGTCGGTGACGACGCACTGGTGGTGGACGACGTGGTGTATTGGCGGGACAACGTGCTGGAAGGCGCCGACGCCGCCACGTTCGCCGTGGTCGATCGTGACAATCGTTACCGCGATGCGCATTGGCTCTATGACGAGCACGGCCGGCGCCTGCAGCCGGTGCCGAGCGCAATGGATATCGATACTGCGCTGGAGGCACTTCTGCCGCAGTTGGTGGCGGTGGCGTTCGGTCTGCTCGATCGCAGTCTGCTCTATCACGTCGACGGCAGCGAAGAGGACAAGTTGCCGATGTCGGCGCCGCCTGCATTCGCCTGGCATCGCGAAGGCGCGCGGATCGTGCTCAATTCCGGCGAAGTGGAGATCGAGGGCATGCTGTCCGATCTGCGCCGGATCCTTGGCCGCGCCTGGGCCGCGTTGCGCGCCAATGACGGGAAGACGGCTGGTTGGCGCCTGGAAACCCGGCCCTGGGCCGGATCCGGGAGGGGCGACCAGTTGCTGCGCGCATTGATCATGGCGCTCGCGCCGCAGCTGGCCGAAGCCGCGGCGGCGCTGCATAGGGTGGGCGAGCGTGAGGAAGCGGAATTGCTGTTCGCGCAGATGCTGGCCCAGGACTTCCTGCCCAAGACACACGAAGCGGCGATCGCCGTGCAAGTCCCCATCGAGGTGCACGCACGCATGCAGAGCGTCCGCGAGACCCGGCTCAGCATCAGTCGCAGCACGTACCTGTCCGGCGGCAAGGAGCTGATCGCGCGCGCCGACTGGGCCGCGCCCGACCCGCTGCTCCGGCTGATGGCGCTGCAGTTTGCCCACGATCTCATCTCCGGCACGGGCAACATCGGCGGCTTCCTCAAGCACGTACTGCCGCCGCTGCGCGCGCGCCTGCCCGACGAGGACAGGCCGGCGGTGCGCACACAGCTGCTCGCCTGCCTGGAATCGGCGGTGGCGCATGGTTTCGTTGGCATCGAAACCAGTTATCTGCAGCTGCATGCCGACCTGCGCCCGCTGGTGGAAGCGCTGGTCGTCGAGGGCGTCAACCCGGAACTCAACCTGCTGCGCCTGTGGGAATGCTGCGAGGCCGCCGACGATGACGCCGCTGCGCAAGCGGCCTGGGAACACGCGCAGGCGCTGCTCGGCGAGCATGAACCGCTGCCGCCGATGTGGAGCGGCCTGCACGATGCCTTCGGCAATGCCGCGTTCTGGCGCATCGGCGGTTGGCTGCGCCTGGCCCAGGTGTTGCCGACGCGCACGCGTTCGCAGTACTGCCTGGAGCAGGCATGGCGCGAACTCGACGCATTGCGCTCCACCCATGGCCGGCATGAGGCGTTGGACGGCTATGCCTACAGCTGGGTGGAGGCGGAAAGGGCATGCGAGCGGCTCGGCATCGAATCCCCTTATGCCACGCCGAAGCCAGGGAACGTGGTGATGAAAAGCCAGGCGAGAGAACAGGCGCACAAGGCGCCGTGGAAGGCACGCGGCAATGTGCAGCGGCAGCGGGCGGGCGTGTTCGAGGAAGTGCCGCGGCTGAACCTGCAGGGTTATGCGTGGTACCGCTTCCTCGGCAGCACGGGTACGGCACAGGCGGGCGCCGTGCTGGGCATCGAATGCTTCCTGGACGGCGAGCCGTGGGGGCGCCGCCTGGAATGCGCCTTGCGTGTCACTTCGCCCGACGGGCAGGTGCTCGAGTTCACCAGGCAGCCCTTCGATCTGGGAATCAAGAGCGGCACGTACGTTGCCCTGCGGGAATTCGGCGAACCCGCTCCGGCGGGGAAGTACCGGCTGGAGCTGTCGTTTCCCGGCGTGGCGAAGTTGAAGCAACAAGTCGTGACCGCAGAGATCGAACTCGCATAAGCGATGCCGTCGACGTCTCGACTCATGACATTGAGTGCAGTCAGCCCCTGGTCGTCATCCCGGCGAACGCCGGGATCCGGTCCGGCATAGGTGAACGAGCGATCCGCATCAGAGTGGGCTTCCAAGCGCTGGCGCAACCACGTCTCTCCGTAGAGGAAGCGCCGCACAGCGCCGACTTCGTCTCCGCGCTTGCGGTCCTCGATGATGCTCTCGGTGACGCCCTCGATGTAGCGGGGATAGTCGTTGAAATCCCGGATCAATCTCCAGGCCTCGTTGGCCGACTGGTCCAGGACGCTGCTGTAATATGCTCTATGTGGATATTCCCTAGTCATTGTCGAACTCATGTCACGCGCTCCCGGTTCATGAGCTTCCTCTTGCGTTGCACGCCCCAGCGATAGCCCGCGATCGAGCCATCCGCCTTGATCACCCGATGGCAGGGGATGACGACCGCGAGCACATTGGCTCCGCAGGCAGCGCCGACATCCTGGGCAGTGGCCGCCAATGGCAAGGCCCTGGCGATCTGGCCGTAGGTGGTGGTCTGGCCGGCCGGAACCTCGCGGAGCGCCTGCCAGACGGTTTGCTCCAATGCCGTGCCTCGAATGTCGAGCGGCAGGTCCAATCTGCCATGCGGCGCATCGAGGAAGGCGACGATGGTCGCAACCGTGTCCCTGAGCGCCGTTTCCGTGTGGGCAAGGCGCGCCCGGGGGAAGGCGTCGGCCAGGGCGCGGCGCAACGCGTCGCGGTCGTCGCCCATCAGGATCGCGACGACGCCTTTGATGCTGACTGCGACGAGCACAGCGCCCAGCGAGAATGTCCCGAATGCGAAGCGGATGTCCTCCGTTTGCGATTCCGGCCGGTCGATGACTGCGTTCATGACGAATGCCCTTCATCTCTTGTGAAGGAGCACTCTCGCATCGCCTCGAAAGGACCGCACTCCGGTCCTTGCTTTCAAATCCGGACAGCGTCGGCCCTCTGTGGCGGAGTGGTAGACGCGCCTGACTCGAAATCAGGTGGCCGATACGGCCGTGAATGCGCAAATCAGGGTCCGCAAATCAGGGGCAGAGTCGACTTTCTTGCTGACCCGAGGAATGGAAAAGTCCACTCTGACCCGAATGGCGCTCGAATGGCACTTACTTAAGGTTCTTTTGCCCGATTGCGAGATACCACAGCCCTGCGTCGCCGCTTCGTAGGAGCGCGCCATGCGCGCGATACCGGCGACGTCTCCGGTCCTGGTCATCAGCGGCCCCGCCGCGAACCGGAAGGCGCGCCGGTAGACGGAATCGCATGGCGGCACAATGCCCGCGGCATCGCGCGCATGGCGCGCTCCTACGGATCTCCGGCCGTGTGCCTGGACCGCCCGGCCGATGCCTTGCATGTCGACGTAAACAGGCAAAAGAACCTTAAGTAGGCGCGATTCCACTCTGAGAGCTGAACCCGGTACGGGCGGCGCTGGCCGAGGCACCGGAGCGGTACCGGTGGTCAAGCGTGCACGGGAATCTCGGCGTGCTGTCCGATCCCTTGCTCGCGCCGCACCCTGTGTTCCTGGCGCTGGGACACGATGCGCGCAGCCGCGGACGCGTCTACCGGCAGTGGCTGATGCAGGGGACGGACCCGGACGACCTTCGCGCGATACGGAACTATCTCGCCCAGGAACGAGCGTTGGGGAGCGCCAGGTTTCAGCGGATGGTGGAAAAGGCGTTGGGACGGGCCGTGGGCTGGCGATCGCCCGGGCGGCCGGCGCGAGCGCGGGTGGCCGACGCTTAACTTGCCCCGTCCCTTTTCACTCAAGCAGAGGTTATGGTGACTGTCGCCCTGATTCAGAAAATTCACTGCAGTCATGACGCGACGCCTCGAGCTGCATCCCGACCGCCTGCTCCCGCCCGATCCGGCCGTGCGCGACATCGCCCGGCGGCCGCACGGCAAGGTCGCCAGCCTGCCCATCACTCGCCTACAACCTGCCACGTCGCGCCTGCGAACTGGATATCAACATGCTGACGCGGCGTGAGCTGCTGCTGGCGCCGCTCCTCCTCATGGCCTGCCAGCGCAAGACAGGCGGCAGCCAGCGCCCGCTCTTCGCCGCCGAGACGCACCCCGAAAGCTACCCGACGACCAGGGCGCTGCACGCCATCGACCGCATCCTCGCCGACCGCACCGGCGGCGAGATGCGCGTCCGCGTCTATTCCGGCGGCCAGCTCGGCTCCGAAGCGGACACGCTGGAAATCACGATCTTCGGCGGCCTCGATCTCAACCGAGTCAATCTCGCGCCGGTGAACTCGATCGTGCCGGAGACGATGGTGCTGGCGCTGCCGTTCCTGTTCCGCTCTGTCGCGCATTCGCGCGCGGCCTTCGACGGCGCGCCGGGGCGCGTCATCCTCGACGCGATGACGCCGCACGGATTGAAAGGACTGTGCTACTACGATTCCGGCGCGCGCTCCTTCTACAACACGCGCCGACCGATCCGCACGCCCGACGACATGCGCGGCCTGAAAGTGCGGGTGCAGAACTCGAACATCTACGTCGCGATGGTGCAGGCGCTCGGCGCCAACCCGACGCCGATCCCCTACACCGAGGTGTTCCAGGCGCTCGTGCAGGGCGTCGTCGACGGCGCGGAGAACAACTGGCCGTCGTACGAAAGCTCGCGCCACTTCGAAGTCGCGCGCCACTACAGCATGACCAACCACGTGCTGGCGCCGGAAGTGCTCGTCGCCTCGATGCACACCTGGGAGAAGCTCGACCACGCGCAGCGGGAACACCTGCAGGCGGCGGTCGACGGCTCGGTGCCGATCATGCGTGAGCTGTGGGACGCGCGCGTCGAGGAATCGCGCAGGCGCGTGCTGGAGGACGGCATCGAGCTGGTCGAGGACGTCGATCACGACGCCTTCGCAAGCCGCATGCGCCCGGTGTGGGACCGTTTCCTGACGACGCCGCGCCTGCGCGAGCTCGCCGATCAGATCCAGGCGCTGGACGCACCTCCCCCCGCAGAAGCCCGCCATGCAGGCGACCATGCGCCTCGAGGAAACCAGCAATGATTGGTGCTCGCATCAGCCGCTTCATCCGCTGGTTCGCAGGCTTCGGCCTGCTGCTGATGACCGCCGTCATCGGCTGGCAGGTGTTCGCGCGCTACGTGCTGAACGACAGCACGACGTGGGCGGAATCGGCAGCACAGTTGCTGATGATCTGGTTCGTGATGTTTGCGGCCGCCGCCGGCGTGCGCGAAGGCTTCCATATCCGCATCGGCGTGGTCGCGAACGCGCTGCCGGGGAAGTGGAAGACAGCGGTCGACTTCGCCGCGCACGCCGTCGTCGGCCTGTTCGGCGCGTCCATGGCGGTGTGGGGCACCGACCTGACGCTCGCGACCTGGGAACACGTGATCCCGGCGCTCGGCCTGCCGCGCGGGGTCGCCTACCTCCCGATTCCGCTGGCGGGCCTGCTCATCTTCGGGTTCAGCATCGAACACATCGTCACGGACCTGCGCGGCCGGGAGATCGATCCGACATGGAACTGACCGTGCTCCTGGTCACGCTCGCGGTGCTGCTGATCATCGG
Source organism: Luteimonas salinilitoris (assembly GCF_041300785.1). Taxonomy (NCBI): domain Bacteria; kingdom Pseudomonadati; phylum Pseudomonadota; class Gammaproteobacteria; order Lysobacterales; family Lysobacteraceae; genus Luteimonas; species Luteimonas salinilitoris. The sequence continues at coordinate 9,952 of NZ_JBFWIB010000023.1, forward strand.
TGTCCCGGTCGCGTTCGCGCTCGGCGCCGCGTCGCTGGTCACATTCCTCCTGCTCGACATCCCGCTCGTCGTGCCGTTCCAGCGCATGGCGGCGGGCATGAACATCTTCGCGCTCATGGCGATCCCGTTCTTCATCTTCGCGGGCGACCTGATGCATCGCGCCGGCATCGCGGAGCGGCTCATCAGGGTGGCCGACGCCGCGCTCGGCCGTACGCGCGGCGGGCTGGGGCAGGTGACGGTCGGCTCGTCGATGCTGTTCGGCGCAGTGTCGGGCTCGGCCATCGCGAGCGTGTCGGCGATCGGCTCCGCCCTCGGGCCGATGATGCGCGAAAAGGGCTACGACGGCGACTACGTGGTCAACGTGTCGGCGACCTCGGCGATCACCGGCCTGCTGATCCCGCCGTCGCACAACATGATCATCTACGCGGCGGCGGCGAGCGTCAGCGTCTCGATCGCGGACCTGTTCGTCGCGGGCATCGTCCCGGGCATCCTCGCGGGCTTGCTGCTGATGATCGCGGCGTACATCGTCGCGGTGCGCCGCGGCTATCCGCGCGGCCAGTTCCCCGGGGTGCGCGTGTTTCTGATCGCATTCGCCGCCGCCGTCCCGGGGCTGCTTGCGGCGCTGATCATCGTGCTCGGCATCCTGTTCGGCGTGTTCACGGCGACCGAGTCCTCCGCGATCGCCGTCGTCTACACGATCGTGGTCGCGTTGTTCGTGTACCGCTCGCTGACCTGGGAGCGTTTCGTGCAGGCGACGACCGCGGCCGTCCGGACGACGGCGATGGTGATGATCGTCATCGGCACGGCGGCGGCGTTCGGCTGGCTGCTGGCGATCCTGCAGGTGCCCGAGCAGCTCGCGTCGCTGCTGAAGAGCATCAGCGAGGATCCGCTCGTGCTGCTGCTCCTGATCAACCTGGCGCTGCTGATCCTCGGCACCTTCATGGACATGGCGCCGCTGATCATGATCACGACGCCGATCTTCCTGCCGCTGGCCATCCAGCTCGGCATGAATCCGGTGCAGTTCGGCATCATGCTGATCCTGAATCTCGGGATCGGCCTGGTGACGCCGCCGGTGGGCTCGGTGCTCTTCGTCGGCTGCGCGATCGGCCGGATCCCGATCGAGCGGAGCGTGCGCACAATTTGGCCCTTTTATCTCGCGCTTCTGGTAGCACTCGGGCTCGTCGCCTACGTGCCGCAAGTGTCCTTGTGGCTGCCCGGGCTCGTCAGTGGGCAATGAGCGCCAAACGACTTCAGTACTCGAGCCCGGCAAACTCCGAACAACCCCGGTCCGGGAGTAGAGTAGCGAAGGGTTCCCGAAGCCAGAAGGAATCGCGGGCCAATTTTGAGACACGTTGCAACCAGGTTGCCCACCATGACCCGAATGTCCTTCCTCCATCTCCACCCGACCGACAACGTCGCCATCGCCACGACCGCCCTCCCGGCCGGCACCCGCCTGTCCGACTTCGCGCTGACGACGGCCGCCGACATCACGGTTGGTCACAAATTCGCCACCACGGCCATCGCCAAGGGCCATCCCGTCCTCAAGTACGGCCACTTCATCGGCGCCGCCACGCAGGACATCGCTGCCGGCGACCACGTGCACACCCACAATCTGGCCTTCGCAGAACACGACGCATCGCCGGTTGCCGCGAGGCGCGCCTGGACTCCGGGCACCGAGGAACACTTTTTCCAGGGCTACCTCCGCCCCGACGGCCGCGCCGCCACCCGCAACTACGTCGGCGTCATCGCTACCGTCAACTGTTCGGCAACGGTCGTGCGCAAGGTCGCCGAGCGCTTTTCCGGCGATGCGATGGAGCCCTGGCCGCAGGTCGACGGCGTGGTGCCGGTCACCCACGCGACCGGCTGCGGCTTGGCGTCGACCGGCCCCGGCATCGAACTCCTGCAACGCACGCTGGGCGGCTTCATCGATCATCCGAACTTCGCGGGCGTGCTGGTGATCGGCCTGGGCTGCGAGGTGAACGACGTCGAGCGCCTGCTGCAATCGCAGAACCTGACGACCGGACCAAGGCTCCGCACGATGACCATCCAGGACGCCGGCGGCACGTTGAAGACCGTGTCGATGGCGGAAGGCATCGTGCGGGAACTGCTGGAGGAGGCGGGGACGGCGCGCCGCGAGCCCATTCCGGCGTCGGAGCTGGTTCTGGGGTTGCAGTGCGGCGGCTCCGACAGCTTCTCCGGTATCACCGCCAACCCGGCGCTCGGATTTGCCGCCGACAGGCTGGTCCGCGCCGGAGGCACCGTCATCCTCGCGGAAACACCGGAGATCTACGGCGCGGAGTCGCTGCTGTTCGAGCGCGCCGAAACCCCGCAGGTCCGCGAGGACCTGCAGCGCCTGCTCGACTGGTGGGAAGACCACACCGCCAGACACGGCGCGAGCCTCGACAACAATCCGTCGCCGGGCAACATCGCGGGCGGCCTCACGACCATCCTGGAAAAATCGCTCGGGGCGGTCGCCAAGTCCGGCTCCTCGCCGTTGCGCGGCGTCTACCGCTACGCCGAACGCATCGACCAGCGCGGCTTCGTGTTCATGGACAGCCCAGGATACGACCCATGCTCGGCCACCGGAGAGATCGCGTCCGGCGCGAACATGATCTGCTTCACGACGGGACGCGGCTCGGTGTTCGGCGCGAAGCCGGCGCCCAGCCTCAAGCTTGCGACCAATTCGGAAATGGCGCGACGAATGGCGGAGGATATCGATTGCGATTGCGGGAGCATCCTGGAACGTACCGAGACGCCGCAGGAAAGTGGGGCGCGGATATTCGACCTCATCCTCGCGACCGCGAGCGGCAGGAAGAGCGCAAGCGAGGTGAGCGGATTCGGTGATCTCGAATTCGTGCCGTGGCAATTGGGCGCCGTGCTATAGGTTGCCGGAGCCGCCCTGCACGGACGGCGATGCCATGCCCTCGACCGGGCGGCGGGTGTCAGTCAAACAGCCGCGCTGGCGGCGGTGCCCGGGGCTCGGGGAACAGTTGCCTGGCCGCTGCGGGATCCTGGTTGCTCAGGTGGGTAAGCATCCTGGCGATCACCGACGGGGCTTCGATGCAGGCGATCAGCTTGACGGCCCCGCCACAGGCCGGGCAGGTGTCCAGATCGATCTTGAACACGCGCTTGAGGCGTTGCGCCCAGCGCATGGCGGCGTGCTGCTCGGCCGGGGGCGGTCGTGCGCTTCCTCGGGCACAGCCGCCAGCTGGCTTCCCCGGCCCCGCTGGGCGGGGGTGACGAGCGCACGGTCACGGCTGTTGGGGGCAAAGACGCCGTGAAAGCGGGTGAGGTGGACTCTGGGTGGGGGCACCAGGGCGGCCAGCTTGCTGCTGGGCGGTTGGCTGCACGACCGCTTCGGCAGCTCTACTTGGCTGTACATCGGTTCGATGATGGTCGGGCTGGCAGCGCAAGCTCTGTTCTACAAAAGGCCGCGCTACGGGTCCCCGAGGCGCGGGCGTAATTCCTCGACGATCGTATCGATGTTGTTCGGGGTCACCTTCCAGCGGGAGGGATCGTCGTACTCGAAGTCCGCCTGCACCTTGAGCGACCTGCGATTGAACTGGAACAGCATCTTGATCATGCCCTTGTCGCGTTCCAGCCGCAGCCATTCCCGATAGGCGTCGACGGCGGGCCTGACGTATCTCGGACGCAATGCGAACGGATGCGAGGGCCCACCTTGCTCGTAGGCGTAGCCGTAGGTTTCATTCACGCTGCCATCCTCATCAAACCCGAAGACGATGATCACCTCGTCCCAAGCCAGCTCCTGCAAGTCCTCGCCCTGCGCAACGACGCGGGCGATCTCGCTCATGTACTCCAAGCTGCGGCTCGCTTTCGCCTCTTCGGCCGACTGGAGCCCGGCATTCTGTTTCGCGGATTGTCCGCCATGCGCGTGACCGAGGCCGATACTGCGCGCTAGCGCACCGATCAACGCGCATGTCCGTCGCCATATCGTCATCTGCATGTCCTCCATGAAAGCCCGGAGGCTGGGTGTCTGCACCCAGCAGAAGATTCATCGTCGGATGAGCTGGGTGCAGAGCACCCAGCCTCCGGGTTCTCATTGTTGGGGGAGCTGGGTGCGGAGCACTCAGCCTACTCTTCGCCAACGCCGTATTTCTCGCGATACTCCGCCTCGAATCCCTCTCGAATGCGGTTCATGCGTTCGATGTCGCCGCCGCCCGCAGCGCGTGCCATTTCTTGCACCCAGCGCCCCGACTCCTGCGAGAACTCGTAGACGGTCAGGTCGTGCTCCTTCAGGACCTCCTGCGGATCCTTGCCGGCCTGCGTCGCGACGGTGAGATGGGCCTGGACCCGCGCGTAGTCCTCGAAGGTCGCAAGCTTGCCTTGCAGGCGTGGATTGTCGCCCGCTTCCGCGAATCGGCCGACCGCGGGATCGGCGAACACCTCGCCGTAGCGTTGGTAGGTATAGGAGCGCGGGTCCCGCTCCTTGAGGGCCTTCGTGAACGCCGTGTTCGCCTCGTCCCATTGCGACTTGTCGACTTCGAGCGTCTCCAATACGCCATCGAGTGTCTGCTTGTTCGCCAAGCGTGCGTTGCCCGCCGCCCATTCGTCGAAAGTGATGCCGTTGACTGGTTGCGGCAACCTGGGATCGGCAGGCGGCGACTTTTCATCGGCGCAAGCATTCAAGGCCAGCAGCAACAACGCCGCAACGGCGCCATAGCGAAGAGCTTGCAGGTCCATTTTCGATCATCTCCTCCTTAGTCGTTGGTGGGATGATACCCGCCGCCGACCGCAAATCCAGGAAAGGTTTTCCGGCCGGACATCAACCAAGGGTATAGCACGCACAGGACATGCTCAGCTACGAGCTGGTGCCAGCCTGCGCCCCGTGCGTGCATGGGCGATAACCCATAGTTGATACCGATTCGGAAACCAAAAGTCTGTGCCGATTTGGGGCAGTGGCTGCCGGCGGTGCGCGGCCTGGCGCACAGCCAGTTCGTCGGCCGCAAAGCGCGAAATCGACGGCCTCGTCTGCATGCGAACGGTCGCGCCCCGAGGAGACGCCTTCTCCTGCGGACCAATGCATTCCCAGGCCGAGGATCCCAAGAGCACCAGAATCATTTTCGTCTGACCTCGGGTTTACCCGAGGCTGCGGTGCGCCACGAACTCGCTTATACCTAAGTCACGGGTGTCGCGACCGTCGTGGGATCGATGTGACGCGCGCAACTGATCCGCATGGCCGCAGGCCCAGAACGAGATGAGGTAACTCAGTGGCATTGACGATTGACAGTCACGGCAGAGACGTCCAGACGCAGCGGGAAATCGCGCGGCTCCGAGCGGAAGCGCTGGCCACACCAGAGGAGGGGCCGCAGGCTCATCCGGTTACGCCAGTGTCCTCTGGACTGGTCGAACTTCCCGCGTCAATCGACAGGAGGCCTCTGGCGACCCCAGTTGCCTCCACGCCGGCCGAACCGCTGCCTCCTGCAAGCGACTCCGGCTCCGCGCAGCCCGTCCTCTCGGTCGAGGTCAATGCGTTCATACCCGATGCGCAGATCTCCACCCCGTTTTACGTGCCCGACGGCGGCACGTTCATCGGCGATGGCCGCCAGGTCGGCGAGGACGGCACCCAGCGCACGCAACAACAGATCCTGATATTCGCCGATCCCACCCAGCCCAGCGGGTACCGGGTTGAGTTGCCGGCCGATGTCGGACTCACCCAGCGTGTCGACGACGATGGCAATGTGGTCGAAACAGGGGAGGCGCCACTGAGCGGTCTGCAGGCGGAAGTCACCGAAGTCCGCGAAGACGGCACGATCGTGGTGACGATGACCGGACAGGCCGCCGATCCACTGGTTACCGGTGCACCGGGTCTGAGCTACGACATGGTGGTGGAGATGAAGCCCAACGCGGACGGCACCTGGACCGTCACGTCGTCCGGCAAGCATGACTCCTTCCCCGGGTACGAAGTCTTAGCGACGGTGGGCAACGGCGAGCAGCAGGTGGTGTACGGCTACGACCCGGGATACAACGGTGCCGGCGCGTTAAACCTGCTCGAAGGCGAAGGCGGCCTACTGGGCCTGATCTGGGGCGACTCGCGCGTGAACGCGGAAGGCTCGCTCACCCTCGGCGCCGAAAGGCTGACGCCCGAGACCTTGGTCGCGCGCCACACTACCAACGGGGTCGTCGACACTGAAGCGCTCGGCTCAGACTTGGCCGATTCGGCCGAGGCGGGTTCTGTAGACCCCGCATTCGTCGAGGAGGTATTCGCCGCCTTGCCCGAGGATCAACGTAGTGCTGCTGCGAATGCGTTTTTCGACGGCCTTTCCAGGACACCCGGTCCTGGTGGCGGGCCGGCTCACGATGAATACATCGGGCTCGCGCTCACTCCAGCCGGCATGGAAGTAATCCTTGCGGTGGGACAGCACGCACCGGGCCGCCTTGCATCCGATGAAATCCTGTACGCGTTCGGCCTGCACAATCGCGAAGCCATGTACGGCGGCGACGTGGCGGCCATCGATGCGGCATCAGCCTACCTGCAGGCGCTGGGCGACAATCCCGAAGCGCAATACAACTTTGCGCACCTGACGGATCCGCTGTACGACGACGAGACATCGGGGCTGGCGTCGACGGCCGAAGGCCGGGCGCTGCAAGAGCAGATCAACCGCATCCTAGGTTGATTTGAATTTCCGAATGCCGCCACCTACACCGACGTCAAGGACAGCTTTCCCGCGCTCACCACCGTCGACGGCTGCAGCTACCCAGGCTATGCCGTGTCCGGAAATTCCAACAACTGGATGTACAAGGACGGCGACACCTTCGCCGCCCTGATCGAGTCGTACTCGGTCGCCGAACGCGGCGGCTGCCCATGCCCTGAAAAAGTTCCAGCTGGTTCGGCAGCTTCGCAAGGATCTACCACAAAAGGAGCATGGACGATGACAGACACCTCCGGCGTTTCCGGCGGTTCCGGCAACAACGGCGCCAGCGGCAGTTCCAGCAACCACGACGCGAGCAGCGAGGCTTCGGCCCAGGACGCGCAATCGTCTGCATCCGACGCCGCGGAAGCGGCCAGCGAAGCGGCGAACGCATCGAACACTGCCGACGCCCAGGCCGCAGCCGACCGGGCCGCCGCTGCGGCGGACCAGACGCAGGCGGCGGCCGATGCAGCCCAGGCGGCGGCGCAGGCGAATCCCACAACCGAAAACCAGGCGCAGGCAGCAGCGGCCCAGGCTCAAGCGACTGCGGCGCAGGCGCAAGCCACCGCCGCCCAAACGGCGGTGGATGCGACGGTCGCCAATGCGACTGCCCAGGCGAATCCCACGGCGGACAACGTTGCCGCGGCGCAAGCCGCTGCGGCAGCCGCTAGTGCCGCTGCTACAGCTGCTATCTCGGCACAAACGGCAGCCGATGCACTGTCGAACGCGGTCAACGGGGTGCCTTCCGCAATCGCCGCGGCGCCGATCGACCTATCGATCTCGCCCAGTGTGAGAGCCCAGCTCACGGCCTCGCCTCTTGACGGGCTGTCAGTGGAAGTCCCCGGTCTGCTCAATGCCAAAGGCCAATTGATCGACACCTGCGGTCAGGTCGTGCAATCGGCTTCAGTCAACCGTGGCGTGCCCGCCGATGAAACGGACTTTGCCAAGACGATGGAGCATCTCGATCGAATGGTGGCTGGCCCCATCTCCGGCCCGGTTTATTCCGCCAGCTTTGCGCGCGCATTTGCCGACGGCACCCTGAGCGCCGAGGATGAGAAGCACCTCGACAACGTCCACGCTGTCGGGGAGATCGTCGACGGGGTTTTCGAGCATCATCAGCAGCGCGCCGAGGAAGGGGGCTAGGGCGCCCGGCCCTGACGCTGCCTCCGGCTGCCGCCTGTACAGAGGCAAAGCAGGCGCCGGAAAAACAGGACTCACTGGAGTGGGCTGCTACCGGCCAGCGCCCTGCTTCTATCCTGATCACGCAATCCGCAAGTTGATCATCCAAAATCGGTTTGCCGATACATTCGTCTCGGGGGTATAGGAAGAATAAACGCCCTTTTGTAGAAATCATCGAGTCATTGCCCGTCCGCTTGCCCCACGCTTGATGCCGATTGCAGCCCGAATTCCTACCTGGGTTGCCCCCTTGCAACCCCCTTTGGCCACCTTGCGGTCGGTTCCGGCCCTGTGGCCAAGCCTCAGCCCGCGCGGCAGCGCTCTTGGCCGAACGCGACCGCGCCGCGGTCCAAACCAGGGCGGCGATGTCTTGAGGGCCGCGGGCGGCAGGTGTCAGTCAAACAGCCGCGCTGGCGGCGGTGCCCGGGGCTCGGGGAACAGGGCCCTGGCCGCTGCGGGAGCCTGGTGTCCCAGGTGAGTGAGGATCTTGGCGATCACCGCAGGGGCTTCGATGCAGGCGATCAGCTTGACGGCCCCGCCACAGGTCGGGCAGGTGTTCAGGTCGATCTTGAACACGCGCTTGAGGCGTTGCGCCCAGCGCATGGCGGCGTGCTGCTCTGCCGGAGTGCGGTCGTGGGCTTCCTCGGGCACAGCCGCCGGCTGGCCGCCCCGGCCCCGCCGGGCGGGAGTGATGAGCGCACGGTCACGGCTGTTGGGGGCAAACGCGCCGTGGAAACGGGTGAGGTGGACGCGGGGCGGGGGCACCAGCGCGGCCAGCTTGGCGATGAAATCCAGCGGCTCGAAGATCACGTGGGTGGTGCCATCGCGGTAGGGGGTTTTCAGACCGGCCGTTACGCTCCGGCGGCCAGGCACCACACTGCTCGCACGCTGTCTCGGCGCGGCGCGCTGGCCCAGAAGCGTTCCGTCGGTGCTTAGCAATCCGCTCCAGCGCTGAGGCTCCTCGCGAAAGTCGATGCGGGCTTGACCGGGTTGGGGTATTTGCCTCTCGATCTGCCCGACCTGCGCAGTGATGACACCCTCGAGCTCGGAAAGAAAAGGGGCATCGGCCCAATGTGTCATGTCCACGGACCCGTCGCTGTCGAAGTCAAGTTCCCACCCGACGCGGAGATTCCGACCTCCCCGATAGGCCTGCCGGAGCGCGTCGAAAGACCCCTCAGACACCGTGCCATCAGGCTCGATGGTCGCAAGGTGGGAAGACGTCGGACACGAGAGCGTTTGCGCGCGAACCGGGGCCGTGGTTGCAATGGCGATTGCAAGAGCAATGAGAATACGGAGGAAGGGTTCTTTCACAAGCTGCACCTCTATCCTGGTGGGCATATGACCCTGGTGGGCATATGACACTGGGATCATCCACGGGTTAATGAAAAAGAGTATCAGAGCTGGGTATAGGAAGAATAAACGCCGGCCCGCGTAGGCGGGAATGACGAGCAGAAGCTCAGTGGTTTCCCAGGGCTCGCAGTCGCGACCGTCCCCGCACCGCACGCAGCAACAGGCGCGGCAGCCACAGCAGCAGGTACAGCACGACCGCGAGGATGAGGATCCAGCCCCATTGGCTGATCAGCTCGATCCAGCGGGTGCGGTAGATCAGAATAGTCAGTGCGTTGATGACCTCGGCCAGCAGCAGGCAGGCGGTCAGGACGGCGAGTTCCGCGCGCAGTCGCGCCGGCTTGGGCTTCATGGTGGCGCGCTTCATGATGGCGCGTTTCATGCCGCCTCCTTGGGCATGCGTAGGTGATCGGGCCATTCCACCGGCAGGCCGGTGTCCATGGCGCGCTCGCCCAGCAGCGAGGCGATCGAGGCGTGGTAGGCCTGGCGCAGCAGGTCGGGCAAGGGGCGGCCGGTTTTCACTGCTTCGCCGAAGGCTTCCAGCTGCAGGAGGGTTTCTTCGTAGGGGCCGCGGCCCAGGGATTCGCCGGGCGTAGTGACGGGGATTTCCGGCGACCAGCTCGCACCGCCGATGGGCACGCTGCGGTAGAGACCTTCGGCGATGTCACGCAGCATGCGCTGGAGGCCGGGCACAGTCGGCGTGGTTTCGGTGAACATCTGCGCGGTTTCCGCCTCGATGGTGCCCTTGTCGCCCTGCACCTGTTCCTCGCAGCCGTAACGGCGGTTGTTGATGAGGGAGTCGTAGATCAGTTTGCGGCCGCCTGAATAGTCGTAGATCAGGGCCACCTGGTCGTCAATGTCGCGGCCGTCCTTCCAGTAGCACAGGCTACCCGAGCCGATCACGCGGGTGGGGACAGCATCGAAAAACCAGTTGGCGACCTGGAGCTGGTGGCAAGCCAGCTCCGTCATCAGCCCGCCGGAGTGCTGCTTGTACAGCCGCCAGTTGATTTTCCGTTCCAGCCCCGAGCCGGGCGGCACCGAGCGGCGCCAGTTGCTATTGCGATGCCATTGCGCGCGAATCTGGGTGACCACGCCGATGTCGCCGGCCAGGATGCGGGCACGGGCGCGCAGGTAGGCGGGGCTGAACATACGCTGGTGGCCGATCTGCAAGACGCGGCCATGCTGGCGCGAGCGCTCGACCATCGCGGTGCAGTCTTCGACGGTGCGCGCCATGGCTTTTTCGCAGAACACGTGCAGCCCCGCGTCCAGGGCATCCAGCACGACGGGGGCGTGCAGGTCGAGCGGGGTTGCCACCACCGCAGCGTCCAGCCCACCCGCCTGCAGCAGGCGCCGGTAGTCCGCGTGGGCGGCGGCGCGAGGTCCGGCCAGCGCGCGCGCGCGCGCCAGGTTCGGCGGATAGTCGTCGCAGACCGCCGTGACCACGCAGTTCCTGGATTGGTTGAGGTTTTGCAATAAGGCACTGCCGCGATCGCCGACACCGATGATGCCGATTCGCACGCGCGCCCCTGCCGTGTCGGCGGCGTGCGCGGCGCCGAGCGCCCAAGGCGCGGCGGCGGCACCCGCGGCCAAGGCAATGCTGTGCAGGAAATGCCTGCGCGAGGTTTCGAAATCCGAGTCGGTCATTCCGCCTTTACCTGTGGGTCGAGCCGGCAGGCCTGGCCGCCGGCGTCGCATTCGAACACGCTAAGTGCGGCCTGCGCGGCCAGGGATTCACGTTCTTGCGGGGTGGCGATCAAGGCCGCGGTGCTCAAGGCTTCGGCGCGGGCGCCGCTGCGATGCACCACGATGGCGGTGGCCGCCATGGTAACCGCTGCGCCGCCGGCTGGCCGCACGATCGGCGCGCGCGACGGCGAGCTGGCGCCGTTGGCGATGGTCGAGGAGATGGAGATGGCGGCGTCGCGCAGTTGCAGTTCCTGCAACGGCTGGTCGGGGCGGAACGGATGCGGCACGCTCAGCGGCCAGCATTCGCCATGCGGGTGTGTGCCCCAGGCCAAGATCGAGCTTTCGCCCAGCGAAACGATGGCGGCGCCGATGCCGTGCGCAGCCAGCACCCCGGCGCAGTGATCGAGCGCCAGGCCCTTGCCGAGGCCGCCGAAGTCGAGACTGAGCTGCCGTTCGACGTGGATCATGCCGTCGGCGTCGAGCCGCGCATGCGCCAGCCCGCCGCGCACCGGCCCGCCGCCGTCAGGCAGGGTGGAGGCCACGTCGAACAGGCCGTCGGTCAATGCGTGCATGCGCATGGCGACGGCGATGGCTTCGCGCAGCAACGGCTCCTCGATCAGCGCTTCGCGGCGCGCGGCCAGCTGCGCATTGAGCCGGGTCGTGGGCGACTCGCGGTGCATGGTCAGCGCCACCTCGATGCGTTCGATCACCTCGCGCAGAGGACGCAGGGCCGCACTGGCGCCACGGCCGAACAGGTGCAGTTCCACTCGCGTGCCCATGGCGGGAAAGCGATCCGAGGCGATGGCGATGGTGCTCATCTAACGTGTGTTATGCGCGTTTAGCCCCCTGTCCCGCTTGCGGGAGAGGGGTTGGGGTGTGAGGGCAGCCAAACACACGAGGGGACTCAGTCAAGTGCATCAGGGGCTAGCTTTTGATGTCCCAGCCCGGCTGATAATCCGCCGTCCAATACGCCAGCGCCGCTTCGCTGCGGGGGCGGCCGTTGGCCGGGTCGCAGCTCAAGTCGGCGCCGGTGCGGTAGGCCATATTGCCCAGGTGGCAGAGCAAGGTACTGATATGGCCTTCGCTGATCGGCGAGGCCAGGGCCTTGGCCTTACCGCGGATCACGTCTGCAAAATTGCCGATATGCAGCAGATCCAGCGCGCCCTCACCGACCGTGTCGGTGGTGCCGCTGGCCTCCTTGGCGGTGGCTTTACGCACGGATTTTCCGGCCAGGTCGAAAATCTCAAAACCGTTGCGATCGACCAGGGCCGAGCCCTTGGTGCCATAGACCAGCACGCCGCGGCCACGGCCGTAGCGCTCGACGCCATTGCAGCTGTGGCCGTCCCAGCTGATGCGGCGGCCGCCGGCGAAGCTGAGGTCCAGACGCAGTGTGTCGTACATCTCCCAGTCGTCGCCCCGGTGGAAACGGCGCGCGCCCTTGGCCGAGACCTGTTCGGGGAATTGCACGTCCATCAGCCAGCGCGCGATATCGATCTCGTGCAAGGCGTTGTTGCAGATTTCGCCGGTGCCCCAGTGCCAGAACCAATGCCAGTTATAGTGGACGAGGTTGCTGCGATAAGGCCGGCGCGGGCGCGGACCCTGCCATAGCTCCCAATCCAGGTTCGGCGGCGGGGCGATTTCGCTGCCCCTGCCGATCGAGGTGCGGTTGTTGGCGTACCAGGTGTCGGCGGCGTACAGCTCGCCCAGTTCGCCAGCACGCACCAGGGCAACCAGCTCCTGGGTTTCGCGGCTGGAACGCTGCTGGTTGCCCATTTGCAACACCCGATCGTGGCGTTTCTGCCCAGCGACCAGGGCTTCGCCCTCGTTCGGCGCGATGCCGCAAGGCTTTTCCAGATAGACGTGCTTGCCGGCGGCCATGCCGTCCAGGGCGATCTTGGCGTGCGAATGGTCGGGGGTGGCGATCGAAAAGACATCGATCGCACGCGTCTCCAGCAAACGGCGGTAATCGCGCTCCAGTTGCGGGCGCGGCTGACCCTGGGCCAGCTCGCCAGCGCTTTTTTCCAGCACTGCGCTATCGACATCGACCAGATGGGTGACTTCGGTATTGGGCGTGGCGGCGAACCCGTGCAGATGTGCCACCCCGCGCCCGTTGAGGCCGATCACGGCGACGCGCAGGCGGTCGTTGGCGCCGAGGATGCGGGCGTAGCTACGGGCCGAGAACACGGTTGCTGCGGTGCCGGCGCCCAGGCCGGCAAGAAAAGTGCGGCGATCCACTAGCGGCCCGCCTGTGTGGCTGCAGGCGCTGCCGCGGTAGTCTGCGGAGTGCGAATCTTGATGGAGCGGAACGACACGGCATTGCCGTGATCCTGCAGCAGGATCGGGCCGCGCGGCAGTTCGCCAAAGTCGGCAATGTCCTTGTACTTGCTACGCGCCATCTTGGCACGAAAATCCGCCGAGCCGCGCTCGTATTCGACCAGTTTCACCCCGTTGAGCCAGTGCTCGACATGCTTGCCGCGGGAGACGATGCGCGCCCGGTTCCACGCGCCGGGCGGCATCGCCGGCTTGCCCTTGTCGGGCACGCTGAGGTTGGCCGCCGCGATCAGGTCGTACAGCGAGCCGAGGGTGCGGTTGCCGCCTTCGCCGAGCTTGGCGTCGGGGTGTCGCTTATCGTCCAGGATCTGGTATTCCAGACCGATCGCGGAACCGACCGGGCCGCCGATCGGGTCCAATTTCGTGTCGACGAAATACTTCACACCGCTGTTGGCCCCTTCCGTGATGCGGAAATCCAGCTCGAGTTCGAAGTCGGAAAATTGCTCGCTGGTGACAATGTCGCCGCCGTTGGCCGATTCTTTACCACCGGCCGGCACCACGCTCAGCAGCCCGTCGCGGATCGACCAGCCCTGCTTCGGAAAACCATCCAGCTTGGCGCCGCGCCAGCCCTTGCTCGACACCCCATCCCACAGCAGGCGCCAACCCTGGGCCTTTTCGGCATCGGTCAGCTGGTTGGGCAGATAGTTGTAGACATCGGCCTTGGGGTCGGCCGGCGTCGCCGCCGCGGCCAGATCCTGGGTGAGGATGCGCAGATTGCGGAAACGCACCACCAGCCCCGGCTCCACGCCGCCGTGCACCTGCAGGCCGATAAAGCCGCGCGCGGTGACATCGTCCACCAGGTTCGCAGCCGGCACCCCGTTGATGAACGTGCGGATGCTGTAGCCGATCGCCTCCACCCGGAAGTGATTCCAGTCGCCGTTCTTGAACGCCGCCCGTGCCGGCGCGTTGCGGACCAGGGTGTTCAGCCACTCGCGCCGCTGCTCGTCGTAAATGCCGCCGCTCCATGCACGCGGGCTGGGATCCAGTTCCACCTGATAGCCGAACACCACACCGTTGCGGTAATCCGGGCGGCTCTCGCCACGAATCATCACCCCGGAATTGAGTTTGGGGTCGGTCTTGACGTCGTATTCGAGAATGAAATCGCCGTAGCTTTGTTCGGTGACCAGGAAGGTATTGGCTCGATCGCCCACCGAACGCCCGACGATCTGACCATCCTCGACCGCATAAGTGGCCTTACCACCCTTGATCGTCCAGCCCGTCAGCGAGCCGTCTTCGACCAGTGGGCGCCACTGCGGTTCAGCGGCCTGCGCGGGCGAACAGAGCGCAGCCGCGAATACCGCCCCGGCCAACGGATGGGTGACCCGTTTGAATCGAAAATTCATATTCCCTCCTGACGCGCGTACAACGTGTGCACAAAAATAACGGGGCTTCTCAAGAGTACCAATTCTGCTGGATTCCCGACCGGCGGCTGACTGGGGTGTCACGTGGATCAAGCGGGTGCCGCGTATAATCCGCGCCCTCGCACAACGCTTCTCAAGCCCCATGTCGACGCAACCTACCCTGCCACAGAACACCATGCGCGCCCTGGTCAAGCGCGAGGCCGCCAAGGGTATTTGGATGGAGCAGGTGCCGGTACCGCGCCCGGGGGCCAACGAGGTGCTGATCAAGCTGGAGAAGACCGCGATCTGCGGCACCGACCTGCGGGTATAGGAAGAATAAACGCCCTTTTTGTAGAAATCAGGAGTTATTGCCCGTCCGTTTACCCCGCGCTTCCCCCTGATGCGGCCCGAATCCCAGCCCGAATGGCACCTGTGCAGCCCCCTTTGGCCCACCTTGTGACCGATTCCGGCGCTGTGGCCGAGCCACCCTGCCCCCGGCCGAGCCCTTGGCCGAGCGTCACCCTACCGTGATCCAAGGGAGGAACGGCATCTGTCCGAGGCCCGTGAGGGCGGTGGGCGTCAGTCAAACAGCCGCGCTGGCGGCGGGGCCCGGGGCTCGGGGAACAGAGCCCTGGCCGCTGCGGGAGCCTGGGTGCTCAGGTGGGTGAGGATCTTGACGATCACCGACGGCGCTTCGATGCAGGCGATCAGCTTGACGACCCCGCCACAGGCCGGGCAGGTGTCCAGGTCGATCTTGAACACGCGCTTGAGGCGTCGCGCTCAGCGCATGGCGGCGTGCTGCTCTGCAGGGGGGGCGGTCGTGGGCATTGTGGGGCGCAGTGGGCCGCTGGCCACCCCGGCCCCGCCGGGCGGGAGTGACGAGCGCACGGTCCCGGCTGTTGGGGGCAAACACGCCGTGAAAGCGGGTGAGATGGACCCTGGGCGGGGGCACCAGCGCAGCCAGCTTGGCGATGAAATCCAGCTCCGGCGCGTGCTCCAGAAAGAAAGAAGGCCGCCCCCGGGCGGCCTTCTTCATTTCGCGCTCGGGCCACAGCGATGACTGTGAGCGTCAGCCCCGACGCGCTGCTTCGATCGTGGCGATGTCGATCTTCCGCATGTCCATCATGGCGTCGAACGCGCGCTTGGCCGCCGCGCGGTCGGGATCGTTGATCGCATCGGTCAGCGCGCGCGGCGTGATCTGCCACGACAGGCCCCACTTGTCCTTGCACCAGCCGCAGTCGCTTTCCTCACCGCCGTTGTCGACGATCGCGTTCCACAGGCGGTCGGTTTCAGCCTGGTCGTCGGTGGCGACCTGGAACGAGAACGCCTCACTGTGCTTAAACGCCGGCCCTCCGTTCAGACCCAGACAGGGGATTCCAAGCACGGTGAACTCGACCGTGAGCACGTCGCCCTGCTTGCCGGAGGGAAAGTCACCCGGCGCGCGAAGGACGCGACCCACCGCGCTGTCCGGGAATGTCCTGGCGTAGAACGTCGCGGCATCGAGCGCGGTGCTGTCGTACCAAAGGCAGATCGTGTTCTTGCTGACCATCTCGCTTCTCCAGAATCGGGCGGATCGTTGCATGCATGCAGCGGATGCCGCAGCGATGCGACGGCTTCCATACCATGAGGGACGTGTTTGCGCGGTGGCCGGAAACAAAAAAGGAAGCGGGTATCGAGTAGCCCGGGTAAGCGAAGCGCACCCGGGGCTTCTAAAGGCTCCCGGGTGCGCTTGGCTTACCCGGGCTACTTCACTACGTCCATTTGTCCTCGAAGCGCTGCAGCTCGTCCCACCCACACGCGGCCTTAAACAACGGTATGACAGCCTGTGACGCCGGCAAGGCCGCGGGTGCGCATCCGCTCATCCGCTCGCCGTGTCGCTTGCAAATGAAAGGAGGATCTGTGTTGAAGATCGTGACCAGTCTCAGCTTCCGCGGCCAGTGTCGCGAGGCGTTCGAGTTCTACGCGAAAGTACTTGGCGGCAAGATCACCGCCGCCCATCCCTACAGCGAGGTCGGTGCGACGTACGCTTTTTGCAACGCCGCGCGCGCGATCGCGTCCCGTGCCAGCACGACGTCGACCTCCTTCCCCTGCAGAAATGACGCGTCCGCTGAAATAGCTTCTCAGGACCCCCTCGTGCGACCCCGCGAGCGTGGTGAAGGTCTCGTTCCAGTCCGACTGCACCTCGCCGCCCACCGTCACGCGAAAGCCGGCGATGCGCGCCGGGCCGCTCCCGGAGTTGCGCGCCATGATCCGGAAGATCGGTTCCTTGGCCTCGACGTCGTAATCGTTGATCGCCATCTGCAGCATCGGCCACACGGCGGCCTCCTGCTGCTTGCGGGCGGCATCGGCTTCGGTGAGCCCGGCGTACAGCGCGATTGAGCCGGTGACGATGCCGATCACCGCCAGCAGCGTCTGCAACAGCGCGATGCGGACGAACACGCGCTCGGATCTGGTCAGGCCTTCGCCTAGTGGATTCGTCGGCTTGTCGGTTTCTTCGGTCATGGCCACCCGGTCCACAGCATTGCGCATCGCAGCAGTTCAAGCCTGCCCTACGACAGACAGGGCATGGACGAACGGCAGCCGAGCGTAGGGCGAGCTCAAGCCGCCTCACGCGGTGCCCCGCCGCTCGCAAGACCAACGCCGACCGACGCTTCAGGCGCCCTCTTGCTTCACCATCGGCGCGAGGTAATACAGGTAGTCGCTCTTGCCTACCGGCGCCCCGAGCAGCCGCAGAATCGCATAGGCCGAGGTGACGTGGAAATACAGGTTGGGCAGCAGGTAGTCGGCGACGTAACGATGGCCTTGCAATTCGACGTAGCGCCCCCGACCGAGGCCGATGCGCTTGATCTCTTCGAGTTTCGAGTCCGCTGCTGCGATGCCGGCAACGAGCCTCTTCGTCTGCACGATCGCGGCGCGGGCCTGTTCGATGGTCTGGATACTGTCGGGTGCCAGGTTGTCGATCGGCTCGCCCGCGCACCACTGCGAAAAGCCACGCGGCTGGTTGCAGACGAAGGCGATCTGCCCACCGAACGGAAACATGTCCTCGGCCAGACGCTTGCCCATGAAGGTGTCCGTATCCTTGAAGTGCTTTTCACCGACATCGAGCAGGTGTTCGAGCGTCTCCAACCGTGAAGTGAAAACGCGCTGGATCTCGGTGAGTTGTTGGTTATGCATGGGAATCCGTGGTCTCGACGTGGGGCTGCCAGTGTACGTCGGGATGTGCGTGCGGCCATGACTTTTTGCCCAAGCACTCGTCGTTTACTGTGGTATCCGAAGCGGTATCATGGACGATTCAACCCGGCGCAATTGTTCCTGACATCTTTTCGCGTCCCCATTTTTCTCAGCTACGGTCCTGCGGCCGCGGCCGGCGGTTGCTCTGCCTTCCGCTCCCGTGATCAGGCCATCGCGCACGCGCATCACGTTCACGGCGTGTTATAGACTGTCGCGAGGTCGACGCGGAGCGGAGCGCTTTCATGAAGGATGGCATCGTCGCGCGAACTCTTTCACATGCCCCACTCGTGTGCGCTGTCACAGCGTCGCTGCTGTGCGCGCAGGTTGCGCGATCGCAATCCACCAAGCCGGGTGCTTCGGCCGCGAATGCTTCGGCGATATTCCTGGATGCGACCACCACGCATGTGCCGAAGGCCGAGACGCTGCACGCCCTGGACGCTGCGTTAGTGGACGTCGATCGGGACGGCGACCTGGACGTGGTCCTCGCTGTCGAGGGCGACGCGAACAGGCTGTATCTCAACGACGGCAACGCACGACTGCGCTGGCGGCAAGGCGCGTTCGGCACGGCGACGTACGATACGGAGCATGTGCTGAGCGCCGACTTCAATCGCGACGGGCATGCCGATGTGATGTTCATTGCGGAGGACGACCAGGCGCACCAGTTGTTCTACGGCGACGGCAAGGGCGCCTTCACCGACGTGAGCGACCGGCTGCCGGCGCGCAGCGAAGGCAACGGCTTCGCCATCGGCGATGTGAATCGCGATGGATTGCCGGACATCGTCCTCGGCAACTCGGGAGAGCGTGGCCAGGATTTCCTGTGGCTCAACGACCAGGGCAGGCCGGGGCACTTCATCGACGCGACGAAGACGCACCTTCCGGCCGTCAACGATGCGACGCAGGATATCGCGCTCGCGGACCTGGACGCCGACGGCGATCCTGATATGGTCGTTGCCAACGAGCGGCCGCCGAATCGGCTGCTGCTCAACGACGGGCAGGGCCGCTTTGCCGATGCGTCGGATCGGCTGCAGCTGCCCGTGGAACTGCACACGCGCGAAGTGCACGTGTTCGATGCAACCGGCGACCGTAAGCCGGACATCCTGTTCCTGAATCTGACCAGCAACGCGGGCGGCTACGAGCGGGACCCGCAGGCACGCTTGCTCGTCAACGACGGTCGCGGCCGCTTCGTCGACGCGACGGCCAAACGCCTGCCAAAGAACGCATTCTCATCGTGGGGTGGCGCCGTCGTCGATTTCAACGACGACGGCTTTCCCGACTTGATCGTCGGTGCGATCGCAGTCCCGGGCTTCAAGCCGATGCAGGCCCGTGCCTACGCCAACGATGGCAAAGGCAGTTTCAAGGACGTCACGTCCGATGTCCTGCCCGCGACGGTAGCCGGTCGCAGTTGGAGCATGGCGGTCGGCGACCTGGACAACGACGGCAAAGACGACATCTTCATCGGCGGCTGGGGCACGCAGGCCCGTCTGCTGTTGCGCAAGCCACGAGGCAAAGGCGTCGGGGAACATTAGCGTTTGAATTTCAGCGTTTGAATTTCCATTTCCCCGGAAGAACCCGGAACACGACCGAGACGGAATCCACCATGCAGCGACGCAGCTTCCTCCAGGCCATGACCGCCACCGCCACCGCGGGGGCCCTGCCGTTCGCCGCCGCGCAGCTGTCCAGCGCGAACGCGACTTCACCCGCGGCCGGTGGCAAGTTCCGGCTCAAGTTCGCGCCGCACCTGGACATGTTCGAGCACTCGGCCGGCAAGGACCCCATCGCCCAGATCCAGTTCATGGCCGATCACGGCTTTACGGCCTACGAGGACAACGAGCTGATGGGCCGCCCGGTGAAGCTGCAGGAGCGCATTGGCGATGCGCTCGTCAAGAACGGCATGACCATGGGCGTGTTCGTGATCGACGCCGGCGACAACTGGAAGGTGTCGTACACCACCGGCGACAAGGCGGCGACCGAGCGCTTCGTCAGGCGCTGCCGCGAGGCGGTGGACGTAGCCCGCCGCGTCAACGCGAAATGGATGACGATCGTGCCCGGCTTCTACGCCCACAGCTTGCCGATCGGCATGCAGACCGGTCACGTGATCGATGCGATCCGTGCCGGCGCGCAGGTGATGGAACCGCACCAGCTGACGATGGTGATGGAGCCGCTGAGCGACACGCCGGAGCTGTTCCTGCGCACGTCCACGCAGGCCTACGAGATCGCGCGCGCAGTAGA
The DNA here is from genome assembly GCF_041300785.1 of Luteimonas salinilitoris. Taxonomy (NCBI): domain Bacteria; kingdom Pseudomonadati; phylum Pseudomonadota; class Gammaproteobacteria; order Lysobacterales; family Lysobacteraceae; genus Luteimonas; species Luteimonas salinilitoris. The sequence continues at coordinate 29,939 of NZ_JBFWIB010000023.1, forward strand.
CAGCCCGGCCTGCAAGATCCTGTACGACATCTACCACATGCAGCGCAACGAGGGGAACCTGATCCACCACATCGACCTGACCTGGGACGAGATCGCCTATTTCCAGATCGGCGACGTGCCAGAGCGCAAGGAACCGGGAACCGGCGAGATCAACTACCGCAACGTGCTGAAGCACATCCACGGACGGGCGCAGAGGGAGGGCCGCGACTTCGTGTTCGGCATGGAACACGGCAATGCGCACGCGGGCGCGGAAGGCGAGCGACGGCTGATCCAGGCGTACCGCGGTGTGGATGTCGCGCCCGCTGACTGACCGCCTCGCAGGACGTAGGGCGCAATAAGCGAAGCGCATTGCGCCGCACGCCTTCCCGAAGCCGAAGAGAACGGCGCATTACGCTTTCGGCTAATGCGCCATACGGATCTGGCCCGGTCATCGGAAGGAAGGGGCGGAGAACATTGGCGTTCGAATTCTGGGTCCGCGGTTCACCCGTCAATTCGCTACCCACGCAGGACTTCCGGGACGGGTCCGGGCAGAGCCCGTGGCTATAGTGACCGGACCGTCCCAGCCCAGGAGCGCATTGCCGTGATCAGGCCCAAGCTGACGCTCGTCGCGGGTATAGGAAGAATAAACGCCCTTTTTGTAGAAATCAGGAGTTATTGCCCGTCCGTTTACCCCGCGCTTCCCCCTGATGCGGCCCGAATCCCAGCCCGAATGGCACCTTTGCAG
>NZ_JBFWIB010000024.1:0-28932 GCF_041300785.1 Luteimonas salinilitoris
ACGTCAGTCCACGTGCGGCGAGCGCGGCCGGCTATGCTTGTTTGCCAGACCTGGAAGTTTTGGCGCAGCTCTTCGTCGCCGAGGAGTTCGTTGGCCACGTTGACCCAGGCCTCCGGGCTGCTGGCCAGGCCGTGCAGCATCAGGATGATCCGGCGATCCGCCGCGCCTGGCTCAGGGCTTTCGCGACAGGGCGTTGTCGGTTTCGATCTCGAACAGGCGGTGGAAGCGGGTGAGGGGATGGTGGTGGAAGCGGATGGCCATCCGACTTACTCCATAGCTCAGAGGGGAAGCCATTCAACCTAAACGGGACGTTAAGAGAACGCTCTGCCAATGCTGCTAGTGCACCTCTGCTTCGCTGACGAGAGGAGCAACGCAAACGGGATAGTTCTGCAGCCCTGTCCAGTACGGCCCGTTGGGGGGCCATTTGCTGACTAGCGCCCCAGGCTAGTACGCTACTAAGGTATGCTCCCCCTCCGTCGCCACCGCCGACTCCTGCGCACCACTCTGCTGGTGCTCCTGGCGCTCGGCATGGTGGTCAAGCCCACCCTGGGCGCGCTGAGCGAGTTGCACGATGTGGAACATGCCGTCATCGCCCATTCCGATGACGGGCACCACCACGCGCATCCTGCGGATGCTGGCCACGAGCACGGCGGCGACCAGTCCGATCCAGACCACGCCGCGGGCGTGCATGGCCTCCTGCACCAGGGTGCAAGTGCATCGGTCACGTTGCCCGACGCGATGATGCCCCTGTCACGGCAGGCTCCGTCCGAACCGCATCTTCCGGAAGCCGGTCCATTCCACTTGCCCGGCGGCGCTCCCAACCCCCCGTTCCGTCCACCGATTGTCTGACCGCTGATTGCAGCCGTTCTGCGGCTGCACCCGCGTGTCTAGCCACCTGGTCCGGACGGAGGTCGTTCCGTGCTGTTCTTCCCTCGTTGCAAGGCGCGACGCCTGCTGGCGTTGCCGCTCGTGTGCTGGGCGTTATCCAGCCACGCCCAGTCGCGCATCACCGTCGATGAGGCGGTCGCGCTCGCGTTGTCCCAGCCGCATGTGCGCCAGGAGCTCGAGGCGGGCGTGAACAGCGCCCGCAGCGAGGTGCTGGCCGCGCGCACCTGGCCCAATCCGGACCTCGAACTCGCCGAAGAGCGCGGCGACAGCGGACCGCTCGGCATAGCGCGCGAGACCACAGTGGTGCTGTCGCAGGCCTTCGAGCTCGGCGGCCGGCGTGGTCTGCGTCGCGACGCGGCCGAACAGGGCGTGCTCGCCGCACAGGCCGGCGCCGAATACGAACGTGCGCGCCTGCGCGGCGACGTGCTGCGCGCCTACTCGAACGTCGTGGCGGGCGAACGCCGCACGAAGGCGCATGTGCGCACCGCCGAGGGGTTGCGCGACCTGGCCGATTCGGCTGGAAAACGCCATCACGCCGGTGACCTGTCGGGCTACGAGAGCCGACGCATCGCGCAGGCCAGCGCGCAGGCCCAAGCCCGTGCGGCGCAGGCCGATGCCGAGGCGCGCACCGCGCGCGCACGGCTCGCCGGCTTGATCGGCGAGGCTGCGCTGACGGCGGAACTGGACGTCACGCCGCCGCTGCCGCCGATCCCGGCGGTGCAGGACGAGGTCCGCTCGGCGGAGCTGGACGTCCTGCAGGCCCGGCGCGCACATGCCCAGGCCCAGGCTCGGGCCGAGCGCCGGCTCGCGCTGCCCGTGACCGTAGGCGTCGGCAGCAAACGCGTCGAGGAAGCCGGCGTGAGCGACGACCTGATGGTGTTCGAACTCGGCGTCCCGCTGCCGTTGTTCGACCGCAACCAGGCCAACCGTGCACGCACGGCAGCCGAAGCCGAGCGCGCCGACGCGCAATACCAGCGTGCGTTGCTACAGACGCGCAGCCGCCGCGCGGCCGCCCTGGAAGAAGCACGACAGTTGTCGGCATCCGCGCGGCAGCTGCTCGACGCCGCCGTTCCGGAAGCCACCCGCCTCACCGAAATCGCCCGCGCCAGCTTCGCCGAAGGCGAGCTCGACCTCGTCGGCCTGCTCGACGCCTACGACGCCGAGACCGAGGTGATCGAACAGGCGCTCGAGCAGCAGGCACGCGCGCTCGATGCACTGCTGGAACTGCAACTGCTTTTCCCGCTGTCCATCCCAACCACTGATCCATCCCGCTGAAGGAAACCGCCATGAAGCTGACCCTCGTCGCCCCCATCATTGCCGCCTGCCTGCTGCTCGCCGCGTGCAGCAACGACTCCGCCCCGGCCGCACAGGACCCGCAGGCCGAAGCCGCGGCGCCCGCCGATGCGGCGACCCAGACACAGGCCGTGTACGGCGATGAGGCGCCCGTCGCCATCGAGGCCGAGAAGCCCGCCGAAGAAGACCACGCGCACAACGCCGACGGCAGCCATCCCACCGGCGAAGACCACGCCGAGGAAGGCGAGCACGAACACGGCGAAGACGCCGACCACAGCCACTGATCCACCGTGTGTCCCGCCCGCATTCTGGGCGGGACTCTTCCCCAATTGATGCCGGAACCGCCATGCGCCGCCTCCCGATTTCCCTGAACTTCCGTCCCCGCCTGCTCGTCACCGCCGGCCTGCTGGCGCTCGCACTGGGGGCCTGCGACCGCACGCGCGATGCCGCGGGTGCCGAACAGGAGGCGCTGGTCTACACGCACTCCACCCCGCAGGCCGAACTGTTCGTCGAGTTCGATCCGCTGGTGACAGGCGCGAAATCGACGTTCGCCGCGCACTTCACCCGTTTGTCCGACTACAAGCCGGTGACGGCGGCCACCGTCGACGTGATCCTCTCCGGCGGCGGTGCGCCGACCGAGCGCTTCCGCGTCGCGGCGCCCCGCGCGCCGGGGATCTTCGCGCCCACCGTGATGCCGCGCGCGACCGGGCGACGGACCCTGAGCATCGTCATCGCCGCACCGGGGCTGCAGTCGCGACACGACCTCGGCGAAGTCGTGGTCCATGCCGACGCCGCCGCCGCCTTGCAGGCGGGTCCGGCACCCGGTGCCACCGAAGGCGAGATCGGTTTCCTCAAGGAACAGCAGTGGACGACCGACTTCGCGATCGAGGCCGTGCAGCCACGCGAGCTGCGCGAGTCGGTGATCGCGCCCGCCACGATCCGCGCCTCTGCCGATGGTGCTGCCGAGATCGTCGCCACCGCCGCCGGCACGCTTCGCGCCAGCGGCCGGTTCCCCGCCCTGGGCGACCGCGTCGCGCGCGGACAGACCTTGGCGATGCTGGTGCCACGGCTCGGCACGGGCACCGACGTGGCCTCGCTGCAGGCGGAATTCGCGACCGCGCGCAGCCAGGCGACGCTGGCGACGGCCGACGCCGAACGCATGCAGCGACTGTTCGCGCAGCAGGCGGTGTCGCACCGAAGGCTGCAGGAAGCGCGCAGCGCGCAGCGGGTCGCGCAGGCGCAGCTGCGCGCCGCGCAGCAGCGCGTGTCGCAGCTGGGTGGCGGCAGCGGCGGCATCGCGCTGAAGGCGCCGGTGGGCGGCACGCTCGCCCTCGTGCCGGTAGCCAACGGCGCCGCGGTCGAGGAAGGCGACGTGCTGTTCCACATCGTCGACCGCCGCGAACTGTGGCTGCAGGCGCACGTGTCCGAAGCCGATGCCGCGCGACTGGAGCAACCGGACGGCGCGGCCTTCGAGCTGCCCGGACTCGACGCACCGGTGGAGATCCGTGCCGGCGACAACGGCCGCCTGATCGGTGTCGGCTCGATGATCGACCCGGAAAGCCGCAGCGTCCCGGTGATCTTTGCATTGTCGAAACCGGACCCGCGCATCGCCCTCAACCAGAACGTGCAGGCACGGGTATTCACCGGTCGCGCGCGTACAGCGCTGAGCGTGCCTGTGGGCGCGGTGATCGACGACAGTGGCCAGCGGGTCGTGTACGTGATGCGCGGCGGCGAATCTTTCTCGCGGGTACCGGTTCGCCTTGGGCTACGCGATGGCAATCGCTTCGAAGTGCTGGAAGGACTGAAGGCCGGTGACCGCGTGGTGAGCCGCGGTGCGATGCAAGTCCGCCTGGCCGCGGCGACGCCCGAGGCCATGGGCCACGGCCACGCGCATTGAGGACGCCGGGATGATCGCGAAACTGATCGAGTGGTCGCTGCGCAACCGGGTGTTCGTCCTGTTCGGCGCCCTGCTGTTGCTGCTGTGGGGTGCGATCGAAGCGCGGCGGATGCCGGTGGACGTGTTCCCCGACCTGACCGCGCCCTCGGTGACCGTGGTGGCCGAAGCCCACGGCATGGCGCCGGAGGAAGTCGAGACCCTGATCGCCTTCCCGCTGGAAACCGCACTGAACGGCGCGCCCGGCGTGCGCCGCGTGCGTTCCAGCAACAGCATCGGCATCGGTGTGGTGACGGTGGAATTCGACTGGGGCACCGACGTGTACCAGGCGCGGCAGATCGTCGCCGAGCGCATCGCGACCGTGCGCGGGCAACTGCCGCCGGACCTGCCGGAGCCGACGCTCGCCCCGATCACCTCGATCATGGGCGAGATCATGTTCATCGCCCTGCACTCCGACCGGCACACGCCGATGGAGCTGAAGACCACGGCGGACTGGGTCCTGCGTCGGCGACTGCTCGCGGTGCCCGGCGTGGCCGAGGTCATTCCCAACGGCGGCGACACGCGCCAGTTCCAGGTAGTCGCCGACCCGATCCGGATGGCCGCGTTCGACGTGACCCTGGACCAGTTGATGGAAGCGGTCGGCGGGAGCAACGAGAACACCTCGGCAGGCTTCTACGTCGAGAACGGCCAGGAGTTCCTGATCCATGGCCGCGGGCGCGTGCGCGAAGCCGATGACATCGGCGAGGTCTTCGTCGCGCGCCGCGGCGACAGGCCGGTGCTGGTGCGCGACGTGGCAGAGGTGCGCATCGGCGCCGCGCCTACGCGAGGCACCGCCAGTTTCAACGGCAAGCCCGCGGTAGTGATCGGCATCCAGAAGCAGCCGGGCGCCAACACGCTGGCGCTGACCCACGAGATCGACCGCGTGCTCGGCGACATTCAGGCCACCTTGCCGCCGGGCATGAAGGTCAGCGCCAACCTGTTCCGGCAGTCGGACTTCATCGAGGTCGGCATCGGCAATCTCGGTCGCGCCATCGTCGAAGGCATGGTCCTGGTGGTCGCGATCGTGTTCGCATTCCTTCTGAGTGCGCGCGCCACCGGCATCACCCTGCTGGCGATCCCGCTGTCGCTGGTGGTGGCGATCTTGGCAATGAAGGCCGCCGGCATCGGCATCAACACCATGACCTTGGGTGGTATGGCGATCGCGCTGGGCGCGCTGGTGGACGACGCGATCATCGTGGTCGAGAACATCGTGCGCCGTCTGCGCGAAAACGCGGTGCTGGCGGAGGCGGAACGGCGCCGTGTGTTCGAGGTGGTGTTCGCCGCCACCCGCGAGATCCAGGGCTCGGTGGTGTTCGCCACGATCATCATCGTGCTGGTGTTCCTGCCGATCTTCTTCCTCACTGGCGTGGAAGGCCGGCTGATGCAGCCGCTGGGCTTCGCCTATGTGGTGTCGCTGCTGGCCTCGCTGGCAGTCGCGGTAACGGTGACGCCCGTGCTGTGCAGCCTGCTGCTGCCGCGTTCGAAGATCGTGCGTGAGGCGCGCGAGTCGAAGTTGTCGCGTTGGCTCAAGGCGCGCTACCGGCCGCTGTTCGACGCCACGCTGCCGCGCTGGCGCGCGATCGGCCTCGCCTCGGTGGTCGGCACCGCGCTGACCCTGCTGGCGCTGCTGTCGGCCGGCCGCGCGTTCCTGCCCGACTTCAACGAAGGCAGCCTGACGGTGAACGTGTCGACGCTGCCCGGCACCTCGCTGGAGCAGTCCGATGCCCTGGCCGGGCGCGTGGAGAAGATCCTGCTCGCGCAGCCGGAAGTCGTCGCCACCGGGCGCCGCACCGGGCGCGCCGAACTCGACCCGCACGCGCAGGAGATCTACGCCTCGGAGATCGAGATCACCCTCAAGATGGGTGAGCGCAGCAAGGAAGCCCTGCTGGCGCACCTGCGCAGCGAGTTCTCCGGGATCTCCGGTGCCCAGGTGGTGATCGGCCAGCCGATCTCGCACCGCATCGACCACATGCTCTCGGGCACGCGCGCGAACATCGCCATCAAGCTGTTCGGCAAGGACCTGTACGAATTGCGGCGGCTGGGCAAGCAGATCGAGGACCAGGTGAAAGCCGTACCCGGCGCGGTCGACGTCAATCTGGAGCAGCAGTCGGAGTTGCCGTTCGTCACCATCGACTTCGACCGCGCGGCGCTCGCCCGCTACGGGCTGACAGTGCGACAGGCCAGTCACGTGATCGAGACCGCGTTTTTCGGAAGCACGGTGTCGCGCGTGCTCGAAGGCGACGCCAACGTCGACTTGGTCGTGCGTCTCCCGGATGCCGCGCGCAACAGCGTGGAAACGATGCAAGCCCTGCAAGTCTCCACGCCGGAGAGCGCGCGGGTGCCGCTGTCCGCGATCGCGCGCGTGGAGCGCAGCCGCGGCCCCAACCAGATCGGCCGCGAGAACGTGCAGCGCCGCATCGTGGTGATGGCCAACGTCGCCGGGCGCGACCTCACCAGCGTGGTGGACGACGCCCGTGCGCGCATCGAGCGGAACGTGAAGCTGCCGGCCGGCTACCACGTCGAATACGGTGGGCAATTCGAAAGCGCCGCGGCGGCTTCGCGCACGCTGTTGTTGCTTGGCGGCGGGGTGGTCGTCGGCATCTTCCTGTTGCTGTATCTGGCGTTCTCCAGCACGCGGGACGCGCTGCTGGTCATGCTCAACCTGCCGTTGGCGCTGCTCGGCGGCGTGGCCGGCGTGTGGCTGTCCGGCGGTATCCTGACCGTGGCCTCGATCATCGGCTTCATCACCCTGTTCGGCATCGCCACGCGCAACGGCGTGATGCTGATCTCGCACATCCACCACCTGGCACGCGAGGAAGGCGTCACCGATCCGGTGGAACGCGTGCGGCGCGGCGCGGAGGAACGCCTGGTGCCGATCGCGATGACCGCGTTGGCCACGGCGCTGGCGCTGGTGCCGCTGGCGTTGTCGGCGGGCGAACCGGGCAGCGAGATCCAGGCGCCAATGGCGATCGTGATCCTGGCCGGCCTGCTCACCTCGACCGTGCTGAACATGCTAGTGCTGCCGGCCTTGTACCTGCGCTACGGTGAACTGGGGCGGCACGGTCGCGCGCCTGCCGAGGCGCCCGATGCAACGCCACTGCGGCCCTCCACGCCGGACTGACATTTGGCCTGCTATCGAACCTACATGCTCGCCATCCTTCGCCACCGCACCTTCCGCCACCTGTTCCTGGCGCAGACGGTGGCGCTGGTCGGCACCGGCCTGGCCACCGTCGCGCTGGCCCTGCTGGCGTACGACCTCGCCGGCGATGATGCCGGCGAGGTGCTGGGCACGGCGCTGGCGATCAAGATGGCGGTGTACGTGTTGCTGGCGCCGGTGTCGGGGGCGCTGGTGCCGCCAAGGTTGCGCAAGTGCGTTCTGATCGCACTGGATCTCGTCCGCGCTGCCGCCGCGTTGATGCTGCCCTTCGTCGACACGTTGTGGCAGGTCTACCTGCTCATTGCGCTGCTGCAGTCGGCGTCCGCCTGCTTCACGCCGCTGTTCCAATCGCTGATCCCGGAAATCCTGCCGGACGAGCGCGACTACACGCGAGCGCTGTCGTTGTCGCGCCTGGCCTACGACCTGGAGAGCCTGCTCAGCCCGATGCTGGCGGCAGTGTTGCTGATGGTAATCAGCTTCCATGGATTGTTCGCGGGCACCTCGGCCGGTTTCGTGTTGTCGGCGCTGCTGGTGCTGGGCACGGTGTTCCCGGCGGTGGAGGCCGCGCATGGCCGGGGCCACCCGTACGAGCGCGCGCTCCGAGGGATGCGCATCTACCTGCGCACGCCGCGCTTGCGCGGACTGCTGGCGATCAACCTGGTCGCGGCGGCCGGCGGTGCGATGGTGTTCGTCAACACGGTCGTGATCGTGCGCAGCGCGCTGGGCGGTGGCGATCGGGACGTGGCTTGGGCATTTGCGGCGTTCGGCTTCGGTTCGATGGCGGTGGCGTTGCTACTTCCGCGGCTGCTCGATCGCATCCCGGATCGACGCGTGATGCTCGCCGCCGCGGTGACGATGGCGTCGGCGCTGCTCGTTGCCACCGTGCTATGGAACGGGGCGCGTGCGGCCATCGGCTGGGCAACGCTGCTGCCGCTATGGGTGATCCTCGGGATGGCCTACGCGGGTTTGGTGACGCCCGGCGGACGATTGCTGCGGCGTTCGGCGCGTTCCGATGACCTTCCGTTCCTCTTCGCGGCCCAGTTCTCGCTGTCACACGCCTGCTGGCTGCTGTGCTATCCGCTGGCGGGCTGGGTGGGCGCGCGCTTCGGCCTGGGAACGGCATTGCTGGCCTTGTCCGTCGTGGCTTTGTCCGGCCTGGTGTTCGCCTGGACCACCTGGCCGCGCCGCGAGTCCGCAGTCCTGCCACATCGCCATGACGATCTCCCGACCGACCATCCGCATTGGCGAGAATATCCGGCGGAAACCGACGGCGTACATGCGCATGAATATTTCATCGATGCGCTGCACGAGAGGTGGCCAAGATAGCTACTCCGACATGTGTAGGCAGCATCTCGGTGTCCGCTTTGGTTGCGGACAAACCAGCCAAGCCCAGGCATCCACCGGCAGCGGGCCGCATTCGGCGGCGCCGAACACTCCGGCGGCGTTGTCCAGCATGGAGATCCCATTTTCGCCATGTCGATCCTGCTGAATTGTTCATCTGCCCCTCCCCTCGATCCGCTGGCTCGTCCTGTCATGATGTCGAATGTGCGACCTGATTACTCGTCCTGCAATAGCGTCGGATAGACTTTCTCACGCAGCTCTTCGATGACCTTGTCCGTTCCCCGCCAGGCATTCCCCGGGATGCGGACGATGAGCGATCTCCAGACGTGCTCGAAGGCCCGTACCGCGTCATCATCGTTGAAGTGGATTCCGGCGGGCAGCAGCGGCGCGATATCTTCGGTAAGGCTGCGGGAAAGCTTCTTCAACATCCGTTCTTCGGCATCAGCCCGTGAAATGGGCGTCCCTTCCAGGGCAAGGTAGTGGTCGAAGCAGGCGAGTAGTTTGTTGGGATCCAGATCCAATTGCGTGAGACCTTCATGCAGATCGAACAGGTCGCGGTTCTTGCGACGCTGCAGGAGTGCGCGTAGCTTGGTGCCGAATAGTTCCTCCGGGGCATACGATGTAATCGCAGTCTTGGCTTGGTACCAGTCGTTGTCGACGGCAAGGGGGTAGGGCTGGATGCCGAGCAGACTGTCATGTTCGCGTGTGTTGATCTCGACCTTCAGCCGCAAGGTCGATTGCGGGTCGGTCTCCGGCGCGAACCGGAACAGCAGGTGCATGGAATGTCCGGCTTGGCTGCGTCGGCAGTCGCCGAGCCAAGACAGCGCCTCCCGGATGGCGTCGACTGTGGCGCCGATCGGTACAGCCTGCAATTGCACTAGGTCGATGTCTTCCGAGTAGCGCAGCGGTTGGCGGAACAGTAGCTTATTGATCGCAGTGCCGCCCCTGAATGCCAATTTGTCCTGCAGTTCCGGCGCGTTGAACAGGTCGCACAGGGCGCGGCAGATGATCAGATCCTGCTCGACCTGCCGGAGATCCGGCCATGGCGCGTTCGCACTCCACGCTTGGAGATAGGCGAGCGGGATCAAAAGTCCACCTCAACGGGTTCGTTGATCGACAGCTTCCAGCGTGGATCGTTCTCGTATTCGTCCGCCAGCGATTCGACTAAGGGCTTGGCGGAAGGATCCAGCAGGATCGCCGATTTAGCCTTGGCCGCGAACGGCAGCAGTGCTTCCGCCTGGCAACCATGTCCTGCACGTTCGAGCAGGTAGCCGAGGCGACGGACGCACGAGTTTTCGTAGTAGGCCGCGATCTGGGCAAGCCGATGCGGATCGGCCTGCACTCCGAGATCCTTGGTGATCTGGGCCACGCCATTGATGCCAGCCGCCCTGTGGAAATAGCGGGCACAGTCAAGAAGCGTGAGCTCGATGCCGGCAACTTGCGCGTAGCCTGCGTCGCTTTTCAGTGTATCCAGCCAGTCCTTCCGGTTGACCTGTTGGAAGGCCGTGGGGCTTTGGTAGACAAACTCCAATCGGTGGCGTCCGATCTCGAAATTGCGTACCTGCCGGGGAATGATCACCTGAAAGACCATCGCAGCCTGATGCGAGGATCCGTGGAACGCGGCGGCGCGCAGGAGAGAGATGCGGTAGTTGAGCCCCAGATACTTGGCCAGAGGAGCGATCCAGCGAGCAGGGTCGGGCGCGCCGGCGATCTGATCCTCCGGGCGCAGGATTAGGTAGAAGCCGTGCCGGGGCTTGGCGAGCCGTCGCTTCTTGATCAGCCGCGTGATGGCTGCGGTCAAGGCGATCTCACTGGAGTCGAGCGCGTCCAGCGCCTCTTCCCGAGAGAAGTAGGTGCGGCCATGAGCTAAGCGAGTATCAATGTACTGTTCTAGCGTGGGCATTCCCAGATCATAAGCAAAAACCGATGATTTGTGTTGTTTTTTGCATATGAGTTGGGACAGGAGGGCGGGCTGATGCGGTCATCACCTATCTGAACTCGCTAGCTGTGATCTCTCAGTAGGTTGTTCATCCGGGGCGTCTCTGGAAGATGGGGTTGCGAAGCCAACCAGCCCCCAGGAGCCCCGGATGAACCCACATAAACATGCCCGTTTGACGCCTCGTGGTCGAGCCGTTCTCGTGCGCAGGGTGGTCGAGGAGGGTCTGCGGGGGCAGGAAGCCGCCCACGCCGCTGGCGTGAGCGTGCGGACCGCATACAAGTGACTGAGGCGATTCCGGGAGGAAGGTGAGTCCGGACTGCAGGATCGATCGTTCCGACCGCACCATTGCCCGCATGCCACGCCGCCGTCGCTGGTCGCCGAGATCACGCGTTCTATTTGGGAATGGTTCGACGTGTCTCTGCCTTCTTATCGCTTTTCTTGCTTCATCGTGGCGACGTCCGCGGAGTAGCGTTGGTTCTCATCGTGAAGTCTCCGGCAGGAGCCGACTCTGGAGTGGGAGCAGGTGCGGGGCTGCCCGCGTCCGAAAGCGCGCGGACCCATGCCGTGAGCACGGGCTGCAGGCCAGCATAGCGCCGGCCGTGCCAGCCGCTGGCGATGACGGTGCCGTCGCGGTCGATCAGCACCAGGTTGGGCGGAGCGGGGCCGCCGAGCGCGCGGATCGCCGGCAGTGCCTTCAGTCGCCGGTAGTCGATGGCCGGCCACGGCATCGACTGGCGGCGCATGTAGCGGCGCATCTCGCGCTCCGAGGTGTCGAGACTGACGTAGACCACTTCGGTATCCGCGCCGGCGGAGCGCAGTGCGGCATACACCTGCTTGAGTTCCGGCATGAAGGCATGGCACGGCGTGCACCAGTCGGCGCCGAAGTACAGGGCGATGACCCGCGGCTCCCGCGGCCAGCGGTATGCCTCGAAGCGCTCTTCGTCGGGAACGACCAGCGCGTTCGCGACGGAAGCGCGCAACGCCGGGTTCTGCGCATGCGCGATGCCGGCGACCGCTGTCCCGACAAGCAGCAGGGCCGTCAGGACGAGATGGCGTCGCCGGGCGTGGACGTCAGAACGCATAGCGCAGGCGGGCATAGAACGTGCGCGCAAAGCGCGGGCCATAGACGTAGTCGCTGTCGCGGTTGGCGCCGGCCTCGAGGTCCCGTTGCCGCTCGTCGAACAGGTTGCGCACGCCGAACGACAGGTCGAAGCCGTTGCCGTCGCTGCCGTGGAAGTGGCGCGTGGCGCCGGCGTCCACGACCCAGAACTCCGGCGTGCGGTTCAGCGTTGCGGTGTTGTTGTTGAGCGCATGCATCTTCCCCGTGTACTTGAGGCCGAGGTAGGCGTCCCAGTCTTCGTTCGGCGACCAGGTGGCCTGGGCCAGGCCGCTCCATTCCGGGGTCTTCAGGTAGTCGCGCGTGGCGATCACGGTGTCGCCGCCGTCTTCGGTATCGTCGAATACCACCTGCGTCTCATCAAAGCGCGACCGGTACCAGGCCAGCCCGGCGGTCAGGCGGAACGCACCGGCCGGCTGCCAGCCGAGGTTGGCCTCGAGGCCGGCGACGCGCGAACCGGAAGAGTTCTCGCGGACCTGATACAGGCTGCCGTCGGCATCGGTCTGGATCCCTCCGAGGACGAACGTGTCGCGCAGGTCGGTCAGCGACGCGGTGGCGTCGAACATCCAGACCGGGTTCGCCGGGTCGGAGCGCCAGTCGAGGCCGACCATGCCGGTCACGGCGCGCTCCTCGGTCAGGCCGTCGGTGTTGCGGATGCGGATCGGTTCGGCGCCCAGCGTGGCGACGTGCAGGTCCTCGCTGAACACCTCCGGCGCGCGGAAGCCGGTGGAAAGCCCCGCGCGCAGCTTGAGACGGTCGCTGGCCTCGAGGGCCAGCGCGATCCGCGGCGAGAAGATCGGATCGTCTAGCGTCGAACTCTTGTCCGCGCGCGCGCCCAGCACCAGATCCAGCACATCGCCGATCGCCCACTCGTCCTGCACGTAGAGCCCGAGGTTCGAGAACGTGTCCTCGGTCTGCGGCGCCAGGGTTTCGCCCCGCGCATCGACGTTGCGGTCCCGGATCGTCTCGCGCTTGTACTGCGCGCCGAAGGCGATCGCATGGGCGCCGCGGCGCCAGTTGAACTGGCTGTCGAGGTAGTGCAGCGGGTTCTCGGTCTCGCCGTACTGGTCGAACGAGATCGAGGCCGCGCTGCCGGGCACGTCCGGATCGAGCTCGGCGGGATCGTAGCCCGGATCCGCCGGGTCGGTGGCGATGTCGCCGAGGCCGCCGTAGAAGCTGTCGCGCCGGATGTACGCGAACGAGTAGCCGAGATTGAAGTCGAAGTCGTCGCCGACGATCTGGTCCCAGCGCACGCCGCCGCGGTGGTAGTCGGTGTCGAGCGCTTCGGCGACGTTGGCCAGCCATTCCGGCTGGTCGAACCGGTTGCCGCCGCGGCGCTTCTCGTGCGTGAACTGGTAGTCGGCGCGCAGCGTCGCGTTGTCGCTCAATGCGTACCAGCCCTGGAACCCGACGACCTGCTGCTCCTTCTCCGTGATCTCGCTGTAATCGTCGCCGTTGAAGTCGATGGCGTCGTTCTTCGCCGCCTGGCCGACCACCGACAGCCCGAAGCGGCCGTCGTCCGATACGACATCGCCGCGGCCGTCGGCGTAGTACAGCGGCTCGCCGTCCTGCACGTCGATGCCGAGCTGCACGAACCCGCCGTCGTCGGCCGGCTGCTGCGGGATCAGGTTGATGACACCGGCCACCGCGCCGGGCCCGTACAGCGACGAGCCGCCGCCCTTGACCACTTCGACACGGTTGATGAACGCCGCCGGGATCTGCTCCAGCCCGTAGACGCCGCCCAGCGTCGACAGCAGTGGGGTGCCGTCGAACAGCAACTGGTTGTAGGCACCGCCGAGGCCCAGCAACTGCGCCTCGGAGGTGTTGCAGCTCTGGCAGTTGCTCTCCACGCGCAGGCCGTTGATCAGTTCGGCCGCCTGCGAGAAGTCGACCGCGGCGCGCAGGGCGATGTCTTCCTGGCGCAGCACCTCCGTGCGCACCGGGACGTCCGAGAGCAGGCGCTCGGTGCGGGTGGCGGTGCTGACAGTGACCTGGATCGCATCCAGTTCGGTGGTCGTGCGGCGGCCGGCGCCGTCCTCGGCGCGCGCCGTGCCGGATGCGGCCACGGCCAGCGTCATCGCGATGGCCGTGCACAGCCGGGAGGAGCGGAGGGGGAAGGGGCAGGCGCGGTGCGGCTGGCGGATGGGCATCGGGAGATCCGGAGCGCACTCCGGCCTTGGGTTGTGGGGCCTGGTAGTATTGTTACATTATAACAATTCATCCAGATGTCCCTGAAGTTATGGCCCCCCACGAGGGGAACTGCCAGCGCCCGCCAGCGAAGGAATTCCGATGCTACCCACGCAAGCCGCACCTGTCCGTCCGCTCCTCCCGGTCACCGTCCTGTCCGGTTTCCTCGGCGCCGGCAAGACCACGCTGCTCAACCACGTACTGCGCAACCGCGAAGGCCGCAAGGTGGCGGTAATCGTCAATGACATGAGCGAAATCAACGTCGATGCCGCGCTGGTCCGGGGCGGCGGCGCGGCGCTGAGCCGCACCGACGAGGCGCTCGTCGAGTTCAGCAACGGCTGCATCTGCTGCACGCTGCGCGACGACCTGATGCAGGAGGTCAGGCGCCTGGCGGAGGCGGGTCGGTTCGACTACCTGCTGATCGAGTCGACCGGCATCTCCGAACCGATGCCGGTGGCGGCGACGTTCGCGGTGCGCGACGAGCACGGCTTTAGCCTGTCCGACGTGGCGCGGCTGGACACGATGGTGACCGTCGTCGACGGCGCCGGCTTCCTGGACGATTTTTCCTCCGCCGAACGCCTCGCCGATCGCGGCCAGCAGGCCGGACCGGAGGACGCGCGCGGCATCGTCAACCTGCTCGGCGATCAGATCGAGTTCGCCGACGTCATCGTCGTCAGCAAGTGCGACCTCGCCGACGCGGATAAGCTGGCCCGCACCAGGGCGGTGTTGCGGGGCCTGAACCGGGACGCGCGGATCGTCGAATCGCGCAATGGCGAGCTGCCGCTGCCGGAAATTCTCGATACGAAACGCTTCGACTACGTCCGCGCACAACTTGCGCCTGGCTGGATGAAGGAGTTGCGCGGCGAGCACACGCCGGAAACGGAGGAATACGGCATCTCCAGCTTCGTGTTCCGGGCGCATCGTCCATTCCATCCGTTGCGCTTCGGGCAACTGCTCGCCCGCGGCATCGACGGCATGATCCGCAGCAAAGGCTTCTTCTGGCTGGCCAGCCGCATGGACTGGGTCGGCGAGCTCTCGACGGTCGGAGGCGCCACGCAGACCCAGGCCGCGGGCTTCTGGTTCGCCGCGCGGCACCGCGTCGACGCCGACCGGGTCGGCGTCCCACCGGCGCCGGTCGAACGCATGCTGGCGCCGCTGACCGAACAGGGCTGGGCGTGGCTGCAGGCGGCGCGCTGGTCGGCGCCGCTGCCGCCATCCGGGCAGGTACCCGATCCACGCGAGTACGAGACGATGCAACGGCTATGGCATCCGTTATGGGGTGATCGCCGCCAGGAACTCGCGGTCATCGGCGTGGGGCTGGATGACGCGCGCGCCCGCGCCGAACTCGAGGCCTGCCTGCTGACTGATGCGGAGATGGCGGCGGGGCCGGACGGCTGGCTGGATCTGCCCGATCCATTCCCGGCGTGGCGCCGGTAGCGAGGCCGGAACGACGTACGTGCTCAGCCGCCGGCAGTTCACATCGACCGTCACCGGCATCGCCTTTGCGGGCCTTCTCGGAAGGGCGGTTCGACGAACGGAGCGAGCCCGGGCTGTTCCAGAACTTCGTCGAGGGCCGCGGAGCCATGACCAATGGCCCGGTTGTCTTCCCCATTGAATTGGTATGTTATTACATTCCAACTCAATGGGGGGACGCATGCGTGTTCCTGCCCTTGCCGGGGCGATCACTACGGCTGTCGCACTGGCATCTGCCCCAGCCCTGGCGGAGGAAGCCGCCGACCTAGTTTCCTCCGTCGAAGCCGGTGCCCAGGATCTGGATCGGATCGTAGTGACCGCCACGAGGACGAGCCAGAACCTGATCGATACGCCCGCCTCGGTCACGGTGCAGGACATGGGTGACCTGCGCTTGCGGGGAATGGACTCGCTGGGCGACGAGTTCAGGGGGGGGCCCGGCGTCAGTGCGTCTGAGGCGCTGTCTGCACAGGAGGACGCGTCCGCATTCGCGGATGCGCAGACGCCATGAACACGATAAATCCACGGGATTTCACTTTGGAAACCAACCCATGTTACTAGCCGAAAACCTGAGTAAGTCCTTTGGCGCGTCACCGGCCCTGCAGGACCTGAACCTTGCCGTGGCGGTGTCGGAGATCTACTGTCTGCTCGGCGCCAACGGCGCCGGCAAGACCACCACGCTGAACATCTTCCTCGGCTTCCTGAGGCCCGATGGCGGCAGTGTGCGCATCGACGGCATCGATCCGGCCGCCGATCCGGCCCGCGCCCGTGCCCGGCTGGCCTACATTCCCGAGCAGGTGAACCTGTATCCGGTGCTCAGCGGACGCGAGAACCTGCGCTACTTCGCGGCGCTGTCCGGAACCGCGCTCACCCTGGACGAAGAGGCTGGCCTGTTCCGGCGCGCGGGCCTCGACGTGGCGGCCGCCGACCGGCGCGTGGACAGCTACTCCAAAGGCATGCGCCAGAAGGTGGGCATCGCCATCGCCTTGGCCAAGCACGCGAAGGCGCTGCTGCTGGACGAGCCGCTGTCCGGACTCGATCCGCATGCGGCCAACGAGTTCTGCATGCAGTTGCGCACTCTGCAGGAATCCGGCGTCGCCGTGCTGATGGCGACGCACGACTTGTTCCGTGCGCGTGAACTGGGCGGGCGCATCGGAATCATGAAGCGCGGCCGGCTGGTGGACGAGCGGGACGCGACGAGCCTGACCGCGCCGGAGCTGGAACAGCTGTATCTCGCGCACATGCAGGACTGATGCCATGAGCCTCGCGACCATCTTTGTAAAGGAAGTACGCGTCGCCTGGCGCAGCGGGCGGGTGTGGCCGCTGCTGGCGATGTGGCTCGTGCTCGCGATGCTGGCGGGCGTGAGCTCGATCGCCGCGCAGCAGCGCGCCGACCAGGACCGCAGCGTCGCCGCCGAGCGTGACCAGCGGACCTGGGAGGCGCAGGGCGCGCGCAACCCGCATTCGGTCGCGCACTTCGGCCAGTACGCCTACAAGCCGGTCACCGCGCTCGGTGCGCTCGAGCCGGGGCTCGATCCCTGGCTGGGCACCTCGGTCTGGATGGAGGCGCACTACCAGAACCCTGCCTCGCAGCGTGCGGCCGAGGATCTCACGCCGCTGTCGCGCATGGGCGCGCTGTCGCTGGGTTGGATGCTGCAGGTGCTGCTGCCGCTGACGATCCTGGTGCTGGGCTTCGATCTGTTCGCCGGGGAACGCGCGCGCGGCGCGCTGAAACTGCAGCTGGCCGCCGGTGCGCGGCCGGCGATGCTGATGCTTGGCAAGACCCTGTCGCTGCTGCTGACGACGCTGGCGGTGACGGTGCCGGCGTGGCTTACGGTGCTGGTCGTCGCATTCGGCATCGACGCGGTACCGTTCGCCGATAACGCCGTGCGGCTGGCACTGTGGCTGTCCGCGTACGCCGCCTACGGCTTGGCGTGGGCGCTGCTGACGCTGGCCGTCTCGGCATTCGCCGGCCACGCACGTCTGAGCCTGGGTGTGCTGTCGGGCATCTGGCTGCTGTGTGTGTTGCTGCTCCCGCGGCTGGCGGCCGAGCGAGCCGAGGCGATCCACCCGACGCCGCAGGCCTCGACGTTCTGGACGGAGATCCGCAAGGCGCAGCAGGAGGGCATCGACGGGCACAACCCAGGCGATGCCCGCGCCCGCCAGCTCGAGGCCGAAACCCTCGCGCGCTATGGCGTGGACAAACTGGAGGATCTGCCGGTGAGCTTCGCCGGCATCGCGCTGCAGGCCGGCGAGGAGTACGCCGATCAGGTTTACGACCGCTACTACGCGCAACTGTGGAGCGGCTACCGGGCGCAAGCCGACGACCAGCAACGCTGGGCCTGGATCGCGCCGGTGATCGCGCCGCGCGACCTGGCGATGGCGGCTGCCGGCACCGACCTGACGCATCACCAGCACTTCGCGCAGGCCGCCGAGCAACATCGCCGCGCGCTGCAGCGGTTCCTCAACGCGGACATGACCGCCAACGCCAAGGGACAGGATTTCGATTACGTGGCGGCGCCGGATTTCTGGGCCAAGGCGCCGCGCTTCACTTACGTATTGCCGCAGGTAGCGCCCTCGCTCCACGGCGTCATCGTGCTCGCGCTCTGGATCGCACTGGGCCTGCTCGGCTGCATCGTGGTCCTGCGTCGACTGCAAGGAGCCTCCGTCGCATGAAATCTCTCCTCCAGTCCGAATGGCGGTTGCTGGCGCGTGACCGGCTGGTCGTGGTCACCCTGCTGGTGCTGGCGGTCTGCCTCGTCTACGCGGCGTGGTCCGGACACGACTACCGCGTGCAATGGCAACAGACGAGCGACCAGATCGCGCAGGCCAGCCGCGCCAAGCTCGACGGCCAGATCGCCGACGTGCGCGCCGGCAAGCCGGTCGATCCCGAAATGTCGTCGTCGTCGGGGACGCCGCGATCGGTGTTGATGGCGGCTCCCGCGGCGGTGCCGCCGCTGGCGCACTTCTCGATCGGCCAGAGCGATCTGTATCCACGCAGCGCCGACGTGGGCATCGCCTACCGCATCGACAACCTGTTCCGGCAGTACCAGATCCAGTCGCCGCTGGTGCTCGCGTCCGGCCGCTTCGACCTGGCCTACGTCGTGGTCGCGATCCTGCCGCTGCTGGTGATCGTGCTGTGCTTCGACCTCCTCGCCGCCGACCGCGTCGCCGGCCGCCTGCCGCTGCTCACCGTGCAGGCGAGGCGCCTGGACGCGGTCCTCGCGCGCCGCCTGCTGCTGCGCGGCGCGGTGCTGGGCATGCCGCTGCTCGGGCTGCTGCTGTGGGGACTGGCCAGCGGCGTGCCGTGGCTGCCGCTGTCGCTGTGGATTCTGCTGGCGGCGCTGTACACGGCGTTCTGGCTGCTGCTCTGCGCCTGGGTGGCGCTGCGACCGGCAGGTCCGGAAACGCAGGCCGCGCAGTTGATGGCGCTCTGGCTGCTGCTGGTGCTAGCGCTGCCGGCGGGCATCAACCGGATCGTTGAGATCCTCGTCCCGCCGCCCTCACAGCAGTCCTTCCAGGCCACGCTGCGCGAGGCCGAGACCGAGGCCAACCTCGAGGCTGAAGCGCTGCTGGAGGGTTACCTCAGCGACCACCCCGAGCTGACAGTGGACGGTCCGGAAGCCTACGCGGAGTGGATGCGCAAGTCCTACGTGGTTGCGCGTGCGGTCGAGGACGCGACGCGACCGGTGCTGGAAGCACACGAGGCGAAGATCGCGCAGGCGCACCGCATGGCGCAGTGGCTGCAGTTCCTCTCGCCGGCGGCGGCGGCCCAGGTGGCGCTGAGCGATGCCGCGGGCACCGGCGCGGAGCAGCAGGCGGCGTACGTGGCGCAGGTGCGCCGCTACAAGGCGGATTTGCAGGAACGGCTCGCTGAAGCGCTGTACCGCGGTCGACGGCTCAGCGCCGACGAACTCGCCGCATTGCCCGCGTTCGCGCCGCCAGCATGGACGCCCGCCCACGCGGGCGGCCTGCTCGCCGGCGTGATCGGTTTCCTTGTTCTGCTCAACCTGCTGCTGGCCTGGCGCGTGCGCCAAGTCGCGCGCCGACTGTCGCCTATCTCCCCATGATCCGAATCCCGGGCCCATCTCTCGCCAGTGCGTTGGCGATCGCCTGCGCCGCGTCGCCGCTGCCACTGTTTGCGCAGGGCCAACCTGCGGTCGAATCCGATCGTTCCGACGAAGTCACGACGCTCGACGAAGTCGTCGTGCACGGGCAGACGCTGACCAGTCGCAACGTTCGGAAGGCGCAGGCGGAGCTGGCGCGCGTGCCCGGTGGCGTCGACCTAGTCGATCTGGAGGATCTCAACGGGCAGGTCGTACGCAACTTGCAGGACGTGCTGGCCTTCACGCCCGGCGTATTCGCGCAGAGCCAGACCGGCGCCGACCAGACGCGCCTGTCGATCCGCGGCTCGGGCATCGCCGAAACGGTGACGCTGCGCGGTGTGGCGGTACTGCGCGACGGGCTTCCGCTGACGCAGACCAACGGACAGTTCCGCTCGGCGCTGCTCGATCCGGCGACCGCCGGCTACGTGGAGGTGTACCGCGGCGCCAACGCGCTGGCCTACGGCGCCTCGACGCTGGGGGGTGCGATCAATCTGATCTCGCCGACCGGGCACACCACCCCCGGGGTCGAGATGCACATGCTGCTGGGCGAGCACAGCACGGTGCGCCCGCGCGTGAGCGCCAGCTTCGCCGGGGACGACCGGGACGGCTACGCCACATTGTCGGGCGCTTTCCAGGATGGATTCCGAGAACATCTCGAACAGAGGGATATGCGCTTCTACGGCAACCTGGGCTGGCGCCACGGCGGGCGAAGCGAAACGCGCTTCCACCTCGACGTGCAGGATCTGTCGCAGCAGCTCCCCGGCGCGTTGACACTGGCGCAGTTGCGCGAGGATCCGACCCAGGCCGATCCACGCAACATCCCGATCGACGCACGCAGCGAGGTGCAGCAGTACCGCGCCGCGGTCCAGCACACCGTGCTGTCGGCCTCTGGACAGCGGCTGGACGTGGGCGCCTACTACCAGGTCATCGATTTCCTGTCGGTGGGGCGCTTCGGCATCACCGCCGGCTACGATCGCGACATCGGCCTGAGTCTGCGCCACGAATGGACGGCGCAGGCCATGGGTGCGACTGGCACGCCGGCACGCCTCGTCTCCGGCGGGCGGCTGGCCTACGGTCCCAGCGACAGCGGCCGCTACGCCATCGGCAGCGCCGGCGAGCGCGGCGACCGGACCAGCACGCGTGAGGACAACCCGCTGGCCCTGGAGCTGTTCACCGAATACCAGCATCCGCTGTCGTCGCGCTTTACCGGCGTCGCGGGCGTGTCGGCGGTCTATGCGCGTCGCGACTCGCGCAACACCGTGCTGTCCGGCTTCGGTACCAGCATCGACGCGAGCGAGGATTTCTTCGGCCTGAACCCGAAGCTCGGGTTCCTGTGGCAGGTAGCCGACGGTGTTGAGGTCTTCGGCAACCTCAGTCGCAGCTTCGAGCTGCCGGACGACTTCGAGTACGCCAACGCGTTCCAGGATGGCACGGTGCACGAGCAGAGCGCCACGACGCTGGAGCTGGGCGTGCGCGGCAGGCTTGGCGGATTCGAGTGGGATGCGGCGGCTTACCGCGCCCGCGTCCGCGACGAGATCTTGTCGCAGGAACTGCCGCTGGGATCGGGCATCTACGTCACCACCAATGCCGATCGGACCGTGCACAGTGGGGTCGAGCTCGGCCTGGGCTGGACGTGGTCGTTGGGCCGGTCCGGCGTGGACACGCTGCAGCTGCGCGGCGCGGCGACGTGGAACGACTTCCGCTACGACGACGATGCTGTGTTCGGCAACAACCAATTGCCCGGCGTGCCGCGCCATGCCGGCAGGGCGGAGTTGACCTACCAGCATGCCAACGGCTTCTCGTTCGGTCCCAGCGTTGAGGTCGCCAGCGCCTACTACGTGGACTTCGCGAACACGCTGCGCGCCCCGAGCTACGCCATCTGGGGGCTGCGTGCCGCCTACACCGCACCGTCGGCGGTGGGACCGTTCGCCGCGCTCACGGTGTTCGCTGAAGGCCGCAACCTCGGCGACCGGCACTACGTGGCCAGCACCAGCATCACCGCATCGGCCGACGGCATGGACACCCGGATCTTCAATCCCGGGCTGACGCGTTCGTTCTTCGTCGGCGCCCGGCTCTCCTTCTGAGCGGAACTTGAGCCATGGCGAGCCGTCCCAGGACGAGCGGATTTCCCCGATCACCTGTGCCAATCGCGGCCCCGGTCGGCGCGGTCCTGCTGGCCTGCGCTTCCTTCGCGAGCGCGCAGGAGGCGGGGCTGCGCATCGACGGCGTCGCCGACGAATCGGCCTGGGAGGACGCGCAGACCTTTACCGACTTCATGCTGACCCAGCCCCTGACGCCGTTGTACGACGGCAAGGTGATCGCCGTGCAGGTCTATCCGCGCCGCGATGAAGTGTCGACTTGCAGGTTCAGCACGCTTTGCGCGATCGCGCCCGCCGCAACGGCGCTTGTCGCGCCTGCCCAGGATCTTGCATCGGAGGAAGCAGCCGATTCCCCGTCGGAACAGGAGGAACCAGCAACGGATGCGCCCACGACATTGCGCCGGAGCGACGAGAACGTCGTCACCCAGGCCGACGATGCATTCGGCACCAGCATCGGGCGTGAAACGATCGGTATCTACAGCAGTAGCAGCGTCCGCGGCTTTTCGCCCACGGAAGCCGGCAACGTCAGGATCGATGGGCTGTACTTCGACCAGGTGTGGCCCCTGAGCCCACGTATCCGCCGATCGACCTCGATCCGGGTCGGGCTTTCCGCGCAGAACTATCCCTTCCCGGCACCGACCGGAGTGATCGACTATGCCTTCCGCACGCCGGGCGACGAGGCCTCGCTGTCGGTTTCACTGGGCGGCGACAGCGATGGTGGCGCAAACCTGGAGATCGACGCCGTGTTGCCGTTGCGCGAGCGGACGCTCAGCATAGGCATGGGCGCCGCCCTCTACGGAAACGAACGCTACGACGGTACCAGCAGCACGGAACATGTCGAAGCCGCCGCGCTCCGCTGGACGCCGACCATGGCGATCGAGATCGTGCCATTCTGGTCGCGCGCGTACTTGCGCGACTACGAGATCGGCCCGTGGTACGTGCCCGCAGGCCCGTATCTCCCGCCGCACATTCCACGACGACGCTTCAATGGCCCGCACTGGGCATTGTACGAACGCGCGGCGGTCAACTATGGCGTGTTCGGCCGCGCTGATCTGGCCAAAGGCTGGCAACTGCGTGCCGGTGTGTTCCATTCCCATTACGACGTCGACCGCGATGCGTATGCGTTCCTGACCGACCTGCAGCCCGATGGCACCGGGCGCTTCGAAGTATTCGCCGATCCGGCCTTCAAGACAGCGTCGACCAGCAGCGAAATCCGCCTGAGTCGCCGTTTCAGCGAAGGCCCACGCCTGCACGTGCTGCACGCGAACCTGCGCGCACGGGACCGCAGCCGGCGCTATGGCGGTACCGACGTCATCGACCTGGGCAGGAGTTACATCGGCGACATCATCGACGTACCCGAACCCGTCTACGACTTCGGGCCGCAGACGCACGACACGGTGCGCCAGTGGACGGCTGGCCTCGCCTACGAAGGGCGCTGGCTGGATGTCGGCGAACTCAGCGCCGGCATCCAGCGCAGCGATTACCGCAAGACCATCGACCAACCCGGGCTGCCGCGCGCCGAAACCGGCGCGACACCGTGGCTGTTCAACGCAACTATCGCCGGCTATCTGAGCGAACGGCTTGCCGTGTATGCCGGCTACACGCGTGGCCTGGAGGAAAGCGGCGTCGCGCCGCAGATCGCCAGCAACCGCAACGCGGCACTGCCGGCGATCCTGACCACCCAGCACGACGCCGGGTTCCGCTACCGGTTCACCGACCGGCTGCGCCTGGTCGCGGGCGTGTTCGATGTGCGCAAGCCGTATTTCAGCCTCGACGAAACCGACTTGTATCGGGAACTTGGCGAGGTGCGCAGCCGGGGATTCGAAGCCTCCCTGTCCGGCGGATTGGGCAAAAACCTCGATGTCGTGATTGGTGCCGTTCTGATGCGCCCGCGCGTCCATGGCGAGGACGTCGACGCGGACCGGGTCGGAGAACGTCCGGTCGGCCTTGCCGAGCGTCAGTTCGACTTGAACGTGGACTGGCGTCCGCCGGGAATGGAAGGCGTATCGCTCGATCTCGGCGTGTCGCATATCGGCGCCATGCCGGCGACGCGCGACAACCGGGTCGAACTGCCGGCGCACACACTGGTCGACCTCGGCGGGCGCTACAAATTCCGGCTGGCCGGCCGGAACGCCTCGTTCCGCGTCTCGATCAGAAACGTGTTCGACGAATACGCGTTCGATCTGCGCGGAGCCGGCACCTACCACTTCATACCGGGGCGGCTCGCCTCGGCATACCTGACAGTCGATTTCTAGGGCATCCGTTTGACGTGATGCAGCTCTTTTCGCACAAAGGAATCACGCCGGGTATTCGGCACGCGTTCGTGATCTATCTAGCCAGCCACAATCGGCCGATCCACGAAGTGCGGTTCCCATCCCTGCGCGACGTGCAAGGCGACTACGCGCAGGGATTCCAGGGCATGACCATCGAACCGGTGCCGCTGGAAGCACTCCTCGCGGCACGCGAACGCATGGTGCAGGAGTTGCAGCAAGGGCTCGATGAAAACGAACGCCAATTTCTGCTCTCGCTTGCGGCAGGCAACCCGGAATGGACGCGACTAGACCTCGTGCATCTCGATCAGCTGCCAGGCATCCGCTGGAAGATGCATAATCTGGAGCAACTGCGAAAAGCGAACCTGCGGAAGTTCGCCGAGCAGGCCGATACGTTGGCCGCTCGACTGGATTCCGGATCCGAATCAGACCAAGCCCGCGAAAGTGGGGCTGGCCGCGAGTCGCCTCGCACGGCCACAGCAGCCCATACCGCATGCTGACCGGGCAAGCCCGGCGGGAGGGCGCCGGGCTTCGGTGCAGTGTGGGCGTGAGAGAGGGCATCCACTGCTACAAACGCAGTGTCGATTCGAACCGTGACAGGGCGGCGTCACACGGATGAAGAGTGGCGAAGGGAGGCGTGCTCGGGGCTGACAGGCATGGACGCTTCGGCTGGCGGCGGTCAGGGCAATCTACCGCACCATGCCCCGAACTTGCGATGGGCCGTGTCCAGCATCGCTATGAGCTTAGGTGACCATGATCAATGACGAGGGCGGCTCAGAGGGCTTGGCCCCGTTGTCAGACCCCTGAAAAAAGTCCATAATCAAGTCCACGTCCGGGGTGAGGAAAGCAAAAATCCTTGCCCTGACAAAGAGTTAGGGTTCGGGTGCGCGTCTCGTTTCCCGCTCCAGGTTTTCACGACAGAACCCCGCTTGCGGGGTTTTGTTTTGTCGGGGCCCGCCGGGTTTTCCGATAGACTTGCGTCGAGTCACCGGCCTGGTGGCAGAGTGGTCATGCAGCGGCCTGCAAAGCCGTGTACGCCGGTTCGATTCCGACCCAGGCCTCCATCCGCAACACCCGGAAAGGCTCGCCTGAGGCGGGCCTTTTCGCTTTTCGCTTTGCGGTGTCGGTTGGGCGGACGGTTCACCGCAATCGGCTCAGGCCAGCTGTTCCGATCCCACCACGTGCCGTCCCGGTTGCGGATCGACCACCGCATCGAGCAACGCCGCGGCGACCTTGGCGGCAGGATTGATCCGGTAGCGGCGCGGCAGCAACGGCGCCAGCGTGCGCAGCAATGCCGAGGCGGCGCGCTCGCCGGCGCGAAACTCGGCCCGATCGCCGCCGATCAGTCCCGGCCTGACGAAGGCCAGCGACGCGAATCCGACGTCCGCCAGTGCCCGTTCCAGTTCGCCCTTGGTACGGCTGTACAGGATGCGCGAGTCCGCGTCCGCGCCCAGCGCCGAATTCAGGGCGAAGGCCCGGGCGCCATGGCGATATGCGATCCGGGCGACGGCAAGCGGGTAGTCAAGATCGACTTGGCGGAAGGCCTGGTCGGATCCGGCCTTGGCGCGGGTCGTGCCGAGCGTGCAGACCACCCCGTCCGCGGCCCACCAGTCGGCGTCCTCCGGCAGGTGTTCGAAATCGACCACGGGGTTGACCAGTTTGGCGTGCGCGTCGAGCGGCCGCCGGGTCGGCGCCGTCACCCGCTCGACGCGCGGATGCGCCAGCGCCAGCGACAGCACGTGTCCACCGACCAGCCCTGTCGCTCCCACGTGCAGCAGCTTCATCGGTCTCTCCTCGCAGGGCCGGAACGCAGTATCCGGCATCGGTGACCGGCGGCCACGATGGCCGCGCGGCCATTGGCTCCGGCCGCGTTGCCGGCTGGCTCCGGCGAGCCACCGCCGGTGGTGCTAGGGTTCCATGCGCCAGGCGTGTCAGGCACGCTAGCGCACCGGCCCGGGTGGCGAAACTGGTAGACGCAAGGGACCTAAAATCCCTCTGTCAAGTCCGATCCGTGATCGAGAAACTCCCGAAAAAACAATGAATTGCAGTGCTTCTTGGCCTCGGCGATAGTATGCTGTGGGAGTCCTAGGTGTCATATAGGTGCCACTAGCGACAAGAAGACAGGCAGGAGTTTGGCAGTACAGGGGAGATTTTGGGAAGTGTCGCAGCTTCCCGACCACGCCCGAGTGGTGAAATGGTAGACACAAGGGACTTGAAGATTGAGCCCTCTGCGGGGAAACCTCGGAGGTGAAGCCCGTCAAAGTCGGTGAACGCCCTGGACCTTCAATCCGAGCCAACGCCGAGCCAAGCCTTTCAGAGCAGCGGAAGGAAGGTGTAGAGAGCAGACGGCGGGCACCTAAGGCGCAAGCGCTACGGTGAAGGCGTGCTCCAGACCACGAACGGCGCTTGCGTCGGCGGCCAAAGCCGAAGTGGTACGAAAATCCCTCGACCTCGCGGTCATGCCGGTTCGAGTCCGGCCTCGGGCACCACTGTCGATCCTCCCGTGAATGGACAGGGAGGCGTGGCCGTGGCAGCTTTTAATACTTTCGATGCGTTGTCCGCGTGGGGAAAAACGCTTCCTGCCTGGCAGCGTTGCCTGTTAGTCAGACTGCTGGAAGCGGCCGAACTGTCTCAGGACGCCGTCGACGAAGTCTTTGCAGAGTACCTGCTTGATCAGGGACTGGCATGCACAAAGTACGGCTGACAACCGGCACTCCCGCTCGCCCGCGCCTGGCAGCAGCATTCGGCAGAACGTGACGTTCGGCCAAGCCGATGCCATCGGCGGCGTTCCGGCCACTGTCACCCCATAAGCTGCGCATCGCAGGGCTACTCGCCACGCCGTGATGAAAGCCGAGGAACGATCGAACTGGGTCCGCCATGCCGCCGGAACGGAGAACCGCTTCGAGGCATGCTTCACCGGGCATGCCTACGAGCCGCACCGACACGACACCTACACGATCGCGCTCACCTTGCAGGGCGTCCAGAGCTTCGACTACCGCGGTAACGCTTGCCACTCGACGCCGGGGAATGCCCTGATCCTGCATCCTGACGAGCTGCATGACGGCCGCGCGGGAACCGATGCCGCCTTCAGATATCGCGCGATCGGCATCGACCCATGCCTGATCCAGAACATCCTGGGCGGGGCCGCGCTTCCGTTCGTCGACGGAGCGATTTCTTCGGACCCGGGCATTCTCGGCGCGGCGCATGCCTTGCTCGGCGATCTGGAGCATCCGCTGGAACGGCTGGAGCATCAGGACGCTCTCTACCACCTTGCCGTTTCACTGAGCCGGGTCGCCGGGGAGAAGCGTGGCCGGCGGATCGGGAACTGCGCGGCCGCAACCCGTGCGCGCGATTACATCGACGCCTGTCTGGACCAGGACGTTTCTCTGGAAATGCTGGAACACGTCAGCGGCTTCGACCGGTGGCAGTTGTCCCGCGATTTCCGGTCGCTATATGGAACCAGCCCGCACCGGTACCTGGTCATGCGTCGTCTGGATCGTGCCAGGGGACTGATCCTGGCGGGCGCGCCCCTGTCAGACGCGGCGCTGGCGTGCCACTTCTCGGATCAGAGCCATTTCACGCGCCACTTCCGGAAGGCGTACGGCGTCACTCCGATGCGATGGGTGCATCTCGTGCGATCGTCTTCTGCACAAACGTTCTATCGCGGCCGATCGGCGGCGAGCTAGGTTTGCGCGATATCGCAACACCTGTTTCCCGCCTTCTCCAGCAGTGAGGTCGTAGTGAACGCTTGTGCGCTCAGGAACATCATCGTTGGCGCGGGGATCGCCCTGTCAGCGCTTCTCGCCGGATGCTCGAGCCGCGGGCTCGACAACCTCATGACGGGCAACCCATCGTCCCGGCACGTGTGGCAGAAGCCCGGCGACCGGATTTCCATTCCCTTCGAGTGGCATGACGGTCACCTGATGATCCCGGTGCGGGTGAACGGGAGCGCGGACCTCCGGTTCGCCTTCGATACCGGCGCCGCGGCGACCGTCGTGTTCGAAACCGAGCGCACGCAGTCCCTGGGACTGGACATCGAGCAGTCGATCAGGATCGGGGAGGATGCCGGCTTTCAGGGGACGCTCGTGGACATCGTCAACGACGCGACGATCTCCCTGGATGGCATCAGACTCACCGGCATGACCATTCTTCATGTCGCCCTGGCGAACTCCCATCTGTTCGGAAGCCTGGACGAGGCCTACTTCGATGGTGCAATCGGCTATGACCTGTTGCGCCGCTTCGTGACCGAGATCGACTACGTCAACCGGACCATCACTTTTTCACGCGCCCGGGAAAGCAGGGCGTTCGACCCGCCTTGGCAAACGCTTCCCATTGACGTATCCGGACGCGTCCCGGTCATCACGGCGCAGTTGCGGGGCGAGGGTTCGAGCCAGGAATCGGTGGGCCTGATCCTCGATTCCGGGGCGCCGTTCTATCTGTACCTCAATCCCGACCTGACCGAGGGCGTCGGGATTCCTCTGCGCCACTCCCTGATGCGCGGCAAGGGCTTCTATGGACCCATCGAGCGAATCACCGGGCGAGTCGCGAAGTTCTCGATCGGCCGGTTTGCGTTCGACGATCAGGTCACCTACTTCGACCGGGCCGACTTCAAGGATCTGCCGAAGGCAATCGGGCTCATCGGCAACGGTGTGCTGCGCAATTTCGACCTGGTCCTCGATTACTCCGCCAGGGAGGTGTCGATGCGGCCCATTGCCGGATTCGACACCGGCAGTGTCGCCGATCGAAGCGGCATCAATCTCCTGCCGCACCGGTCGGGCGCCTATGCGCAATCGGTTGTGGCCGGCTCCCCTGCCGACGGGGTCGGGCTCAGGAGCGGGGACGTGGTCACGCACCTCGACGGCGAGAGGATCGAGCGGAGCAGCTTCGATGCGTTGAAGGAGCGGCTCAGCTCGGATCGGGAGGCTGTCGATATCTGCTGGCGGTCGGCGGCGGGAGAGGTGTGCGAACGATTGCCGCTTTCGGATCGGTTATAGCAGCGACGCGGAGGCCGACTCCGCAGTGCCAGGATTCCTATGCAAGGTCACGCTTGAGCGGCTGCGACGAGATAACAAGTAGGCTCAGATCAACTACGCGGAGGATTGGTCGCACCTGTCTATCATCGGCCAACGTGC
>NZ_JBFWIB010000025.1:0-27278 GCF_041300785.1 Luteimonas salinilitoris
GACAGTGCCGTTGATCACCCCGCTGTCGAAGCCGAACAGGAACCCGCCCAACGTCGCTACCAGACTGATCAGCACGATGAAGCGGGTGTTCGGCGACTCCGCCGGCGCGGCATCGGTGGTCATGGAAATGCTGCTCATGGATAGTCCTGGATTCGAGATGAGGGGCCAGTCCGGCGCAGGCGCCGTCGGCGATCGGGCGATACGTGCGAATGGCGCGGCGACGCGTTCATGCGCGCACCAGCGCACCGTCGCGCCAACGCAGCCGCGCCGACTCGCCGGCCTCGAGGGTCAGCTTCAACGTACGGTCGCGATAGGCGACGAGATACTCGCCGCCGCGATCGCTGCGTAGCCGCGCCTCGGCGAGGCGGCCGGCTGCCCAGGCCAAGTCGATGCCGGCGGCGCCGCGCGCGCGCAGGCCGCGCACCGAACCTTCCGGCCAGGCCGCGGGCAGCGCCGGCAGCAGGAAGATCGTGCCGCCCCAGCTCTGCAGCAGCATCTCGGTGATGCCGGCGGTGCCGCCGAAGTTGCCGTCGATCTGGAACGGCGGATGCGCGTCGAACAGGTTGGGATAGGTGCGCGAAGGGCTGATCAGCATGCCCAGGATCCTGTACGCGTGCTCGGCGTCCCACAGCCGCGCCCACAGGTTCAGGCGCCAGCCGATGCCCCAGCCGGTGGCCTCGTCGCCGCGGATTTCCAACGACCGCTTCGCCGCCGCCGCCAGTTCCGGCGTATCGCGCACGTTGATCTGGCTGGACGGATGCAGCGCATACAGGTGCGAGACGTGGCGGTGGTCCATCTCCGGCGCCTGCATGTCCCAGTCCTCCTGCCATTCCTGCAGCTGGCCGGCCTTGCCGATACGGTGCGGCGGCAGGCGTTCCCGCAACACCGCCAACCGTTGCGCGAACCCGTGGTCGACGTCGAGCCGTTCGCTCATCTCGATGCACTGGCCGAACAGGTCGCGCAGGATCTGGGCGTCCATCGACGGGCCGGCGCAGATCGAGGCGCCGTGGGGATGCTCGTTTTCGGGCGACAGCGACGGCACAGTGACCATCGCGCCGGTGTTCGGGTCCTCCACCAGGGTGGCGGCGAAGAACTCGGCCGCGCCCTTGAACAGCGGCCAGATCTTCTCGAGATATTCGGGGTCGCGCCCGTAGTCCCAGCGATCCCACAGCTGCTGCAGCAGCCAGGCGCCGCCCAGCGGCCACAGGCCCCACTTGGCGCCGTCGATCGGCGCGGTCTGCCGCCACAGGTCGGTGTTGTGATGCACCGCCCAGCCGGGCGCGCCGTACATCGCCTCGGCGGTATGCGCACCGGTCTCGGCAAGTTCGAACAGCATGCGCTCCAGCGGCTCTGCGCATTCGGGCAGCGCGTTGGCCTCGCTGGGCCAGTAGTTCATCTCGGTGTTGATGTTGATCGTGTATTTGCTCTCCCACGGCGGAGCCATCAGGTCGTTCCAGATGCCCTGCAGGTTGGCCGGCTGGGTGCCGGGCCGCGAACTGCAGATCAGCAGGTAGCGGCCGAACTGGTGGTACAGCGCGGCCAGCGCCGGATCGTCGCCGGCGGCGAAACGCGCCACCCGCTCGTCGGTGGGATATCCCGCCGCGGCGGTATTGCCGAGGTCGATCGAGACCCGCCGGAACAGCCGCCGGTGCTCGGCCAGATGCGCCTCGAGCAGCGTGTCGTAGGGCTTGCCCGCAGCGGCGTCCAGCTGCGCGCGCGCGATCGCTTCCGGATCCGCGCCGATGTCGTCGTAGCGGCGGTAGCTGGTGGCCGCGGTCAGCAGCAGCAGCGCTTCGTCGGCGCCTTCCACCTCGATCCTGCCGTTGCCCGTCCGCGTCCGGCCGCCGCGCACCGAAACCCGCAGGCGCAGCGCAAAACGCAGCTGGCCGTCGATGCCGCGGCTGGCGCCGTTGCGTCCGCGCAGCAGCAGGTCGTCGCCGTCGTGGACGACCTCGCTCTCCTGCTCGCTGTCCAGGCCGATGCGCAGGCCGAGCCGGCCCGGCTTGTCGACGCCCAGCCGCACCACGATGCACTGGTCCGTCGGCGAGACGAAGGCCTCGCGCCGGTGCTGCACGCCGCGACTCTCGAAGGTGGTCGTCGCGAGCGCACGGTCGAGGTCCAGTTCGCGCCGGTAGTCGCCCATGTCGGAAACGTCGCGGAAGTCCAGCGCCAGGTCGCCCAGCGGCTGGTACGGCATCTGCTTGTTCGGCCGCGCCATCATGGTGGCATCGGCCAGCGCCTCGGCCTCGGCATAGCGGCCGGAGAAGATCAGCCGTCGCACCTCGGGCAGCGCTGCCAGCGCGTCGGGCGGGGTCGGGTCATAGGGCCCGCCGCCGTACAGCGTGTCCTCGTTGAGCTGCAACCGCTCGTACTTGCCGCCGCCCCAGACCATCGCACCCAGGCGCCCGTTGCCCAGCGGCAGCGCCTCGACCCATTGCGTGGCCGGGCGCCGATACCAGAGCTTCAGCGCATCGGCGCCCTGCACCGCCGGCGCAGCCGCCGGATCCGGGGCGCTCCTGCCCTGCTCCTGCGCCTGCGCCGTCGCCATGCCGCCGAGGCCGGCCATCGCCAACCCGGCCGCCATGCCCTTGAACAGTTCGCGACGGGCCGGGTCGACCGGCGCGGTCGACGCGATGGGGGGCGCGCGATCAGGACCGCGCCCGTTGTGATTCTCCGTACTCAAGTCATCCCTCCCGGAATCGGATCGTCTATCGGCAGCCATCGATCATGCCGGCCGACACCGCGGCTGTCATTCCGCGGCGCTGCTGCGGCGCGGCACCGAGAGCGCCTCGCCCGCGTACTGCACGACGACATCGGCGCCAGGCTCCAGTTCGCCGGCATCGCTGCGCGGACCGTCGATGAAGCGCACCCGGAATTCGCGCTGCGCCTGCATCCCCGGAAAGCCGCCTTCGCGCGCGCCGATCGACAGCTCGCCGGCGTCCTCGTTCCAGCGCAGCGGAATGCGGCTGAACTGGCCCTGCTCGTAGCCGTAGCCGTCGCCGTCGTCCTCGTAGAGCGAGAACTCGCCGTCGGTGCCGGTGTACACGGTCAGCGTCAGCGGCGCGTCCGGCTGCTCGTCGACGTACTGCTGCACCGGGCCGCTCGGCACGATCGCGCCGGCGCGCACGAACAGCGGCATCCGCGTCAGCGGCGCGTCGGCGTCGATGCGCTGCCCGCCGTCGAAGCGCCGGCCGCTGTAGAAGTCGTACCAGGCGCTGCCGGCGGGCAGGTACACCGGCCGGCTGGTCGCCCCGAACTCGCCGACCGGGCTGACCAGGAATGCCGGGCCGAACAGGTACTGGTCGTTGATGTCGCGGACCTCGGGATCGTCCGGGAAGTCCATCGCCAGCCCGCGCATGATGCTGCCGTCGCGATGGTACGTGTCGCCGGCCAGGGTGTAGATGTACGGCAGCAGCGTGTAACGCAGCTTGAGGTAGTACGCCATGCTGTCGTGGTACGGCGTGCCCTCCGGAGCGATGTTCCAGATCTCGCGGTACGGGAACTGGCCGTGCGAGCGGAACAGCGGCACGAAGGCGCCGAACTGGAACCAGCGGGTGTTGAGCTCACGCCATTCCGGCAGGTGCGCCGGATCCTGGTTCTCGTAGCGCTTCTCCACCGCGAAGCCGCCGATGTCGAAGGTCCAGTTGGGCAGTCCGGCCATGGCCGTGTTGACGCCGGCGGCGACCTGCTCGCGCAGGTCGTCCCAGCGCGAGACCACGTCGCCGCTCCACAGCGCGGTGGCCGCGCGCTGGGTACCGGCGAAGGCCTTGCGCGAGAGGATGAACACGCGCTTGTCGGGATCGGCGGCACGGTCGCCGCGGTACACGCCCTCGGCGTGCGGCAGCGAATAGGAATTGAAGAATTCCGTCGACGGCCCGAGCGCGGTCGGCGTGGTGCGCGCCTTGCGCTCCTCGATGTCGAGGTTGGAGTGCACGTCGGGCTCGGTCGCGTCCAGCCACCAGGCGTCGAAGCCGAGCACGTTCAGCTTGTCTTGGATCTGGCGCCAGTAGATCTGCCGCCCTTCCTCGGCATACGGGTCGTAGAACGAGTTGAGATAGCCTTTGCCGATCCAGTCGCGCTCGCCGACCTCGATGTTGCGCTTGTACATGTGGCCCTTGGCGTCGAGTTCCTTGAAATGCTCGGTCTCGGGATAGAACTTTGGCCACACCGAGATCATCACCTGCGCGTTCTGTGCGTGGACCTGGTCGACCATGCCCTTCGGATCGGGGAAGCGGGCGGCATCGAAATCGTGCGAGCCCCAGGCGTCCTCCGGCCAGTACGACCAGTCCTGCACGATGTTGTCGATCGGCAGCTCGCGGCGGCGGTACTCGGCCAGCACGTCCAGCAGCTCGTCCTGGGTCTTGTAGCGCTCGCGGCTCTGCCAGAAGCCGTAGGCCCACTTCGGCAGCAGTACCGCCTTGCCCGTGAGCTCGCGGTAGCCGGCGATGACCTCGTCGGCGGAATCGCCGGCGACGAAGTAGTAGTCGATGAACGGCGACGCCTCCGACCACAGCGACAGATCGTCGGCCTCGTCGGCCGGCAGCGGGTCGCGGTGCAGCAGGGCGATGTAGCTGGGGTCGATCAGGTCCCACTCGATGCGCAGCTGGTGGCGCTGGCCCGGCTGCATCTCCAGTGCGAATTCGTGGTGCCACGGATTCCAGTTCTGGCGCCAGCGGTCGATGACCAGTTCGTCGTCGATCCACAGCTTGATGTATTCGCTGCCGTACAGCGAGAACGTATGGCGGCCCGGCGAGAGCGCCTCGATCTCGCCCTCCCAGCTCGCCTGCACCCGGCCGTCGCCGCCCTTGAGCTCCGCGGGGAAGTGCTCCAGGTCCTTGATGTACTGGTAATTGATCTCGGACTCGCGGCGCTCGAGCTTCTGCTCGCCGGCGACCGAGTAGCGCGCGGTCAGCGCGCCCTCCTCGCCGCTGGCGTCATACAGCTTCAGGCTTTGCGGCAGCGGCTGCAGGCCGCGCGGATCGCCCAGGCGGGTGATCGCGTTGTTGTCCCATAGCAGGCCGTAGCCACGGCTGGACACCAGGTACGGCACCGCGTTGTCGATGTTGTTCTGCAGCAGCTCGACGTCGCGGCCCTTCAGGTCCATCCAGCCCTGCTGGTGCTGGCCGGTGCCGTAGATTGCCTCGTCGTCGGGCGACTCGAAGCGCTGGCGGATGGCGAAGTACGGCTTGCCCTCCACCTCCTGCGGCGCGAAGCTGCGCCCGCCCGCGACCTCGGCGAGGATCGGCTGGCCGTCCTTGTCCAGGAAGCGCACCCGGCCGTCCTGCAGCGAGACCTCGGCGATGACCTCGGCGGTGCTCAGCCGCAGCTGGCCGCCGTCCTCGGCGACCTCGAACGTGGGTACCGGACCTTCGTCCTCGATCCGCATCAGGCTGGGCGTACGCGCGAACCCGCCCTTGGGATCGGCGCTGACGCGGATGATGCGGTCGTCGACCACCTGCAGGCGGACCGCGGCCGCCCCTTCTTCGGTGGGGTGCACCACGACGCCGCGGTCGGTCGTTTCGTAGCGTTGCGAGGCGTTTTCCGCACCGCAGGCGGCCAGCAGCACAGCCAGCGGCAACGCCAGCCAGGTCACGTATCTCATGGTTCCACTCCCGATCGTCATGTCTGTCCGTCCATCATCGTTTCGTACCCGCACATGTTCCGTGCCGTAGAGCGGAGCTTGCTCCGCTGCTTCCGGCTCCGGAGCCCGCGTAGCGGAGCAAGCTCCGCTCTACGAGGGGTGCGGAATGCATACGCCTTTCACCACTCCGCCAGCCTCACCCGCAGCAGCTGCACCGCGCTGGAGAAGTTCAGGCCGTAGTCGGTCTGATCGCCGTTCCAGACGCGCTGGAACTGCCACTCGCCGTTCTCGTCGTAGGCGCCTTCCTCGACCCGGTCGTAGATCATGTTCACCGTTTCATCGGCCGGGAAGATCGTCACCCGCGAGTGATAGCCGGTGACCAGGAACTCGTCCGGGCCGAGCTCGACGATCAGGGCCGCGCCGGTAGGCTCCGGATTGCCCGGCGGTTCGCCCTGGAACCAGAACTGCGGCACGCCGTACATGACCGAGGCGTTCCAGCGCTCGTTGAGCTCGAGCAGCTGCACCGGCTGTCCGGCCTGCTCGGCGGTGCCGTGCACCTTGCCCTCGAAGCTCTTGCTGGCCAGCAACCGTGCGATCGGGCGCGTCAGCGCATAGTTCAGCGCGAACGGCGCCAGCGTTTCCTCGTTCATGCGCTTGGCGCCCAGCGGCCAGTTCGAGTACCTGGTGTAGTCGATGCCGAACGGCGACCAGCCGATCGCCTGCTGCCCGAGCGCGGAAAAGAAGAAGCGCGCGTACGGCGTGTCGTTGCCGGTCTCGGCGACGAACAGCGCGTTGTCCGGGCGCGAGTAGCGTTCCAGCACGGTGGTGTGTTTCTCGTACTCGCGCATGTAGATGTCGGGCGCGAGCAGGTCGATGTTGGGCGCGGCGAGCTTGTAGATGTCGAGCACGTTGTCGGTCGGGCCGCCGCTTTCGTACTGGCCCGGCAGGCCGGGATCGAACGGATCGCGCAGCGCGCCGTTGACGTACATCGGCAGCGGGTATTCGGCCTTGCCGGCGGCCGCGACCCGGTCGATGTAGTGCGCCACGTGCCAGGCGTGGAAGAACTCGTCGGCGTCGCTGCCGAACACTTCGCGCCAGGTGCCGGGCTGCTTGTCCAGCCCGTCGACCAGGGCCTCCGGCACCGGCCCGTCGAAGACGCGCTGCGCCAGCGGCGAGAAGTCGCGCGGGGCGCCGTAGGTGCCGGGCTCGTTCTGCGGCTGCACCATGATCACGGTGCGCTGCGGATCGGCCTGCTTCAGGTGACGCATCAACTGCACGAACGCCTTGGTGTCCGCCTCCAGCGTGCTCGCGGCCAGCGGCGACAGCGAGTTCAGTGTCTCGCCCTCGGCGGTGATCACGCGCGGGAAGCGGTCGTTGTCGAGCTTGACCCAGGCCGGCGCGTAGTTCGGGCCGTTGTTCTTCCAGGTCGCGAACCACAGCAGCACCAGGCGCAGTTCGCGCTCGCGCGCCTGCGCCAGCAGGGTGTCGACGAAGGAGAAATCGAACTCGCCCTCGACCGGCTCGATCTGCTCCCAGGCGATCGGCACCATCACCGTGTTCGGCTCGAGCACGTCGATGGCCGGCCAGACCTTGTCCAGCGCGGCCGGGTAGTTGCTGGAGTTGTTGACCTGGGCGCCGAGAATCAGGAAGGGCTCGCCGTCGACCAGCAGCGCGTGGCGGCCGTTCTCGGTGACCAGCTCCGGGATCGGGGCTTCGGTGATGGTCTGACCGCTCGCCGGCGCGGGGGCGACCGTTTCGGCGACAGCGTCGTCGTTCGCGGGGTGCCTGCCACCGCAGCCAGCGAGCAGCACGGACAGCACAACGGAAAGGCCCAGGAAAACCACGAATCCATGCCATTTTCGCGGAGACCTGCTCCACCCCGGTAGAGCGGAGCTTGCTCCGCTGCTCTCGGCTCCGGAGCCCCCGCAGCGGAGCAAGCTCCGCTCTACGTCGCAAGCCTGCTCAACGATGGGGACAGCAACGGGGATCGTCTTCGTCATTCGGTTCACCACTCTGCGGTACGGAACGGCGAGGCCGGCAGGCCTTCGCGGTTGGCCAGGTCGGCGTCTTCGGGGTTGTCGCTCCAGGCGTAGCGGACCGCGGCCGGTACCGGCACCGCGTCGCTCCGCACCACGACGGTGTCGCCGGCAATGCGCGCCTGCGCCGGATGGAACACGCGGTCGGCGCCGGCGATCTCGAAGCCGCTCACCGCGTCGCCTCCGCCGCGCACCGCCAGCGAGCTGCCCTGCAGGTCGAAGCGCAGCACGGCGCGGTCGCCTTCGATCGCCACCGCGCGGTAAACCGGCCCGGAGAACACCAGCTCCTCGCCATAGGCGACGTGGCGGGCCGCCAGCGCCAGGCGATGGCCGACCGTCTGCTTGTCGCGCGGGTGGATGTCGTGCGCGTCGCCGACGTCGATCGTCACCGCCTGCGCGGTGGCCGGCAGCGCCAGCGTCGCCGTCTGCGACTCGCGCAGCACCGCCCATGGGCTTTCGAGCACGCGGCCGTCGGCATCCGTGCGGTCGCCGTCGGAGACGAAGTTGGCCAGCTGCGCCCAGAGGAACGGGAGTTCCGGCGCATTCCAATCGCCGCGCCAGCCGCGGATCATGTCCGCGAACTGCTCGCGGTAGCGATAGGCGCCTTCGGGCCAGGCGTTGGTCTCGCCCTGGTACCAGATCGCGCCGCGCAGCGGGTACGGCTGCAGCGGGCGGATCATGGCGTTGTACAGCAGGGTGTCGATCTGGTTCTTGTCGTCTTGCAGCGAGACGGTGACCGCGGTGGTGCGGAACTTCCACTCGCCGGTGAGCGGACGCCGCGCGCCGCCGGCCGGCGCCACGTACAGCTGGTCCGCGCTGCCGGCGATGCCGCCACCGCCGCCGGTGTCGGTGACCCGCACCGCGAGGGTGTTGGCGCCCGCGCGCAGCGCCGCCACCGGTACCGGGTACTCGCGCGGCGTGCTCCAGCCGTTCTCCATCCCGCCGACCGCCCGGCCGTTGACCCAGGTCCGGTCGGTATCGTCGATCTGGCCCAGGCCCAGGGTCACGCCGGCCGCGGCCTCGTCCGCGCTCAGTTCGAACGTGGTGCGGTACCAGGCCTCGCCGTCCATGCCGGCATAGCCTTGCGATTCCCAGATCGCCGGCACTTCGATCCCGGCCCAGTCGGCGGTGTCCAGTTCGTCCACGGAGAACTCGATTCCCCCGGCGACAATCTCGGGCCAACGCGCGATCAGGCCGCGCGTGTGCGCTTCGACCTCGGCATCGGCCGCGCGCTTGCCGCGCATCTTTTCCGCCAGCGCGGCTGCGTCCAGGCCGAGCATGTCGGCGTCCATCCAGGCCTCGATCGCGCTGCCGCCCCAGCTGCTGTCGATGATGCCGACCGGCACCCCGGTGGCGGCGCGCAGCTCGCGCGCGAAGTGGTAGCCGACCGCGGAGAAGTCGGCGACGGTCTGCGGCGATGCCGCGGCCCAGGCGCCGCCGGCCAGCCGCGCCTGCGGGGTTTCCGCCCACGACTTCGGCACCTTGAAGTGGCGGATCAGCGGATCGTCGGCGCGCGCGATCTCGGCCTCGGCGCCGTCGGTCTGCAACAGCGGCCATTCCATGTTCGATTGACCGGAGGCCAGCCACACGTCGCCGACCAGCACGTCGCGCACGGTGACCGTCTCGTCGCCGGCGGTCACCGTGATCTCGAACGGCCCGCCCGCGGCATGCGCTGGCAACACCGCGGACCAGCGGCCGTCGGCGTCCGCCACGGCCTCGGCCTGCCGCCCGTCGAACGCGACCCGCACCGCGGTGCCCGGCTCCGCCCAGCCCCAGACCGGCAACGGCCGGTCGCGCTGCAGCACCGCGCCGTCGGAGAACAGCAACGGCAACTCCAGCTGGGCCTGTGCCTGCGCAGCGGACACCATCAACGACAGCAGCAGGATCCAGTTCAAACGCCGTTTCATCGCTGTACTTCTCCGTAATAGTCGTGGATCACTTGCCAGGCCTGCTTGCGCTCGCCGTCCTCGGACAGCAGTCCCTTGCGGTTATAACCGTGTCCGTGCGCGCCGCGCTGGAACGGATGCAGGCGCACCGGCGAGCGGAAATCGGCCAGCACCCACGGTGCGACGCCGCGCAGGAACGGGATGCCGGTCAGCATGCGCAGCTGCTTGCGATAGAACGCCGCCTGGAAATCCTCGCTCCAGGCGCTGGCGATGTCTTCGCTGCCGCGATTGCCGTGGCGCGCCTCGGCGCCGAATTCGGTGATCAGCAGCGGCTTGCCGAATGGCTTCCACACCGCCTGCTCGGGCTCGACCGGCCAGGGCGTGTACCAGCCGAAGTATTCGTTGACGCCGACCACGTCGAGCGCGGCGACCAGCGGATCGCCGACCGTCAGCGTGTTGCCGTCGAAGCCCGGCCCGTACAGGGCCGCGCCGACCAGGCGGGTGGGATCCAACCGGCGGCTGCGCTGCGCCAGCGCCGCCAGCGCCGCATCGCGCTCGGGCTCGGAGGACGTCTCGTTGGCGATGCCCCACAGCACCACCGCGGCGCGGTTGCGGTCGCGGCCGATCATCTCGGCCAGCATCGCGTCCAGTTTGGCGCGCATGCCGGGATCGGCGAAGTCGATGCCCTGATAGACGGGAAGCTCCTGCCACAGCAGCAGCCCCATGCGATCGGCCAGGCGCACTAGGTGCTCGTTGTGCGGGTAGTGCGCCAGGCGCAGGAAGTTGGCGCCCAGCTGTCGCGCCTGCTCGAGCAGGCGGCGCGCATCGGCCTCGGAATGCGCGCGGCGGCCGTCGATCTCCTCGTGCAGGTTGATGCCGCGCAGGAACACCGGTTCGCCGTTGAGCAGGATCTCGTCGCCGCGCACGGCGATGCTGCGGAAGCCGATGTCCTCCTCCAGCGCATCGTCGGGCGTGGAGACGTGCACGCGATAGAGCTTGGGCCGCTCCGGCGACCAGGGCTCGAACGGCGCCTCGAAGCGAATGCGCGCATGGCCGTCGGCGCCGGACTGCGCACGCACGTCCACGCCCAGCTCGGGAATGCGCACGCGCACTGGCTGTTGCGGCGCGCTGCCGGCCACGCGGACCCAGCCGTCGACGCGCTGCAGCGAGTCCGGCGCCAGCTGGATGAAATAGTCCTGGACATAGGTCGCCGGCGTTTCCACCAGGTCCACGTCGCGGGTCAGGCCGCCGTAGTTGAACCAGTCGAAACCCTGCGCCGGGACGCCGTCCTTGCGCCGTTCGTTGTTGACATGCACCAGCAGGCGGTTCTCGCCGTCGCGCACGCGTTCGGTCAGCTCGAACTGGAACGGCGTGAACCCGCCCTCGTGGCTGCCCAGCTTTTCGCCGTTGAGGAACACGTCCGTCCGGTAGTTGGCGCCGCCGAAGTGCACGAACACGCGTCGTCCGTCGCGGCGCGCGGCTTCGATGTCGTAGTCGAACGTCTTGCGATACCAGACCGAGCCTTCCAGGTACATCAGTTCCGGCCGCTGGGTGTTGAAATCGCCCGGCACCTCGAGCGTGTCGTCGTCATCGAAACCGTACTCGTAGAAGTCGGTCTCGCCGGTGGCGGTGCGATCCTTCCACACCGCCTTCCAGTCGCCGATGCCGGAGGCGTACGGGTCCACCAGCGCCTGCCACCGGCCATTGAGGCTGCGGCGCTGGCGCGCAGGCAGGTTGGTCAGCGGTGTCGATGTGGCGTCGGCGGTTTCTTGCGCAGGTGTTGCGGGTGTGGTGGCGCGGTCTTGCGGGCGTGGCGTGTAGCCCTGTGCGTTTGCCAGCAGCGGCAGGCACGCCAACGCCGCAAGCAGCGCGACTTCGGCACGGCGAAATTCAAAGCGGGTCGCCATACACGATCCCCCTTCCATGCGTGCCGAGGTACACGCGACCATGCACGCGCGGATCGCCGACGATGATGCGAATCCTGCCGTAGCGGTGCGCGTCGTCGTCGATGCGTTGCCAGTGGCGGCCGTCGTCGTCGGAACGGAACAGCCCGCTCCTGCCGTCGACCTTGCCGGACACGAACAGCGTCGGCGCATCGCTGCCGTCCTTCGCCTTGCCGAGTCCCAACGCATCGGCATATTCGACGCCCGCCAACCGCTCCAGTTTGCCCGCCGACCAGCGCAGCAATCCGCGCCGCGACGCGGTGAGATAGACCACCGCGCTGCGTTGCGGATCGGGCCGGATCTGCGGATCGAACCTATCGCCGGATTCGCCGACGCTCGCTGCGACTTCCTTGAACTCCACGCCGCCGTTGTCGCTGACATACAACTTGCCGGTGGCGCCGTCGAAGGCGTAATACAACCCCTCGTCGACCTTGTCGGCTTCGACCGCCGCGCGCGCGGGCAGGCCTTTCGCTTTTCGCCAGCGTTTACCGAAGTCGTCGCTGATCCACGCGTTCGCCGCCATCGAAGGCGTCCAGATCACGTGCTTGCCGTCGGCGGCGATGGTGATGTGTCCGGCGCCCTCGCCGTCCGGCGGTTCGCTGGCGAATGCGGTCCAGGTCTTGCCGCCGTCGAGCGAATAAGCCGCGCGCACTTCGTCGTGTTCGCGATCACGCACGGTGCCACTGCGCACCACGATCTGCGGCGCTTGTCCTGCGTAGGCCATGCTTTCGGTGTTGGTCAGGCGCGGGCCGGCGTATTGCAGCATCGGCGTGTCGGGATCGTCATGACGGAAGCCGTCGATGTCACCGAGCCCGCTGAGCAACGGCGCGCCAGGCGGGCTGAGTAACTCCAGCGGCACGGTTTCCTCGAGCCCGGTGTTCTTGAACCACCAGTCCACTTTGTCGCCGCGGTCGAACGCGGTGAGGTTGCGCGAAGCCCACAGGCCGTAGCCGGTGACGAACATCGCGTGGTCGGCATCGAAGGGGTCGATCTTGATGTCGGCCATCCAGTGCGGCGTGTGGTCGCGCGTCCACACCGCGGTCGAATGGTCGAAGCGCGACTGCGCGAGTACCGGTTTCCAGTTGCAGCCGCCGTCGGTGCTGCGGAAGATCTCGTCGTGCGGGCCGTAGCGTTTGAAGGTCGTCGCCAGCAGCACCTGCGGATTGCGCGGATCAACCGTTACCGCGCCCCAGCCGAACCCGTCGCCCTCGGTGTCGATCGATTGCGGTGCCGGCGTGATGTCCTGCCATTCGCCCGAGGCCGGCGCGTATTTCCACACCGCGCCGTCGTTCATTTCGTTCGGGCCCGGTTCGTCGCCGTAGCTCAGGTAAAAGACACCGTCGCTGGCGCGCGTCATGTGGTTGGGACGCAGGCCTTCCGGTTGCTTCGGTACCGCGGTCCATGTCGCGCCGCCGTCATTCGATTCGTACAGGCTGGTCCCGCGCGTGGACACGCCGGCATAGAGTTTCGGCGTCGGCGCGCCGGGTTTCCCACTCGCCGGATCGAACACCACGAACACGATGCCGACGTGCTGCAGGCCGCGCCACGGCGTCTGCACGCCTGCAGAGGCCGATGTGGCGATGGCGGGAAACGAATCCACCTTCGACCAGTTCGCACCACGGTCACCGCTGCGCCACAGTCCCGCGCCGCGCGAGCCGAAGAACAACACGCGGCCATCATTCGGATCGACCGCGAGCCGCTCGCCGTTGCCCCGGCCCTGTTCGTTGCCGCCGAGCTTGAACGGCAGGTCGGTGCGCTGGAACGTGCGGCCGCGATCGAACGAACGCAGGATCGCGCCGTTGCCCGATCTTGCGTTGGTGTAGGTGCCCGCGGCGAGATACACGCGCTCGGGGTCGTTGGGGTCGATCGCGAGGCTTTCGATGCCGAGCAGGTTCTCGTCCTCGGCGCCGACCCAGTCGGTCAGCGGGATCCAGCGTCGTGCGGCGGCGTCCCAGCGATAGGCGCCGCCGATGTCGGTGCGCGCGTACAGCAGCCCCTGCTCGGTGGGATGGAACACCAGCCCGGTGACGAAACCACCGCCGCCGATCGCGACGTTGCGCCACGTGTAGGGCGCGGCCGCGAAACACGCGCACGCGGCCAGCGCCAGCATGATGCCGAGCCCGTAGCCGGCCGCGGTGCGAAATGCGTCCATCGGCGCCCGGCCGCGGAGGCGCAGAAGCGAGCCGGAACGGGACGGCGGCTTCCGCCCATCCCGACCCGGAAGGACCGCAAGCGCGGTCGGGGCAAGCATTGATCGGGCGGGCGCGCGCATCCTGCTCAGAGGCTGGCGCGCAGGGTGATGCCGTAGCGGCGGTCGTTGATCACGAAGTCGCGCAAGCGCGATTCGTAGCCCAGGTAGCTTTCACGACGGGCGTCCAGCAGGTTGACGCCGTCCAGCGAGATCGACCACATGTCGTTGATGTTGAAGCGGACCGATGCGTCCAGCTGCCCGAAGCCCTTGTTGTAGACCGGCAGGTTGCCGGTGCCGTTGCCGGCCGTCGTCACCAGCCAATCGCTGCGCCAGTTGTAGGCCACGCGCGTGGCAAAGCGGGGCTGCTCGTAGCTGAGGATGACGTTGTAGCTGTTCTTGGACAGCCCTTCCAGCGGCACCGTCAGCGGCTGGCCGTTGGTGTCGGTCGCGGTCGGGCTCGGCGCCTCGCTATCCACATAGGTGTAGTTGGTCTGCAGGCCGAAACCGCTCAGCCAGCCAGGCAGGAAGTCGAAGAACTGGGTGTAGCCCAATTCCACGCCCCTGATCTTGCCATCGTCGCCGTTGACCGGGCGGGTGATCTCCCACTCTTCGCCGTCGATGGTTTCGACGGTCGTGGCATTGGCGATGAAGCCGTCGACCTTCTTGTAGAACGCGGTGCCATACAGCATGGAGCCTTTGCCGAAATACCATTCCAGCGAGGTATCGAACTGGTCGGCTTCCATCGGGCTCAGGTTCGGATTGCCCGCCGAGCCGGTGCGGCGGCCACCCGCATCGACGCTCAGACCCAGATTGGGGTTGAGCTTGTCGAAGGTCGGGCGGGAAATGCCCTTGGACGCGGCAATGCGCCATTGCA
Source organism: Luteimonas salinilitoris (assembly GCF_041300785.1). Taxonomy (NCBI): domain Bacteria; kingdom Pseudomonadati; phylum Pseudomonadota; class Gammaproteobacteria; order Lysobacterales; family Lysobacteraceae; genus Luteimonas; species Luteimonas salinilitoris. The sequence continues at coordinate 14,512 of NZ_JBFWIB010000025.1, forward strand.
GGTTGTCGCGCAGGAACCAGCGCAGGTTGAGGCTGGGCAGCACGTCGGTGTAGCTCTGCGTCACGCTGATCGGCAACAGGCTGGTCAGGTCGTCCGGATCGGTCATGACGCCGGTGGATTCCAGCTCGGTGCGGACAACGCGTACGCCGACATTGCCGTCGAACGGCAGGGCGGCAAAGTCGTTGCCGAAGCGCAGCACGCCGTAGGCCGCGTAGGTTTGCTCGCTCTGGGTATTGATGTTGGTGGGGCCGAAAGTCAGCGGCGGGGCGCCGAAGCCCGCAAGGGTCTCTTCATAGTTTCCCACCGCGACATCGGACGCGGTCAGCGTCGGGCCGAAGGTGTCGCTGTCGCCACGGAAGAAGTCGGTGGTCGGGTTCGGCACCAGCGGGATGTTCGGATAGTCGGCAAACGGGGCGCCGGCGCAGTCGTTCAAGCACATGAAGCGCCAGACGTTGCCTTTGTTCTCGGCATCGCGATCGGTATAGCGCACGCCCGCCTTGAAGCTGCGCAGGAAGCCTTCGTCGAACGCCAGGTCCATGTCGCTGCGCCAGGCGAACTCGGTGCCCTTGTTGTCGTCCTTGTTGTCCAGGTGGAACTTCCAGCCGATGTAATTGGCGCTGTCGGCCAGGTAGCCTTCGGCGCCGCTGGCGTCGGTCACGGCCAGGCGCGGCAGGTCGCCGCTGAAGTCCATGGTGAAGCGCGGCACGCCGGTCATGCCGGTGCCGACGATGTAGCGCGTGGACTCGGTGGTGGCATCGACGTACTGGAAATCGGTGCTCAGCGAAAGCCGTTCATTGACCGTCCACTTGGCGCCCGCCGAGTAGTCGGTGGTCACCGAGTGGCGTTCGGTCAGGCTGGTGTTGGAGTCGACCGGGGTGTCCTGGAACGTGCCGCTGACGAACTCGTCGCGGTCGTTGACCACGAAGCTGCTGCCGGGAACCGGCACCATCGGGCTGCCGCCGCTGTAGGCGAAGAACGAGTAGTCCAGCCAGCTGAACTTGTAGTCCGAACGCAGCGCCTGCAGATACACCTCGACATCGTCGTTGGGACGCCATTGCAACGCGATGGCGCTGGTCTCGCGGTCGCGCTCGCCATTGGTGGTGTTGGTGCCGGCGCCACGCGGAACCGAGATGTTCTGGCCTTCGTAGCCAGGCACGGTAGTCAGATCCCACCAAGGCTCGATCGAGATCGTGTCCTGGCGGAACGAACCCTCCTGCTTGGACAGGTTCACCAGCAGGCCGATCTCGCCGATGCCGGTCTGCCAGCGATTGCTGAACAGTCCGGAGAAGGCGGTTTCGCCCTTGTCCGCCAAGTCGTAATGATTGTATTGGATGCTGCCGGCGAGCTTCAGGTCGTCATAGTCGAACGGCAGGCGCGTGCGCAGGTTCACTGTGCCGCCGAGGCCGCCCTCGATCATTTCGGCGGAGGGATTCTTGTAGACGTCGATGCCGGCCAGCAGCTCCGCCGACACGTCCTCGAAGCTCAGCCCGCGGCCCTCGTTGGCGGTGAAGATGTCGCGTCCGTTGAGTTCCGTGCGCACCTGGGTCAGGCCGCGGATGGCGATTTCGCTGCCTTCCCCGTAGTTGCGCTGGATCTGGATGCCGGAGATGCGCTGCAGCGCCTCGGCGACGTTGTTGTCGGGCAGCTTGCCGATGTCCTCGGCGACGATCGAGTCGACGATCTGCTCCGCGTTCTGCTTGATCGCCTGCGCCTGGGTCACGCTGCTGCGCACGCCGGTGACCACCACGGCATCGAGCTCGGTGGCGTCGTCCGTCTCCGGATCCGCATCGGGCGTGGGCTGCTGCGCATAGGCGTTGCCGCCCAGCAGCGCGGCGATGCCGAGGGCGATGGCCGAATGCCGCAGGCCGCGGACCGATGCGCGGCCGATAGCCCGGCCAGCCGGAGCGTGGCGCTGACGTGTTGACATGATTGTTCCCTCCCAGGACCCACTTGAACGACGAATGTTGTCGAGCGTCCCGGCATGCCGATCGGCCGGGACATGCTCGTGCTCCGGGTCGACCGCTGTCCCGCGGGCCAGGGTCCCCGCCGGCACTCCCTCGCCCGATGCGCATGGCGCTGCGTTCTTGCCGCCGGACCGCATGCCCACCGCTCAAGTGGAAGCGCACCCCGGCACCGCAGGCTCGTCCGCAGCATAGGAGGGGGTGACATTCCATACCAATGAAATATTCGCCACGAGCTATAGCGTCACCGAATGATGCATTGCATCAATTTCGCCCTGCTGGCGGAAATGAAATCCTCGACGCGCGTCGCCACGATACGCCGCATCGCCGCCACGCCATTCGACAGTGATGGTCGTCGTGTCCCATCCAGTCCAACAGCGGCAGCCAACGACGCGCGCCCGGAAGCCAGCGATACGCGCCACCGCTGTCGGTGCGCGCGTACAGCAGACCGGGCTCGGAAGGGTGGAATACCAGCCCGGTGACGAAGCCGCCGCCACCGATGGCGACGTTGCGCCATGCATAGCCGGCCGCCTGTGCCCATGCCAGGCCAGCCGCCAGCATCGCGGCCATCGCCAGCACGTGCACGATCCCTCGCCCCGCGACGCGGGCGCAGACCCGGCGCACCGCTGGCGGATCCCGAATCGTGCCTGGATCGGAAATGCGGGGACAAGGCGGCTCTCCGCTGGTCATGCGCCGGAACGCACACTTGCATCGCACTTCCGACTGCTGCGATCCCGCCCGCGGCGTAGCGGGCGGGACCGGGGTCCTACAGGTCCAGGCTGGCGCGGATGGTCAGGCCGATCCGACGATCGTTGAGGTACCAGCCGTTGGGACGGCTCGGGCTGCCGTAGTAGTCGAAGCGTTCTTCATCCAGCAGGTTGGTGCCATCGAGCGAGATCGACCAGACCTCGTCGAAGTTGAATCGGATCGACGCGTCCAGTTGTCCCGTCTCGTCGTGGTACTGCGGCACGTGGCCGGCATTCGGCGGCCGGGTGGTGACCAGCCAGGTATCGCGCCAGTTGTACGCGGTACGGACCGAGAAACGTTCCCGCTCGAAGAACAGCACCACGTTGTAGCTGTGCTTGGACAGCCCCTCCAGCGGCAGGTAGGCGACTGCGATGCCGTCGGTGGTCTGCGCGTCCGGCGATGGCGCGCTGCTGTCGACGTAGGTGTAGTTGGTCTCGAACCCGAACCCGGACTGGAAGATCTGCCGGTAGCCGACCTCCAGGCCCTTGATCTTGCCGTCCTCGCCGTTGGCGCGGGTCTGCAGCTCGAACGGGCGCACGCACTCGGCGCCCACGCAGGGGCGCGCCGCGCTATCCGGCGTGTCCTGCACCTCGTACGCCGGGTCGTAGTAGTTGGCGGTCACCGTGTCGTAGAAATAGAAACCCTTGACCTGCTTGTAGAAGGCGGTGCCGTACAGCATCGAGCCTTCGCCGAAGTACCACTCCAGGGAAGTGTCGAACTGATTGGAGTACATCGGCTCCAGGTAGGGGTTGCCGCGGTTGGCGTAGGACAGGCCGCCGGTGTTGAAGTCGAAGAAGGTGTTGCCCAGGTGCACGTACGGATCGAGGAGGTCGAAGTTGGGGCGCGACATCGCGCGCGAGGCGGCCACGCGCCACTGCAGTTGCGGGGTGAAGAACATGCGGAAATTGAAGCTCGGCAGCACGTCGGTGTACGAGTGCTTCACGCTGACCGGCACCAGCTCGTCCACCGGCACGTCCTGCTCGCGCTCCCAGCCGTCGACCGTGGTCTCCGTGCGCACGAGGCGCACGCCGGCATTCGCGTCCCAGGGGAAGCGGCCGCTGTCGTTGCCGACGCGCAGCATCGCGTAGGCGGCATAGGTCTTCTCGCCGAACTCGCGAATGTCGGTCTGCGCGTTGTACGTCACCGGATCGTGGCCGAACATGCGCACGGTGTTCTCGTAATCGGCGACCATCTCGTCGCAGGCCACGTAGCCGGTCGGCAGGCCGCTCTGTCCACGGAAATGGTCGCCGAACGGGAACAGCCTGTAGCACGCGTCCGGGTACTCCGACAGGGGCACCGCGGCCCACGTTCCCCATGCGTTGTCCGACCCGGGCGGCGGGATCTTCTGCCAGTTCCAGCTGGAACTGCGCACGATCGAGTCGCGGTCGGTCAGGCGGACGCCGAAGCGCACGTCGCGCAGGAAGTTGCCGTCGATGAAATCCCAGCGCATGTCCGCCCGCCACGAGATCTGGTCGGCGTCGTTGTCGTCGCGCTTATCCAGGTGCGACATCCAGCCGGCGTAGTTCTCGACGTTGCTCATGTAACCCGGGATCGGCTGGCCGGTGGCCTGGTCGACGACGCTGATCGACGGCCGCTCGCCGCGGAAGTCCACGATCACCGGCGGCATGCCGTAGAGCCCTGACCAGCCACGCCAGTCGTTCGGATCGGCCAACTGCCCCGCCAGCAGGTCGACCCAGTAGTTCACGCTCTCGGTGGTGGCGTCGACATACTGCAGATCGGTGGAGAAGTGGAGCCGGTCGTTGACCTGCCACTTGAAGCCCGCGCCGTAGTCGCTGGTCACCGAATTGCGCCAGTCCATGCGCGCGGTGGTGGACACCAGCGCGTTGTTGAACGTCCCGTACTGGAACTCGCCTTCCGGGGTGAAGCCGAACGGATCGGTGAAGGCTTCGTAGCCCGGGATCGACGGCGAGACAAAGCCCCAGCCGTTGCCGGAGAAGTTCACCAAGTCCTCGGTGTTGTTGTTGAAGTTGCCGGCGCGGACGCTGTACTCGCGGTTGCGGAACTTGTAGTCCGAACGCAACGCTTGCGCATAGATCTCCATGTCGTCGTTGGGCTTCCACTGGAACGCCGCGGCCAGGCCGTCGCGCTCGCGGTCGCCGAAGTGGCTGTACATGCCGATCTCGGTGGGGATCACGACCTCCTGCCCCTCGTAGCCGGGGACATCGTCGAACACCAGGTAGCTGCCGAGGTTGATGCGATCCTCGCGATACTGGCCTTCCTGGCGGGCGATGTTGAACAGGAAACCCATCTCGCCGACGCCGGTCTGCCAGCGGTTGCTGAACAGGAACGAGGCCGACGGCTGCACCGAATCGCGCAGGTCCCAGCGGTTGACGGTGAAGCTGCCGCTGATCTTCATGCCATCGGCATCGAACGGCATGCGCGTGCGCAGGTTGACCAATCCGCCGATACCGCCTTCGATCAGCTCGGCGTTCGGATTCTTATAGACGTCGACGCCGGCGAGTAGTTCGGCCGGCACGTCCTCGAGGCTCAATGCGCGGCCCGCGTTTGCGGTAAAGATGTCGCGTCCGTTGAGCTCGGTGCGCACCTGGGTCAGGCCGCGTATGGCGATCTCGCTGCCCTCGCCCTTATTGCGCCGGATCTGCACGCCCGAGATGCGCTGCAGCGCCTCGGCGATGTTGTTGTCGGGCAGCTTGCCGATGTCCTCGGCAACAACGGAGTCCACGATCTGGTCGGTGGTTTCCTTGATGATCTGCGCCTTGGTGAGGCTGCCGCGCACGCCGGTGACCACCACTCTGTCCAACTCGGTGGCGTCGTCTTGGTCCGCCCCACTAGGACTCTCGGTAGATTGTTGTGCATGCGCCTGCCCGCTGAGCAACGCGGCGATGCTCAGTGCAATGACAGTATGAGGAAAGCGATTGCGGCTAGAACTGCGGCTCACAAGCCGGCTTGCAGGGTCACGGCGATGACGCGTTGACATGGTTGTTCCCTCCCAAGGACACATGATTTGCGTTGTCGGTCGGGGCCCGGACACCGTAGCGCCGCGTGCTCCCTGTGGTCGCTCGTTCTTCGGGTCGGCTTTCCGCTCTTGTTGGATGGCGGGTCCGGCACGCAAGCGCCGGGCTCCGCCTGGCGACGTATCGCGCGCTCCGATGGCGCGCGTGTTCCTGAATTCCGCAAATGGGCCGCTTCGAACCGCAGGCGCCGCCCATGAATTGCCGTTGACCGATCGGAATCGTGAAAACGTGACTTCCGTCGGAGCATAGGCGGCGGGCGCGATGCCATACCAATGAAATATTTACAGGGATCTATATTTCTTTGGAATATAAGAAAACGCCGAATTGCTGAATGCGCACGAAAACCAAGCGCTCTCTTCCCCGGACGGCACCTGCTCCCAAAACCCGGCAACGTCCACCGCTTCACGATGAAAACGTTTTCCGTCTTCGGAGGGAGCCGCGCCCTGCATTTCCCTTCTCCCTTTTGGGTGAAGGCGTGCTGCTTGCGAGCCATCGGCTCGCGCACGTTGAACACCCTTGCGCCGTGCGCAAGGGCCGGGGAATCAGGGTTTGCTTTGAATCAGCAACAACGCCGCTCAAGCGAGATGCCGCGGCGGCACATCCACATAACAACCGCCGCGCAGTGCTCCGCAGCGCCTCCAGCACCCGCTCGGCGCCGGGCGACAGCAACTGGTCGCGGCGGCGGACGATGCCGAAGAATTCCATGCGCACGCCCAGCTCGATCGGCAGCGCGACCAGCTGGCCCGCCTGCACGTACGGCGCCATCGAATCGATCGGCAGCGCGGTCAGCAGGTCGCCGCTGCGCAACAGGTTGGTGATGACCGGCAGCGCCGAGGTCTCGATGATGTTGTGCGGCCGCCGCAGGCCGTGTTCCAGGAACACCGACACCGGAGAGGAAGGAAGGGGAGGAAACACCTCCACTTCCCGCCATGCCACGCTCAGAACGTCACGCGGAGCGTCGCGGCGTAGCGCGTGTCGTTGACGTACCAGGAAGTGACGCGGCGGCCGGCGTCGTTCTGGTCCATGAGCGTGCGCTGTTCGGCATTGTTGAGATTGTTCATCTCCAGGCCGACCTGCACGTGGTCGTTGAACCGGTAGAAGATCGAACCGTCCAACTGGCCGTAGGCGTCGCTGTACACCGGCAGCTTCCAGGCAATCTCGTTGTCGGTTCCGTTGTAGCCATTGGGCCCGATCGACAGCAGGTACTCGCTGCGCCAGTTGTAGGCCAGGCGGATCTGCCAGGGGCCCTTCTCGTAGAAGGCGGCGACGTTGTAGGAATTCTTGGACAGACCGTCAGCCGGCATGTCGCCGAACGTCGAGCCATCGGTGTCGACCGGCTGCGCATCCGCGTCGACCGGCACGTCGGTCGAGCTGTCGATGTAGGTGTAGTTCGCCGATATACCGAAGCCGTCGAAAGGCGCCGGCAGGAAGTCAAAGAACTGGTTCCAGCCGATCTCCGCACCCTGGATGCGCGCCTCGCCGGTGTTGATGATCTGCGTGACCAGGTACTCGTATTCGTTCCCGTCGGCGCCCGGGTAGGCCACCAGTCGCGACTGGTTGCGGAAGTAATCCTTGATGTCCTTATGGAAGAAGTTGATCCAGGCCATGCCGCCCTTGTCCGGATCGAAGTACCACTCCAGCGACAGGTCGAACTGGTTGGCCTTCATCGGCTCCAGGTAGGGGTTGTCCATGGAACTGCCGGTGAGATTCAGATCGGTAACCGGCAGTGTGGGAGGATCGTCCGGGCCCGGCGGATCAATGCCTTCCCTCGGGCCGGCGCTCAGGACCTGGTAGGCCTGCATGTCGCTGAACGCCGGCCGGGCGATGGCCTTGGAGGCGGCGAAGCGTAGGATCAGGTTGTCGGTCGCTTCCCAGCGGACATTGAGGCTGGGCAGGATGTCAGTATAGGAATTGCTGGCCGTGATCGGCTCCGATTCACCGGCGCCCAGATACGGCGCATAGGGAACGTTCGGATAGACCAGGAACCCGCGGGCGGAATTCTCGGTGCGCACCGCGCGCACGCCGACGTTGCCGTCGAGACGTATGTTGTCCAGGGCGAAATCCAGCATCACGTAGCCGCCGGTGGTCGTCTCGCCCTGCACGTTGGTCCACTCCGGATCCCGTATGTTCCGCGGCGTGGTCAGCCCCACATAGCAGGGAGTTGTACTTCCCTCAGGACATCTCAAGTAGTACGGAGCGGCGGCCCCGTGGATCGCCAGGAAGCTGTCGGGGAAACCGAGCGCGGTTTGCAGCACGGGCGCGAGGAAGGAGCCCGGCGTATTGGCATCGCCGCGGTAGAAATTGTCGAAGGTATTCAGGTTCACCAGGCTGGAATTGACTTCGCCGTTGAGATCCAGCGGCGGCATCGGGCCGTCACTCGGCAGGGCCCACCCGCGCATCCAGGTCTGGAACACCCCTCTCCAGTCGTATCCGGTATCTCTGCTCGTGGCGCCACGATCGGTCAGGCGAACGCCGAACTTGACCGCCCGGAAGAAGCCGCTGTCGAAGCTGTGCCTGAGGTCGGCGCGCCAGGCCAACTGGTCGGCCTCATTGTCGTCCCGATGGTCCTGGGTGAAACCCCAGTAGTAATTGTCGGGGTTGGTCGTGAACTGCTCGTCGATGCCGATCGACGGCGTGCCGCCACCCAGCGCAACGTCGATATACGGCACGTCGACGGCGATGGCCACCACGTTCTGCATGGCCTTGGTGGTGGCCTTGATGTACTGGAAGTCGGTCGTGAGTTCGGTGCTGTCGTTGAGCGTCCACTTCAGGCCGAAGGAGAAATCGGTGGTCTTGGACTTGCGTTGCGTGGCCATGATGTCCGTGCCCATCGGGATGCCGCCGGGCTGGGTGATCCGGCCCGAGCGGAATACATTGCCGTCCAGCTCGAAGGGCTGGCTGGTGTCGAGCGTGACCGCGGTGGGATCGTTGTGGGAGAAGATGGCGTCCTCGTTCCAGAGCTCGTCGTACCGGCTCTGGAAGCCGGTGGCGTAGAGCTCGATGTCGTCGCTGGGTTGCCACTGCAGGGCGACATAGACGCCCTGGCGTTCGCGTTCGAACTCCAGCGTGCGCCAGTCGGCGCCTTTTGGCAGCCAGAGTTGCTCGTTGGTGCCGTCGCCGTCGACATCGGTATTGCTGTTCTCGAAGAACGGCCGCACGAACATGCCGTCGGTGCGGGTGGCCAGTTCCGAATGCGCGACATCGACCAGGAAGCCGACCTTGCCGACGCTGGTGTCCCAGTGGTTGCTGTACAGCGCGGAGGCGGAAGGCTTGTACTTCTCGGCGAAGTTGCCGTAGTTCTCGCTGAAGCTGGCGCTGATCCGCTGGCCGTCGAAGTCGAAGGGCTTGAACGTGCGCAGGTCGACGGTGCCGCCGAGGCCGCCTTCGATCATCTCGGCCTTCTGGTTCTTGTAGACGTCGACGCCGGCCAACAGTTCGGAGGGCACGTCCTGGAAGCTCAGGGCGCGGCCGCCATTCGCGGAGAAGCTGTCGCGGCCGTTGAGTTCGGAACGCACCTGGGTCATGCCGCGGACCTGCACGCCGCTGCCTTCGGCGGAGGGGTGTTCCGGATCGCCCACCAACAGGAAGCGGTCGATGGTCACGCCGGGGATGCGCGACAGTGTTTCGGTGACGCTGCGGTCGGGCAACGCGCCGATATCCAGCGCGGTGACCGAGTCGACGAAGGTGTCGGCGTCGCGCTTGATGTCCTGGGCCCGGTAGACGGAACCGCGGATTCCGGTGACGACGACGGCGTCCAGCTCGACGGCCTCGTCCTGGCCGGCGCTGCTCTGCGTTTCCGCAGCCTGCTGCGGTTGCGGTTGCGGTTGCGGCTGCGGCTGCGCCTGTGGTTGCGGCTGCGGCTGCGTCTGCGCTTGTGCCTGCGCACTCAGCAGAGTCGCGATGCTCAACGCGATCAGGGTGTGGGGGAATCGGTTGCGGGTAGAACGGCGGCTCACGGCCGGGCGTGCCGGATCGCGGCGATGTTGCGTTGACATGGTTGTTCCCTCCCAAGGACACATGATTTGCATTGTCGATTGGGGCCCGGACACCGTAGCGCCGCGTGCTCCCTATGGTCGCTCGTTCTTCGGGTCGGCTTTCCGCTCTTGTTGGATGGCGGGTCCGGCACGCAAGCGCCGGGCTCCGCCTGGCGACCTATCGCGCGCTCCGATGGCGCGCGTGTTCCTGAATTCCGCAAATGGGCCGCTTCGAACCGCCGGTGCCTCCCATGAATTGCCGTTGACCGATCGGAATCGTGAAGACGTGACTTCGGTCGGAGCATAGGCGGCGGCTGCGATTCCATACCAATGAAATATTCACTGGTAGCCATATTCTTTTTGGAATGTGGAAGGCTGCCGAATGGGTGAATCCGCGTGAGAACCAAGGCGTTCTCTTGCCCGGTGACGCTGCGCGCAAAACCCGGCAGCTCTTCACAGCTTCCCAATGAAAACGTTTTCTGTTTTCGGAAAGGACGATAGTGGTGGGTCAAGGCCCACCGCAAAGATACGGGCGCGCAAGCCGTACGCTATCGCCCCGAAGGGAGAGGGGCTTCGAGCCGCGGCGGCACATCCGCATACAACCGTCGCGCCGTGCTCCGCAACGCTTCCAGCACCCGTTCGGCGCCGGGCGACAGCAGCTGGTCGCGGCGGCGGACGATGCCGAAGAATTCCATGCGCACGCCCAGTTCGATCGGCAGTGCGACCAGCTGCCCCGCCTGCACGTACGGCGCCACCGAATCGATCGGCAACGCGGTCAGCAGGTCGCCGCTGCGCAGCAGGTTGGTGATGACCGGCAGCGCGGAGGTCTCGATGATGTTGTGCGGCCGCCGCAGGCCGTGCTCCAGGAACACCGAATCCAGCCGCGCGCGCAGCACGCTCTCCGTCGGCGGCAGGATCCAGCCGTAGTCGATCAGGTCGGCATGCTGCAGTCGCGCGCGCCCGGCCAGCGGGTGGCCGGCCCGGGCGATCACCGAATGCGGCTCGTCGGCAAGCGGCTCGAAGTCCAGCTCGGCGGCGCCTTCCGGGCCCATGATGCGGCCGATGACGATGTCCAGCTGCCCGTCCAGCAGCTTGGCCACCAGCGGCCGGCTGTAGTCCATCTCCACCCGGATCATGATGTCGGGGAAGTCGCGCTTGACCATCGCAACCGCCTGCGGCACCAGGTTGGTGCCGGGATTGACCACGGTGCCGATCGCCGCCTGCCCCATCTGCCCGTCGCGCAGCGCCGCGATCTCGTCGTGGGCGCGGCCGATCTCGGAGAGCGCCGAGCGCGCCCGGCGGATCAGCACCTGGCCGTACCAGGTCGGCTCGACGCCGCGGGCGTGGCGCTCGAACAGCTTCACCCCCAGCACGCTTTCCATCTCGGCCAGCAGCTTGGAGGCGGCCGGCTGGGTCATGCTGGCCGCCTCGGCGGCGCGCAGCACGCTGCGCTGCTCGTACAGGTGCAGCAGCAGCAGCAGATGCCGCGTCTTCAGGCGCGAGGCGTTGAACCAGCTGGTGCTTGCCTGGACCATGCGGACCACCCTCCCAGGGTGCGGTGCGGCTGCGGATGCGTGCCGGCCGGCGGCGGGCGATCACGGGAATGCCACGGCCGCCGAGGCTCACGGGCCGATGATACGTATTCACATGGGGAATAGCATCTGGCGAAAATTTCATTTGTCGAACATAGGTTTGCGGGCAAGGCTATGGCCCATCGCCAACCCCGCGAGGGGAGTGACCGGCCTGGGAGCTGACATCCCGGCGGTTGGCGCGACACCGCACCGACGCGCATCGTCAACGGTCGCCCGGCGCAGGATGGCGGACAGCCCCGCCACTGCTGAAGGCCTCATGCCAGGAGGAGGGTCCATGGCGCATCCCATCGGCATCCACGTCTTGCGCAACGCCGTGCGGACCGTCCGCTTGCCGATGCCGTCGCCCCGGTGCGCATGAGCAGGCATCCGTTCCGGCTTCCGCTGATCGCCATCCTGCGCGGCATCCGGCCGCAGGAGGTCCTGGCGCATGTGCAGGTACTGGTGGACGAAGGCTTCGATGCGATCGAGATCCCGCTCAATTCACCCGACTGGACCGACAGCATCGGCAGTGCGGTCCGCGCCTTCGGCGATCGCGCCTGGATCGGCGGCGGCACCGTGCTGCGGACGGCCGACGCCGACGCGCTGGTCGAACTGGGCGCACGCTTCGTCGTTACCCCCAACACCGATCCCGCGCTGATCCGCCATGCGGTGGCGCGCGGACTGCAGGTCGTCGCCGGCTTCGCGACGCCGAGCGAAGCGTTCGCCGCGCTCGACGCAGGCGCGCAGATGCTCAAGCTGTTTCCCGCATCCACCTATGGGCCGGCCCACGTGCGCGCGCTGCGCGCGGTGCTGCCGCCCGTCCCCTTGTTCGTCGTCGGTGGCGTCGACCCGACTGTGCTCGCCGGATACCTCTCCGCCGGCAGCACGGGCGCCGGCATCGGCGGCGAGCTCTATCGGCCGGGGCAACCCGTCGACCGCACGCAGGACAGCGCGCGCGCGTTCAAGCAAGCCTATCTGGAAGTCCTGCCATGAAGATCGTGCGCCTGAGCACCTACCACGCGGCACCGCGCTGGCTGTTCCTGAAGATCGAGACCGACGAGGGCGTCACCGGCTGGGGCGAGCCGGTCATCGAAGGCCGCGCGCAGACCGTGGAAGCGGCCGTGCACGAGCTGTCGGAGTACCTGGTCGGCCGCGATCCGGCGCGGATCAACGACCTGTGGCAGACACTCTATCGCGGCGGCTTCTATCGCGGCGGCCCGATCCTGATGAGCGCCATCGCCGGCATCGACCAGGCGCTGTGGGACATCAAGGGCAAGGCGCTGGGCGTGCCGGTCTACGAACTGCTCGGCGGGCTGGTGCGCGACCGCATGAAGACCTATCGCTGGGTCGGCGGAGACCGGCCGGCCGAGCTGATCGCGCAGATCCGCGCGCTCACCGAGCAGGGCTACGACACGTTCAAGTTCAACGGCAGCGAGGAGCTGGCGCCGCTCGCCGGCACGGCGGCGATCGATGCGCTGATCGCCAAGGTGGCCGGGGTGCGCGAGGCGTTCGGCAACG
>NZ_JBFWIB010000026.1:0-24358 GCF_041300785.1 Luteimonas salinilitoris
CACGGTGCCGTTGATCACCCCGCTGTCGAAGCCGAACAGGAACCCGCCCAACGTCGCCACCAGGCTGATCAGCACGATGAAGCGGGTGTTCGGCGACTCCGCCGGCGCGGCCCGCTCGGAAAGGTTGACGCTGCTCATGGACGATCCCCTCGTGAGAATGACGTGCGCCGCCTGTCCGCGTGCGGACGAAGCAGGAACCGGGCATTGCCGCCTCGGCAATGCGGGCCATGACCACCAGCCCGCCGCGCCACCGCGCTTTCGACTATCGCGGATGCGACCTCGACCTGCCCCGCGTCGTCGTCCACGCGCGCAAGCGCGACGATTCCCGTTGCTTCAGCTGTTCCCCGCCCGCAACAGATACTGGTTGATCAGGTTCTCGTAGGCTTCCTGGCGGCCGCTGCGGCGTGCCGGTTCTCCGCGCTCGAGCGCCTGCGCGCGCAGGCCCGGCAGGTCCAGCTCGCCGGTCGCGAAAGCGCGCCCGGCGCCGTTGTCGAAGCCGGCGTAGCGCTCGCGGCGCCAGGTTTCCAGCGGCGAGTCGGCCAGCAATGCGTGCGCCACCTCCAGCCCGCGCGCGAATGCGTCCATGCCGCCGATGTGCGCCAGAAACAGGTCCTCGGCGTCGGTCGACTCGCGCCGCACCTTGGCGTCGAAGTTCAGCCCGCCAGGCTGAAGCCCGCCCTGCCGCAGCACCACCAGCATCGCGCCGACGGTGTCGTACAGGTCGGTCGGGAACTGGTCGGTGTCCCAGCCGTTCTGCGGGTTGCCGCGGTTGGCGTCGATGCTGCCGAGCAGGCCGGCGTCGGAGGCCACCTGCAGGTCGTGATCGAAGCTGTGGCCGGCCAGGGTGGCGTGGTTGGCCTCGATGTTGAGCTTGAAGTCGTCGGCCAGGCCGTGACGCTGCAGGAAGCCCGCCACCGTCGCGCTGTCGAAATCGTACTGGTGCTTCATCGGCTCCATCGGCTTGGGCTCGATCAGGAAGTTGCCGGTGAAGCCGACGCTGCGGCCGTAGTCGCGCGCCATCGTCAAAAAGCGCGCGAAGTGCTCGAGCTCGCGCTTCATGTCGGTGTTGAGCAGGCAGGCATAGCCTTCGCGCCCGCCCCAGAACACGTAGTTCTCGCCGCCCAGTTCCACCGTCGCGTCGATCGCCGCCTTCACCTGCACCGCGGCGCGCGCGACCACGTCGAAGTCGGGATTGGTCGACGCGCCGTTCATGTAGCGCGGGTGCGAGAACAGGTTGGCGGTGCCCCACAGCAGCTTCATGCCGGTGGCCTGCTGGCGCTGTTTCGCCAGCGCCACCATGTGCGCGAGGTTCTTCTCGTACTCGCCGATGTCGTCGGCGTCCGGCGCCAGGTCGATGTCGTGGAAGCAGTAGTACGGCACGCCCAGCTTGGTGAAGAACTCGAACGCGGCGTCGAGCTTGGCCTCGGCGCGCGCCAGCGGCGAGTCGCCGGACGGAGCCGGCGCATCCCAGGGATAGGCGCGGGTGCCCGGCCCGAACGGATCGTGGCCGGCGTTGCAGAAGCTGTGCCAGTAGCACACGGCGAAGCGCAGGTGCTCGGCCATGGTCTTGTCGCCGATCCGGCGGTCGGCGTCGTAGTGCTTGAACGCAAGCGGATTGTCCGAGCTTGGCCCCTCGAAGGGGATGCGGCCGATGCCGGGGAAATATTCGCGCGCGCCTTTGAACATGCCGGTGGAATTGGAAGAGCTCATGCGTGGGTCCGTTGGGGGTTCGGGGAAGAATCGGGATCGTCGTCGGAATCGTCGGTGGTCGCATACAGCGGCCGCACCGCCGCGAGATGACGCAGGAACGTCGCATAGTGCGCGCGATAGGCCCGGGACTGCGCCGGGCGCGGAGCGGCCGTCGCGGCGGCATCCGTACGCACGTGCGCCTGCACCGTCTGCGCCAGCGTGCCATCTTCCGCGCCCGCGGCGCGCCCGCATGCCCACAGCGCCTGCAGCGCGGCACCGAACGCGGCGCCTTCGCCCTCCTGCGGGATCTCGACCGGCAGTTCGAAGACGTCGGCCACCAGCTGCCGCCAGGCCGCGCTGCGGCTGCCGCCGCCGGTCAGGCACAGGCGCTCGAAGCGCAGGCCGGCGTCGACGAAGGCATCGTAGCCGTGGCGCAGGCTGTAGGTCGCGCCCTCCATCGCCGCGCGGTACAGGTGCGCCGGGGTGGTGTTGTGCAGGTCCATGCCGGTCAGGCAACCGCGGCCGGCGGGTAGGTCGGGGGTGCGCTCGCCGCTGAAAAACGGCAGCAGCACCAGGCCGCCGGCGCCGGGTTCGGTCGCCTCGACCAGCGCGTCGCCGTCGCCGGCGGCAATGCCGAACAGGCGGGCCATGGTCTCGGTGGCGACGGTGCAGTTCATGGTGCAGATCAGCGGCAGCCAGCCGCCGGTCGAGTCGCAGAACGCGGCCCAGCGGGCATCGTCGTCCACCACCGGGCGGTCGGCGTAGGCGAACAGCGTGCCCGAGGTGCCCAGGCTCACGGTGAGCCGGCCGGGCTGCACGTTGCCGGTGCCGATCGCCGCCATCATGTTGTCGCCGCCGCCGGCCGACACGCGCACGCCGGTGGGCAGTCCCAGTTCCGCGGCGATCTGCGCGCGGATCGGGAAGCTGGCGTCGGGCGCCACCAGCGGCGGCAGGCAGGCTGCGAGATCGCGGTCGGGATCGGTCGCCGCCAGCAGCTCCGGCGACCATTGCCGCGTGCGCACGTCCAGCCAGCCGGTGCCGGAGGCATCGCCATGCTCCATCCAGCGCTCGCCGGTCAGCCAGAAATCGATGTAGTCGTGCGGCAGCAGGATCGTGTGCAGGTCGCGATACACCTCGGGCCGGTGGCGCCGCGTCCACGGCAGCTTGGAAGCGGTGTAGCCGGCCGGCACCGGGTTGCCGGCCAGCGCGACGCAGCACGCCCGCCCGCCGGCCGCGGCCATGATCCGCCGGCCGTCGGCGTCGGTGCTGGTGTCGTTCCACAGCTTGACCGGGGCCAGCACGCGGCCGTCGGCGCCCAGCGGCACGAAACCGTGCTGCTGCCCCGACACGCCGATGCCGCGCACCCGCGCGCGCAGTGCCGCCGGCATCGCCGAGAAGCACCGGGACACCGCGTCGGTCCACCATTCCGCGCGCTGCTCGCGGGCGCCGTCGTCGCCGTGGATGAGCTCCAGCGGCACGCCGGTCACGAACACGCTGCGTCCCGCCTCCGGGTCGTAGGCCACCAGCTTCACGCTCTGGGTGCCGACGTCGAGTCCCACGAATACGCTCAAGGCAGCCACCCCGCAGTCTGCGCCGGCGGTGCCGGCCAGCGTATGATGGTAGCGCTAACATGGCCCGGTGGTCTCGGGCCAACGAAAATGACCAGCGGTGTCATATGGATTCCGGATCCATCAGATCGCATGCAACCCCCACTGTAACCGCAACGGTGCGAATCGCCTTGCTGCAGCGCACGATGCCGCGGGCGGATCGCTTTGCTACGGTCTGAATGACCAGCGGTGTCATGAACCGCTCCGGTCGCGCCCGGAGCGGGAGCGGCCGCGCCACCACGAGGCCCCTGATGACCCTGAAGACGTTCCGATCGCTCCCGATCCTGGCCGGCACCTGGCTGCTCGGCGCCGCCCTCTGCGCCGGCGCGGCAACGCCGCCGGAGGCGGGCGCCTGGGCGCGCGGCATCGAGGGCCAGCGCCAGGCCGACCTCGGCGACGGCACGTTCCTCAACCCGATCCTGGCCGGCGACCATCCGGATCCGTCGGTGCTCCGGGACGGCGACGACTACTACCTCACCCTGTCCTCGTTCGACGCGTATCCGGGACTGCCGCTGTGGCATTCGCGCGACCTGGTCAACTGGCAGCCGCTCGGCCACGCCATCACCACCAGCGTCGGTTCGATCTGGGCGCCGGACCTGGTCCGGCACGAGGGCCGCTACTACATCTACTTCCCCGGCCGCACCGACGCCGGCCGCAGCAACTACCTGGTCTGGGCCGACGACATCCGCGGTCCGTGGAGCGAGCCGGTCGACCTGCACCTGCCCGACCACATCGATCCCGGCCATGCCGTGGGCGAGGACGGCAAGCGCTACCTGTTCCTGAGCGGCGGCGACTACGTGCAGCTGTCGGACGACGGCATGCGCACCGTCGGCGACGTCAGGCACGTCTACGACGGCTGGCGCTATCCCGAGGAGTGGGTGGTCGAGAGCTACTCGCAGGAAGGCCCCAAGATCACCCGCCACGACGGCTGGTACTACATGATCACCGCCGTCGGCGGCACCGCCGGCCCGCCGACCGGGCACATGGTGATCGTGGCGCGCTCGCGCTCGATCCACGGGCCGTGGGAGAACGATCCGAACAATCCCGTCGTGCGCACCGAATCGCGCGACGAGCAGTGGTGGTCGCGCGGCCACGCCACCCTGGTCGAGGACGGCGCCGGGCAGTGGTGGATGATGTACCACGGCTACGAGAACGGCTTCTGGACCCTGGGCCGGCAGGCGCTGCTGGACCCGGTGGAATGGACCGGCGACGGCTGGTTCGTCGCCAGGGGCGGCGATCTCGGCCGGCCGCTGCCCAAGCCGGCCGGCGAATCGACCGGCCGCCACGGCATGGCGCTGTCGGACGATTTCTCCGGTGACCGGCTCGGCCACCAGTGGGCGTTCTACCAGCCGGGGCCGGACGAAATGGACCGCGTCGCCTTCGAGGACGGCGCGCTGGTGCTGCAGGGCAAGGGCTCGGTGCCCCGCGACGCCTCGCCGCTGACCGCGATCGCCGGCGATCGCGCCTACCAGGTCGAGGTGGAGATGGAGATCGAACCGGGCGCCGTCGGCGGCGCGCTGCTGTTCTACAGCGACCGCCTGTATGCGGGGCTGGGCTCGAACGGCGAGGACTTCATCATGCACCGCTACGGCGAGGAACGCCCCGCCAGCCTGAAGCCGGGCAAGGGCGGCCGGCTGTGGCTGCGCCTCACCCACGACGACCACGTGCTCACCATCCACCACAGCCGCGACGGCCGCACCTGGGAGAAGTACGGCGTGCAGATGGAAGTCTCCGGCTACCATCACAACACCGTGGGCAAGTTCCTGTCGTTGCGGCCCGGGGTCTATGCCGCCGGCGACGGACGCGTGCGCTTCCACGATTTCCGCTACCGGGCGCTCGACTGAAGCGACCGGCTAGAATCGAACGCAAACCGAATCCACGGCCCGGACCAGAGCGGATGCCCGCAGCGAAGAAAACCAGCAAGACCGTCGCCCCCCCGGCGCCCGTCAAGGCGGCGACGATCAACGACATCGCGCGTCTGGCCGGCGTCTCCAAGAAGACCGTCTCGCGGATCATCAACCGCTCGCCGCTGGTGCGCCAGGACACCCGCGAGCGGGTCGAGGCGCTGATGCGCGAGGTCGGCTACTCGCCCGACCCGATGGCGCGCGGGCTGGCGTTCCGGCGCTCGTTCCTGATCGGCATGGTCTACGACAACCCGACCGCGCAGTTCATCGTCAACATGCAGTACGGCGCGCTCGACGCGTTGCGCGATTCCGGCTTCGAACTGGTGGTGCATCCCTGCGACAGCCGCAGCCCCGGCTACATCGACGGCGTGCGCCGCTTCGTGCAGCAGCAGAAACTGCACGGCGTGATGCTGGTGCCGCGCGTGTCCGAGGACCAGGCCCTGGCCGACATGCTCGGCGCCATCGGTTGCCGCTACACCCGCATCGCCGCGGTGGCCCTGGACGAGCCCTCGCGCATGGTCGTGACCCACGACCGCGACGGCGCCGCCGAGGCCGCCGACTACCTGCAGTCGCTCGGGCATCGCGACCTCGCCCTGATCACCGGTCCGCGCAGCTACCGCTCGGCGATCGAGCGCACCGACGGCTTCGTGGGCGCGCTGGTCAAGCGCGGCATCGAGCTGCCGAAGGCGCGCGTCGTCGAGGCCGGCTACACCTTCGAGTCCGGCGTGGCCGCCGCCGAGAAGCTGCTCTCCGGCAAGCGCAAGCCCACCGCGATCTTCTGCGGCAACGACGAAATGGCCGCCGGCGTGTACCGGGTCGCGCTGCGCGCCGGCATCAACATCCCGCGACAGTTGTCGGTGGTCGGCTACGACGACAGCCCGCTGGCCTCGCGGCTGTGGCCGCCGCTGACCTCGGTGCGCCGCGACACCCGCGACACCGGCCGCGTCGCCGCGGCGATGCTGATCCAGGCGGAGGAGGGCGCCGGCGCCCGCCCGGCCGCCAGCGTGCGCCCGCACCTGATCGTCCGCGATTCCTGCCAGCCGCCGGACAGCTGAGCCGCAGCATCCCACCCGGTGACGGGTCGCGCCGACGGTGATCGGTGCAAGGTGGACTCCTCCGTAGGAGCGCGCCATGCGCGCGATGCCGCGCCCTCGCGGCCTCGATGCAATCGCGCTCCCGCGTCCGGCCCCCGCGGCATCGCGGGCGTGGCCCGCTCCTACGACGGGGTCGCGGCGTGGCTGCGCGGCGCAAAATGGCCGGAGGGTCGCGCCGACGGTGGTCGGTGCAAGGTGGGCTCCTCCGTAGGAGCGCGCCATGCGCGCGATGCCGGCGCCCTCGCGGCCTCGATGCAATCGCGCTCCCGCGTCCGGCCCCCGCGGCATCGCGGGCGTGGCCCGCTCCTACGGCGGGGGCGAGACGTGGCCGCGCTGCGCAAGATCGTCCGAGAGTCGCGCCCACGGTGATCGGTGCAGGGTGAACCTGATC
Organism: Luteimonas salinilitoris; assembly: GCF_041300785.1. Taxonomy (NCBI): domain Bacteria; kingdom Pseudomonadati; phylum Pseudomonadota; class Gammaproteobacteria; order Lysobacterales; family Lysobacteraceae; genus Luteimonas; species Luteimonas salinilitoris. Next base: position 6,686 of record NZ_JBFWIB010000026.1, read on the forward strand.
CGTAGGCGCGCCACGCGTGCGATACCTGCGCGGCTGCGAGCCGACCTCCCCGAATTGGCGCACTGCGAAATGACACCGGTTACCAGAATCCGTAGAATCGAGTCCATCGACCACGGAAGCCGTCCGCGACATCCGCGCCGGGCGCACCAGCCACGGGAGACCGCCCCCATGTACCAGAAGACCTATCACGCCACCCATCCGGGTGTGATGCAGAACATCTCCAACGACGAGCTGCGCGACCTGTACCTGCTCGACGGCCTGTTCGCCGCCGACGACATCCGCCTCAGCTACACCCACTACGAGCGCTTCGTGATCGGCGGCGCCGCACCGGTGAACAAGGCCGTCGCGCTGCCGAAGCAGGCCGAGCCGGAATCGGCCAAGGGCCATCCGTTCCTGGAGCGGCGCGAACTCGGCATCGTCAACGTCGGCGCCGGCAGCGGCACCGTCACCGTCGACGGCACCGCGCATGCGCTGGCGCCGAAGGACGGCCTGTACGTGCCGATGGGCAGTGAGGAGGTCAGCTTCGCCTCCGACGATACCGGCACCCCGGCGAAGTTCTATCTCGCCTCCACCCCTGCGCACGCGCGTTACGAGGTCAAGCACATCTCGATCAACGACGCGGTGCCGCTCGAGCGCGGCGCGCTGGAGACCAGCAACGAGCGCACCATCTACCAGTACATCGTGCCCGCCACCTGCAAGTCGTCGCAGCTGCTGCTGGGGCTGACCATCCTCAAGCCGGGCAGCGTCTGGAACACCATGCCGCCGCACCTGCACGACCGCCGCTCCGAGGTGTACTTCTACTTCGACCTCGGCGAGAACGACCGCGTCTACCACTTCATGGGCCAGCCCGACGCGCAGCGCCACATCGTGGTCGCCGACGGCGAAGCGGTGGTGTCGCCGCCGTGGTCGATCCACATGGGCGCGGGCACCAGCAACTACTGCTTCATCTGGGCGATGGGCGGCGAGAACCTCGACTACACCGACATGCATGTGCTCGACATCTGCCAGCTGAAATGATCTCGTAGGAGCGCGCCGCGCCAAGCAATCCTTTCCGCCGCGGTGAGAAATGGGCCGTCGCCACGGGTTTCGCCAATGAATAGCCGACGCTCCACCCATGGGTGTTTGTCAGCCCCTCGCGAAGGGCCCGGCTGTTCATTGGCACCGCCCGTGGCGACGGGCTTGGCCATACTGCAGCGGGAAAGGCTGCTTGGCGCGGTATCGCGCGCATGGCGCGCTCCTACATTCCTGGCCTGAAGCACCGCAAACAAAGGATCGCGCCACCATGTCTCCTTCCTTCGATCTCAGCGGCAAAGTCGCCCTCGTCACCGGCGCCAACACCGGCCTCGGCCAGGGCATCGCCGTGGCGCTGGCGCAGGCCGGCGCCGACATCGCCGCGGTCGGCCGCAGCGCTCCGTCCGACACCGAGGCGCGGGTGACCGCGCTCGGCCGCCGTTTCGCCTGGATCGAGGCGTCGCTCGACACCATCGCCCCGGTGCAGGGCGTGGTGGATGCCGCGCTCGAGCGTCTCGGACGCATCGACATCTTGGTCAACAACGCCGGCACCATCCGCCGCAACGACGCGCTCGACTTCACCGAGGACGACTGGGACGCGGTGGTCGGCGTGAACCTGAAGACCTTGTTCTTCCTGTCGCAGGCGGTCGCCCGCACCCTCGTCGCCGCCGGGCGCGGCGGCAAGATCATCAACATCGCGTCGATGCTGTCGTTCCAGGGCGGCATCCGCGTGGCGTCCTACACCGCCAGCAAGTCCGGCGTGCTCGGCGTCACCCGGCTGCTGGCCAACGAGTGGGCGTCGAAGGGCATCAACGTCAACGCCATCGCGCCGGGCTACTTCGCCACCAATAACACCGAGGCGCTGCGCAACGACGAAGCGCGCAACGCCGCGATCCTCGAGCGCATCCCGGCCGGGCGCTGGGGCGATCCGTCGGATCTCGGCGGCGCCGCGGTGTACCTGGCCTCGAACGCGGCCGACTATGTGCACGGCGCGGTGCTGCCGGTCGACGGCGGCTGGCTGGCGCGCTGAGGCCGGGAATCGGGAATGGGAAATCGGGAATCGGAAGAGCGCAGGAGCGGAGCCCGTTTTTCGTCGGGTGCCGGGCGGGTGCTGGGTTGCCTGTTGTGCTCCATCGTCGCGTTTGCGGCCTGGGGGGCGCATGCCGCGCCCAAGCGTGTATTCGTCGTCGGCGACTCCACCGCCAGCGAATACGGTCCCGAGCGCGCGCCGCGCAACGGCTGGGGCCAAGTGCTGCAGACCTTCCTCGATCCCGACGCGTTCGAGGTCCGCAACCACGCCAAGAGCGGCCGCAGCGCGCGCAGCTTCATCGAGGAGGAATGGTTCGCGCCGATCGAGGACGAACTCGCCGCCGGCGACGTGCTGCTGATCCAGTTCGGCCACAACGATGCCAAGTTCGAGGATCCCTCGCGCTACAACGAGCCCGAACAGGCCTTCCCGCAGTGGCTGATGCGCTACGTCGCGCTGGCACGTGAGCGCGACGCCACGCCGGTGCTGATCACGCCGGTGGCGCGGCGCAAGTTCGACCACGGCCAGCTGCTCGACACCCACGGGCTTTACGCGCAGGCGGTGCGCGAACTGGCGCGGCGCGAGCAGATCGCGCTGATCGATCTCACCGCCGCCAGCACGGACTGGCTGCGCGCGCTGGGCGACGAGGCCTCGAAGCCGTATTACATGCACGTGCCGGAGCAGGGCCAGGCCGACGACACCCACTTCAGCCGCGCCGGCGCCACCCTGGTCGCCTGCCTGGTGGTGCGCGAGTGGAAGGCGCTGGACCCGGCGCTCGGGCAGCATGTCGTGCGCGACACCGACTGCGGCGCGCCTGCCGATGCGCGGGCGCTGCGCGCCGCGCAGGCGCATCCGTCGCGGGTGCTGCGCGCGAACGATGTCCCGACGGTCGAGCAGCCCGGTCCGCACGGCGGCCCCGGGCCCACCACCGCCTGGCCGTACTTCGCCGACGCGGAGGCGTTGCCGTTCGCCTTCCGCAAGCGCGTGCTGCACCCGGGCGCCGGCATCGGCCTGCATCCGCACGACAAGGACGAGATCTACTACGTGCTCTCGGGCCGCGGCGTGTTCGTCCTCGACGGCGAGGCGCACGAGGTCGGGCCCGGCGACGCCATGCTCACCCGCCCCGGCAGCACCCACGCCCTGCAGCAGGCCGGCGACGCCGACCTCGAGATCCTGATCGTCTATCCCAACAAGGCTGCGCCGCCTCCTTCCGGTCGGGAAAGCCCGTAACGGTCTTTCGGTGCTTCTTCGAAGCAAACCTTCGGCTCTGCCGGGGTGTCAAAGCGGGGGCAGGCTCTCGCTCCGCGCCCCGGCCCTTGCGCACAGCGCAAGGGCGTTCAGGCATGCGCGAGCCAATGGCTCGCAAGCAGCACGCCTTCACCCCGATAGGGAGAAGGGAAGGCGCCAGGCGGCGCATTCATTTCCCATCGCGATGTCCGTTTGCGCCGCGCGGCGACCTGCGGCGGGCACCATGGGGAACCGCCGCCGCGGGCGGGGCGATTGACACCAGTGCTACCGGAAATCGGAACTGTCGCCGTGTTCACGTAAAAAGAGAGATGGAATCCCTATGCCGTGTCGTTATTTTTTTGTTATGGTGGGCACGCGCCGGTTATGCGCGATCTTTGGGGGCTTCATCAAATCTCTGTCCGATGGTCGACCGTCACGTCGATGGCGGCGACTGCGGCTGTCGCCTGGTGCGAGACGGGGCCCCGTGCCCCGAATCCACTGGTAGCCGCGACTTCGGCATTTTTTGGTGCATGGATTATGAATACGGCGATGCTGCAGGCGACCAATGAACTGCCCAGGCTGGCGGTGGTCGAGGACGATCGGGAGTTCAGGGAGGACGTTCTGGTGCCGACGCTCACGCGCGCGGGGTTCGAGGTCGATGGCATGGCGAGCGCACTCGAGCTCTACCGGGCGATGACCGTGCGGCGCTACGACCTCGTGCTGCTCGATGCCGGGCTGCCGGACGAGGACGGGTTCAGCATCGCCGCGCACCTGCGCGGCCTGTCTCCGGCGCTCGGCATCGTCATGCTCACCGGCTACGCCTCCGGCGACGACCGCATGCGCGGCCTGCGTGCCGGCGTCGACGCCTACCTGTCCAAGCCGGCGAGCATGGAGATGGTGGCGACCACGCTGCGCAACCTGGCCCGCCGGGTCGTCCCCAACGCGAACCTCGCGCGTGCGAAGTGGCGTATGGACGAGGGATGCTGGCGCATCCTGTCGCCGGACGGCGTCGAGATCGCGATGAGCCTGGCCGAGCGGCAGGTGATGAAGGTCCTGGCAGCGAGTTGCGGTGCCCCGATCAAGCGCGAGGCGCTGATCGCCAGCCTGGCCGAGAACGTGCATGACTTCGATCCGCACCGGCTGGAGATGCTGGTCCACCGCCTGCGCAAGAAATGCCTGAAGCTGGGACGCGAGGAGCTTCCGCTCCGCGCCGTGCGCGGTGTCGGCTACGTCCTGACCTGGTAGCCGTTCCCGACCGGTCGCGGTCGGACCACGCCGCAATGGGTGCAGGGATGCGGCAATGATGCCCCGGTTCCGAGGCGCCGAACGTGTCCGGGGGCCCACGCGTCACGCGGCATCGCGCCCATGGGGCGCTCCTACGAAGCATGATCATTGCCGCGCGACCGTTACGGTCGGTCCCGCCGTAGGAGCGCGCCATGCGCGCGATACCGCGCCAGGCAGCCTTCTCCGTTGCGACGAGACAAGGCCCGTCGCCACGGGCAGTACAAATCAATAGCCAAGCTCCTCACGATAGACCAACACCGCACCCGTTGGCTCGAGGTGCGGGCTATTCACTGACACCGCCCGTGGCGACGGCCCATTCTTCACTGCGGCGGAAAGGGCTGCCTGGCGCGGCATCGGGCATGGCGCGCTCCTACGCGAGGCTATCGCGCGTTATCGCGGTTCCGTGGAGCCGGCGTGTTCGCGTCCAGGTCCGTGCGCGCCGTCGGCCATCGGCAGGCGCGCGAAGAAGCGTGCCGACGCCCGCGGCCGCCTGCTTTCCGGCAGAATGTTCGACATGATTGTTGCCAGAGGTTTGGACCTATCCGGCAGTCGGCTTGAAGCCCCTCTCCCTGCGGGACGACAGCGCACGGCTTGCGCGCCATTGGCGCGCGTGCGTTGGAGCGCCCGTGCCGCTGGCACGGGCCGGGGCGCGGAGCGGGGGTTGGGGTGAGGGTACGGCGAAGTCGCGATGGTTCGCACCCCTGCCGCTTCGCCGTACCCTTGCGGTGGGCCAAGGCCCACCCTATAACCCCCATAGGGTGGGCCTTGGCCCACCATTATCGTCCGCGATGACGCGCCGCCCATCCTCCGCGCCACCGCGCCCCGGCCCTTGCGCAAGGCGCAAGGGCGTTCAGGCGTGCGCGCGCCAGTGGCTCGCAAGCAGCACGCCTTCACCCCGAAGGGAGAAGGGAGAGCCCGCCTTGCTTTCCCGGGGGACACTTGCTTGCTGTTGAAGGACTTCCGATGCGGCTGATCGGTTTGTTGCTCGGCCTGCTCGCGGCCTGCGGTTCCGCGCTGGCGTCGGCGGTGCAACCCGACGAGCGGATCGTGCCGCGGACGTTCACCGGTGACGACGGGCTTCCGCAGTCGGGGGTGAACGCCATCGTCCAGGCCCGCGACGGCTATTTGTGGATCGGCACCTTCGGAGGCCTGGCGCGTTTCGACGGGATGACGTTCGAGACGTTTCGGGGGCAGTCCGGCGCCGAGTCGGCGGCCGTGGAGCAAGGGCGGCAAAAAGGCCCGGCCAGCGACCGCATCATCGCCCTGCACGAGGACGACGCCGGACGGCTGTGGATCGGCACCCAGGATGCCGGGCTGAGCGTGCTCGAACACGGCATGTTCCGGCACCTCCCGATTTGCGACGGCGTCTGCCAGGTCAGCGACATCCTGCAGGGTCCGGACGGGGAGATCTGGATCGCAAGCAGTGCCGGCGTGCTGAGGCTGCACCCGGACAGCCGGCAGGAGACATGGATCGCGCGCCTGGGTTGGGCCGGCTACGTCCGCTTGTCCAGCGATGGCCAGGGGCGGGTTCATGTCGGCGGCCACCGCGGCTTCGGCGTCGTGGTCGACGGCGAGCTCCAGCCCCTCCGCCTGCCCGGCAGCGACCGCAGGGTCTACCTGCTGGAACGCAGCGGCGACCAGCTGCTGGTGGGCACCGAACGCATGCTCTACCGGTACGACCCGGTCCGGCGGCACTGGCAGCCGCTCGGGGTCGACCGGCCCACCTTCGCCACCCAGGACGCCGACGGCCTGTGGTGGGTGTCGCAGGCATCCGGGCAGCTGGTGCGGGAGGACGCTACCGGAGCCTGGCGCAACGTGCCCGAGCTTGCGGGCGTGGGCGTCACCAGCCTGGCGCGCGACAACGAGGGCAATCTGTGGGTCGGCAGCACCAGCAAGGGACTGCTGCGGTTTCGCAAACCGCTGTTCGGGGTGATCGCCGTGCCGCAGCCGGAGCCGAACGCGGCCGGCCGCGCGGTCGTCGCCGACGGACAGGGCGGCCTGTGGTTCGGATCGGCCTGCGGACGGCTGGGCCATTGGCGGCACGACGGCAGCATGCAGACGCTGCCGATCCTGCAGGTGCTGGGGAACGAATGCGTCGGCAGTCTGCTGCTGGACCGCGACGGCGTGCTGTGGGTGGGAACGAACGGGGGCAGCCTGGGACGGATCGTGGGAGGCGAACCGGAGCACGTCGTCACCTGGCCGGCCGGAGAGTCGATCAACATCTGGCAGCGCGAAGGCCGGCGCTACGTGGTCGGTTCGGGACGCTCGACGTTCGAACTGGAGATCGACGCCCGCGGACGGATCATCGGCCGCCGCGACATCGACGCCCTGCAAGGCATGCGTATCAACCAGAGGATCGAGGCCGCGCAGGGCGGCCACTGGTTCGCGGGCGACCAGGGCGTGCTGCGGCTGGTCGGCGGCGAGGCGGTCGAGCGCTGGACCCCGGCGGAGGGGCTGTCATCCCGTTTCGCCCGCGCCGTGTATGAGGACGAGGAAGCGCGCACGCTCTGGGTGGGCACCTACGGCGGCGGCCTCAACCGCATCCGCAACGGACAGGTGCAGCACTACGACAGCGGCAACGGCCTGTTCGACGATACCGTCTCGTGCATTCTCGCCGACGACCGCGGGCGCCTGTGGCTGGGCGGCAATCGCGGCGTGACGTTGCTGCCGGCGCCACGCGAGGCGGCGGCCACGATCGAGTCGATCGGCTACACCGCGGCCGACGGCCTGGTGCCGGCCGAGATCAACGGCGGCACCTCGTCGCCCTGTCACCGCGATACGCAGGGCCGGTTGTGGTTCTCCCTGGTGGAGGGCTTCGCCGTGCTCGATCCCAAGGACGTGCCGGAGGTCCGGCCGGCGCCGTTGCAGCCGCACATCGAGCATGTCGCGGTCGCCGGGCGTCCGCTGGAATTCACCGGGCCGGCGCTGGTGCTGGAATCCTTCGCCCGCAACCTGGAGATCCGCTATACCGCGGTCAACCTGAGCAAGCCGCGGGACACCCACTTCCGCTTCCGCCTGTCCGGGTTCGACGAGGGCTGGGTCGAGGCCGGGCAGAACCGCAGCATCCTCTACCCCTCGATTCCCTGGGGCGAGCACCTGTTCGAGGTGCAGGCGCGCATCGCCGGCGGTCAGTGGTCGCCGGTGCCGGCGAGTCTGCGGATCGTCCATCCGCGTCCGTGGTACCAGCGCCCGTGGGTGTGGACGCTGGCGACGCTGCTCGGCCTGCTGGCATTGGTCGGCAGCACGCATTTGGAAAGAAGCCAGCCCGAGCCCGGCGGCACGGCCCCGCGACCACGCGCGCGGCGCGGCTGATCTCCGAATCCGGGAATGACACGCCCTCACCCCGCAAGCGGGAGAAGGGGGCATACGGTCCTTCGTAGGAGCGCGCCATGCGCGCGATGCCGCGGGTGTCTGGTCTCGGCCATCCGCGGCTCCGCCGCGAGCCGGAAGGCGCGTCGGTGGACGGAATTGCGTGGTGGCGAAATGCCCGCGGCATCGCGCGCATGGCGCGCTCCTACGAAGGGCATGTGCACCGCGGGAATCTCGTGGCGCGGCGGGCCGTGCCAGCGCACGAGGCATGCAGCGCGTACGCGCGCCAATGGCTCGCAAACGCACCTCTTTCTCCGGCAGGGAAACGGGGGGAAGCCTCCGCCGCCTCGTCCGGAACGATGGCGATGACGTCATCGCCCGCAGGCGGCGCCGCCATCTGCCGGGATCGCCGGCAACGTGGCCAGCAGCTGCTCCCCGGTGAATGGCCTGCGCACCCGCAGGATGCCCGAGTCGTCGAGATCATCGGAAGCGGCCGGATCGCCGGAAGGACCGGCGGGCGACCGATCGGAGATAAGCACCCGCCGGGCCTTCCCCAGCATGTTGCCCAGCTGCCGCAGCAGCACCAGCCCGTCGGTATCGGCGAGATCGTGGTCCGCGATCACCACGTCGATGGCGGTCGACTGCAGCACCTGGGCGATCGCCTCGCCGCCGCGCCGGGCTTCGATGACGCGGCACCCGCGCGCGGCCAGCGTCGCCGTCGCGTGCCGTGCAAGCGCGGCGTCGCCGGTCACCAGCAGCACCCGCGGCGCTTCGGCCGCCTGCCCCGCGTCGCATTCGGGCACCGCCAGCGGCAACCGCAGCCGGATGCGGGTGCCCTCGCCGGGCGCGCTGTCCACGTCGATCCCGCCGCCGCTGTCGGCGACGAAGCGGTGCACGATCGCCATGCCGATGCCGGTGCCCTTGTCCTTCGGCTTGGTCGTGAAGAACGGCTCGAACAGGCGCGCGCGCACGTCCGGCGTCATGCCGCTGCCGGTGTCCTCGACCCGGATCAGCGCGTGCCCGCCGTCGGCCTCGATCGACAGCGCGAACCGGCCGCCCTGCGGCATCGCGTCGCAGGCGTTGGCGGCGATGTTCAGCAGCGCCAGTTCGAGCTCGTCGCGGTCGGCGGTCACCAGCAGGCCCGGCGGCGGGGTGTCCAGCCGGGCCCGGATCGCGCGGGGGAACATCGGCAGCAGCAGCGGGCGCATCTCCTCGATCGCCTCCGCCAGGTCGAACGTGGACACCAGCCGGACCTGCGTGCGGCCGAAGCTCAGCAGGCGCCGGGTGACCACCGCGCCGCGCTGCGCCGCCCGCTGGATCCTGGACAGGGTGGCATCGGCGTCGTCGCCCTGCGCGCGCGGCGACGTCGCCAGGCCTGCGATCACGCTGAGGATATTGTTGAAATCGTGGGCGACGCCGGTCGCGAGCCGGCCGATGGCCTCCATGCGCTGCGTCTGCAGCAGGCGTGCATAGGCGTGCTCCTTCTCGTCGATCTCGCGCTCGAGTTCCACGCACAGCGCATCGAGTTCCCTGCTGCGCTCGATCGCCCGCTGCGACGACAGGATCAGGCGGTCCAGGATCATCGCCAGCACCAGAAAGCTCATGCACGACAGCAGCAGGTTCGGCAGCACCTCCGACGCCGCCGCGGCGTTGGTCGCGTGCCCCAGGTCGGCCAGCGCGCCGATCGCCAGCGCGCCGGCGGTGGCCAGCGCGGTCCACCACACCGCGGACCTGCCCAGCAACAGCCCGGCGAACAGCAGCGGCATCACATGGGTCGTCTGCAGCCCCGACTGCGCCCGCAGCCCGTAAGCCTGGTAGCTGAGCGCGATCAGCAGCAGGCCGCCGGCAATGGTCAGCGCGGCCGAAAGCCGGAAGCGCCCCCGGCGCAACAGGACGAAGCAGGTCCACGCGTAGGCGCCGATCGCCAGGGCGCCCCAACGTTCGCCGTCCCCCACCGCACCCGCGCCGCTCCAGGACGCGACCGCGATCGACACCGCCATCGCACCGGCAACGATCAGGAGCAGCTGCAGCATCCACGCATTGCGCCTGTCCTGCCGCGCAACGGGGACATGCGTCAACCAGCCGATCAGGCGTTGCCGCAGACCGAGCGGCGTGTCTTGAGCGGTCATCGGTGCGGCCGCCGCGAGGGGGCGTTGGCTCGATCACGTCCCCCCTTTGAAAAAGGGGGGAAGGGGGGATTTGCTCCGCGCCCGGCCAAGCCACAGCCAGAGCAAATCGCTTCGCGATTCCCGGCCCACGCGCAGTGCGCGTGGGCGCTCAAGCCGTCGCAAGCCTGCGGCTTGCAAGCGGCGGCTTTCGCCCCCCTCAATCCCCCTTTTGCAAAGGGGGAAGACAAGGGCCAGGAAATGTAGGGAAACCTCCCCGCAATGGGAGCAACGATCCGCGGAATCGATGCCCGCACCCGCCGGCCGTTCGGTCTCCGCCCCATGCCAACCCACCGTTTCTCACCGAGAATCCCGGCCAATATAGCGGCCGTCTCCGGAAACCGGTAGACAGGCGCCGGCGACGAAACCGGCCATCTAAAAGCGTGACGCATGTTGCGATTCAAGCAATTGGCACCTGCAATTTAACGAGATGTGAACGGCGTCGGTTTTATGCGCGGCCGGGTGCCCGCGCCAAGCATCGCCAGCATGCCGCGACCGGGACACGCGCGCGCCGTGCCATCAGCTCGCCGGCTGCCGAAACCCCGAGTTTTCCGCGCCCCGCCGCGGTTTCGCCTGCGCCCGGATCGAACGGGGCGGAGCCCGCGCAGGTGCCGGCCCGCTACCGATGGTCTCTCCGGAGCGGCCGGCCAGCCGGCCCGTCCCATCCGTGCCGCCGTTCCCAATTCGGCTGCCGACGCTCACCAATGGTGATGTTTGTTGAACTTCCGTGCGGTTTGTTGAATTTCCGTGCGTGATCGATGGCGAGGGGCGGCCCTAGATTGCCTGCGCAAATCCTCGAACGACGCCCTCGGCCGCGGAACCGTTTTCATCGGTGCCCTCGATCGCCCAGGGGAGTGAACGGCGGCGTCGCAAGGGGATGGAGGTTTAAGCAGGCAATCTGCCAGCAGGACGCAAGTGGTGGTCCGTGTCGGTCGGTTGCTCTACAGCAGCAATGGGGAGCCACTTGTGACCGTCACGTCTCAGCGCAAGGCAGCAGCGTTCTGCCGTTCGAGCCTCCTGTCGTTGGTCCTGGTGGTGTCCGCCTTCGCGGGCATGAAGGTCCTGGCGCAGTCGGCGGTCACCAACACCGCGACCGTCGCCCCGCCCGACGGCGTGGTCGACTCGAACCCGGACAACGACAGCGACGACGCGCTGATCTCGGTGAGCGCGCCGCCCCCGGACTTCGGCGCGTGCGATGCGACCATGTATCTCATGCAGGGCGGTCCGACGGCGCTGCTGCGGATCGACACCTCCACCAATCCCTTCACCTATCCGCCACTGGGTTCGGCTGCGGTTACGTACAACGCGGCGGCCTACAACCCCGTCGACAACTACATCTATGCGAGCGGCCAGGTCGATGGCCAGCACGTCCTGCTGCGCATCGGCAGCGATGGCTCGGCGGAGAATCTCGGCGCCGTTTCAGGGGGCGGGATCGACACCGTTGCGGCTGATCTCAATACCGGTGAAATCGGCCCAGACGGCTTCTATTACGTCAAGGGCTCGCAGAGCACCAACCAGGCATGGCGCGTCGATCTGGCGACGCGGACGGCAACCCTCATCACGCTCAGCGAGTCGGTATGGCTGTCGGATTGGGCCTGGCACAACGGTTTGCTCTATGGTCATTCCCACGTGACGGGCCTGCTCCACGCGATCGATCCCGCTACGGGAGCCACGACAACTGTTGGCCAGACCGGAATCGCGGATGCCTTTGGCGCCATATACGGCGCCAGCAACGGCGTCTTCGGAAGCGTCAACGGCGGCGGCTTCTACCAGTTCGACCTGACCACCGGTGCGGTGACGCTGATTTCGGATTCGCCGCCATCCGGCGGCGCCAACGACGGCGCCAAGTGCCACACCACGCCGATGGAATTCGCCGCCGACCTGGCAATCGACAAGGACGACGGCAGCGAGACCTACGTGCCGGGCGAGGACGTGGTCTACACCATCGTGGTCAGCAACCTCGGCCCGTTCGGCGTGCAGGGTGCGACCGTCGCCGATCCGCTGCCCACCGGTATCACCACCGCCAGCTGGACCTGCGGCAGCGGCACCGGCGGCGGCACCTGCGGCGCGGCCATTGGCAGCGGCGCGATCGCCGACGTGCCGGTCAACCTGCCGGCCGATGCCACGGTCACCTTCACCCTGACCCTGTCGGTGCCGAGCGACTTCAGTGGCGACCTGGTCAACGTGGCCACCGTCACCAGCCCGCCGGAAGGCTCGCCCGATCCCACCCCGGGCAACAACACCGACGACGACACCGACACCCTTGAGCCGTCCGTAGTCACGGTGGAGAAGACCTCCAGCCCGGTGCCGGGCACAATGCTCGGCGTCGGTGACACCATCACCTACACGGTGACCACGACCGTGGCCGGCGGCCCGACCTCGGACGTCGTCACGCTCACCGATACGCTGAGCGCCGGCCTGACCTTCGGCACGGTGACCGCTCCCGGCGACTTCACCTGTAGCGGCGAACTGGTGTGCACGTTGCCGGCGGGCACGCCGGCGGGCACCTATGCGCTCAGCTACACCGCCATCGTCGACCTGGGCGCCACCGGCACGGTGAGCAACACGGTGGTGCCCACGGGCGACGACAACCCGACCTGCGGCACCTGCACCACCCAGCACCCGGTGCAGCCGAGCTTCGGCACCTGCGACGCGACCATCTACCTGGGCGTGGGTGTAACCGGCGGGGTGCAACTCGTCCGTGCCGATACCAGCACCAACCCGCTCACCTATCCCCCGATCGGCTCGCCGGATTCCCCTGGCTACAACGCCATGGGCTACGACCCCGACAGCAACTACATCTATGCGACGCGATGGGATGCCGGTACGAGCAGGTGGCGCCTCCTGCGGATCGGCAGCGATGGCGTCGTGCGGGATGTGGGTCCCATCGTCGGCGGTGGAATCAATGCCGCGACGAGCATCGCCACAGGCGTGGTCGGCGCGGACGGCTTCTACTACGTCAAGGGGAACATCTCGACGAGCGAGATGTGGCGCGTGGACCTGTCCACCCGGACGGCCACGCGCATCGCGCTCAGCCAGGCGATCGCCTCCGCGGATTTTGCCTGGAACGGCGGGCTCATCTACACGCACGACCAGACCAGCGGCATCGTCTACTCCATCGACCCGAATACGGGCACGGTGGATCCGATCGGCCAGTCGGGCGTTGCCGGCGGCGGCTTTGGATCGCTGATCAGCGCCAGCAACGGCGTTTTTGGCCGTGAGAATGCGACCGGCGGATTCTACCGGTTCAATCTGACGACGGGCGTGGCGACGCTGATCTCCGATGGGCCGGTGGGCGCCGGCGACGGCGCCAAGTGCCCCACCACGGCGGTGGAGTTCCCGGCCGACCTGGCGATCGACAAGGACGACGGCAGCGACACCTACATGCCGGGCGAGGACGTCGTCTACACCATCGTGGTCAGCAATCTCGGTCCGTTCGGCGTCGCCGGCGCCACGGTCGACGACCCGCTGCCCGCGGGCATCACCACCGCCAGCTGGACCTGCGGCAGCGGCACCGGCGGCGGCGTCTGCGGCACGGCCAGCGGCAGCGGCGCGATCGCCGACGTGCCGGTCGACCTGCCGGCCGATGCCACCGTCACCTTCACCCTGACCCTGTCGGTGCCGGACGACTTCGAAGGCGAGCTGGTCAACGTGGCGACGGTGAGCAGCCCGCCGGACGGTTCGCCCGACCCCAATCCCGACAACAACACCGACGACGACACCGACGTCACGCCGGTGATCACGGTCAACAAGAGCGTCGATCCCGCCAGCAACACCCCCGTTTCGCCGGGCGACACGCTGACCTACACGCTGACCGTGGACGTGGTCGGTTCGGCGACGGTCGAACCGGAAGTGCTGACCGACACCCTCGGCGCCGGCCTGACGGCGGGCACGATGCCGGCCGGCTGCGTGGCCTCCGGCCAGGTGATGACCTGCACGCTGGCCGCCGACGCGGCGATCGGCACGCACACCTTCACCTACACCGCCACCGTCGATGCCGATGCGGAGACGCAGGTCGAGAACAGCGTGGTGCCGACCAACGGTGAATGCGAGACCTGCACCACGGTCAACCCGGTCGATCCGACCGTGCTGGTCAACAAGAGCGTCGACGTGGGCGACGGCACCGCGGTGTCGGTCGGCGACACGCTGACCTATACGCTGACGGCGCAGGTATCCAACGCGGTCACCGCCGTGGCCGAGGTCATGACCGACACGCTGGGCACCGGCCTCACGGTCGGCACGATGCCGGCCGGCTGCACCAATGCGGGCCAGGTGGTCACCTGCACCCTGGCCGCGGGCGCCGCGATCGGCACCCACACCTTCGTCTACACCGCCACGGTGAACGAGGACGCGACCACGCAGGTCGAGAACAACGTCGAGCCGAGCACCGGCATCTGCGGGGACTGCACCACCGTCAACCCGGTCGATCCGACGATCCTCGTCAACAAGAGCGTCGACCCGGCCAGCGGCACGCCGGTGTCGGTCGGCGACACCCTGACCTACACGCTGACGGTGGACGTGGCCAACGCGGTCACCACCGCGGACGAGGTCCTGCCCGACACCCTGGGCGCCGGCCTCACGGCCGGCCCGATGCCGGCCGGCTGCACCAATGCCGGCCAGGTGATCACCTGCACGCTGGCGGCCGGCGCGGCCGTCGGCACCCACACCTTCGTCTACACCGCCACGGTGAACGAGGATGCGGAGACGTCGGTCGACAACAGCGTCGAGCCGACCAACGGCGTCTGCGGCACCTGCACCACCACCAATCCGGTCGACCCGACGGTGATCGTCAACAAGAGCGTCGACCAGGCGCCCGGTGTGGCGGTCGCGGTCGGCGATACGTTGACCTACACGTTGACGGTGGACGTGACCAATGCGGTCACCAGCGCGGACGAGATCCTGACCGACACCCTGGGCACCGGCCTGACGGTGGGCACCCTGCCGGCCGGCTGCACGTCCACCGGGCAGGTGATCATCTGCACGCTGGCCCAGGGCACGGCGATCGGCACCCACACCTTCGTCTACACCGCCACGGTGAACGAGGACGCGACCACCGAGGTCGAGAACAACGTCGAACCCGGCACCGGCATCTGCGAGACCTGCAGCATCATCACGCCGGTCGACCCGACCATCCGGACCGGCAAGAGCGTCGACGTGGGCAGCGGCACCCCGGTGTCGGTCGGCGACACGCTGACCTACACGCTGACCGCGGTCGTGGCCAACGCCGCGACCACCGAGGCCGAGGTCATGACCGACACGCTCGGCGACGGCCTCACGGCCGGTCCGATGCCGGCTGGCTGCACCAACGCGGGCCAGGTGATCACCTGCACGCTGGCGGCCGACTCGCCGATCGGCACCTACACGTTCACCTACACCGCGACGGTCGATGCCGACGCGGAGACCGAGGTGAGCAACGAGGTAGTGCCGACCAATGGCGTCTGCGAGACCTCCTGCACCACGGTCAACCCGCTCGACCCGACGATCACGACCAACAAGAGCGTCGACGTGGGCAGCGGCACCGCGGTGTCGGTCGGCGACACCCTGACCTACACGCTGACCGCGGTCGTGGCCAATGCCGCGACCACCGAGGCCGAGGTCATGACCGACACGCTCGGCGCCGGCCTCACGGTCGGCACGGTGCCGGCCGGCTGCGTCGCCTCCGGCCAGGTGGTGACCTGCACGGTGCCGACCGGCTCGGCGATCGGCACCTACACGTTCACCTACACCGCCACGGTCGATGCCGACGCGGAGACGCAGGTCGAGAACAACGTGGTGCCGACGAACGGTGAATGCCAGACCTGCGGCACCGTCAACCCGGTCGACCCGACGGTGACGATCAACAAGAGCGTCGACGTGGGCAGCGGCACCGAGGTCGCGGTCGGCGACACCCTGACCTACACCGTCACGGCGACGGTGGCCAACGCCGTGACCGCCGATCCGGAGGTCCTGACCGACACCCTCGGCGACGGCCTCACGGTCGGCCCGATGCCGGCCGGCTGCACGGCGTCCGGCCAGGTGATCACCTGCACGCTGGCGGCCGGCGCGGCGATCGGCACGCACACCTTCACCTACACCGCCACGGTGGACGAGGACGCGACCACGCAGGTCGAGAACAACGTCGAGCCGAGCACCGGCGTCTGCGGCACCTGCACCACGGTCAACCCGCTCACCCCGACGATCACCGTCGGCAAGAGCGTCGACGTGGGCAGCGGCACCGCGGTCGCGCCGGGCGACACGCTGACCTACACGCTCACCGCGACCGTGGCCAATGCGGTCACCAACGAACCGGAACCGCTGATCGACACCCTGGGCGACGGCCTGACCGTCGGCACGCTGCCGGCCGGCTGCACGGCCTCGGGCCAGGTGATCACCTGCACGCTGG
The DNA here is from genome assembly GCF_041300785.1 of Luteimonas salinilitoris. Classification (NCBI taxonomy): domain Bacteria; kingdom Pseudomonadati; phylum Pseudomonadota; class Gammaproteobacteria; order Lysobacterales; family Lysobacteraceae; genus Luteimonas; species Luteimonas salinilitoris. Next base: position 23,091 of record NZ_JBFWIB010000026.1, read on the forward strand.
AAGCCGGCGCGGCGATCGGCGTCCACACGTTCGTCTACACCGCCACGGTGAACGCCGATGCGACCATCGAGGTCAGCAACAACGTCTCGCCCACGCGCGGCGTCTGCGACGAGTGCAGCACCGTCAATCCGCTCACGCCCAGCATCACCGTCAACAAGAGCGTCGATCCGGCCAGCGGCACCGAGGTCTCGGCCGGCGACACGCTGACCTACACCTTGACCGTGGACGTGGCCACCGCGGCCACCGTCGATCCGGAAGTGATGACCGATACGCTCGGCGACGGTTTGACGCTTGGCACGCTGCCAGACGGCTGCTCGGCCACGGGCCAGGTGATCACCTGCACCCTGGCCGCGGGCGCCGCGATCGGCACGCATACGTTCGAGTACACCGCCACGGTGGACCTCGACGCGGCGACCGAGGTCAGCAACAGCGTGACCACGAGCACCGGCACCTGCGAGACCTGCACCACCACCAACCCGGTGATCTCGAAGGTGCTGGTGAGCAAGACCTCCAACCCGGAGGACGGCACCGAGGTCGCTGTCGGCGACGTCATCACCTACACGGTGACGGTGACGGTGGCCAGCGGCGCGACCACCGAAGCGCTGCTCCTGCCCGACACCCTGAGCGCCGGGCAGACCCTGCTGGAGGACTCGATCGCGGCTCCCGCGGGCGGGGACTGCAGCGTCGTCGCCACCGGGCTCGAGTGCACCCTGGCGGCCGGCGCGCTGCCGGGCGTGCACACCTTCACCTACCAGGCGCAGGTGGCCCCGGACGCGGTCGGCGACATCGGCAACGTCGTGAGCGCGACCGGCGGCGGCGGAAGCGAGCCCGAGTGCACCGACTGCAGCACTGAGCATCCGGTGGCCGAGCCGGTGGTCACCATCGCCAAGACCGCCGATCCGGACGAAGGCGAAGAGGTCGGCGTCGGCGACACGCTGATGTACACCCTGACGGTGACGATCGAGAAGGCCGCGCTCACCATGCCGGTGCTGCTGCACGACACGCCGGGCGCGGGCCTGACGGTGGGCGCGTTGCCGGCCGGCTGCGTCAACGGTGCGGGCGAGATCGTCTGCACGGTGGAGACCGGCACGGTGCCGGGCGTCTACACCTTCAGCTACCCGGCCACGGTCAACGCCGATGCCCTGGGCGAGGTCAGCAATGCCGTGGTCAGCGAGTATGCCGGCAGCATCACCCCGGTCTGCCAGCCCTGCGGCACCGTGCACAAGCTGGCCGACGAGCCGGAACTGCGGGTGATCAAGACCGCCGGC
>NZ_JBFWIB010000027.1:0-23535 GCF_041300785.1 Luteimonas salinilitoris
GCAACACCACCTGGCGGCCACTGCGGCGCAACGCGATCTGCTCGGGAAGCGTTAACAGGCCCTACGTCAGCGGCAGATCCGGCTGCAGCTGCTCGATCCCGCCTTCGCCGCGCATGATCCGCTTGAACTCGGCCCGGCTGACGGAGACGTAGCGCTCGTTGCCGCCGATCTCCACCTGCGGCCCCGCCTGCACCGCGAGGCCGTTGTCGTCGACGCGCACGGTCATGATCGCCTTGCGTCCGCTGTGGCAGATGGTCTTGATCTCGCTGAGTTCGTCCGCCCAGGCCAGCAGGTACTGGCTGCCCTCGAACAACTCGCCGCGAAAATCCGTGCGCAGGCCATAGCAGAGCACCGGGACGCCGAGCGCATCGACCACTTCGGTCAGCTGCCATACCTGCGCCCGGGTCAGGAACTGCGCCTCGTCCACCAGCACGCAATGCAGGCGCCCGTGGGCGGCGACGTCGCGCTCGGCCCAGTGCTGCAGGTCGTCGCCGTGGCCGAACGCGACCGCATCGGACTGCAGCCCGATCCGCGAGGCCACCCGGCCGCTGCCGGCCCGGTCGTCCAGGCGCGGTGTCAGGATCGCCACCCGCATCCCGCGCTCGCGATAGTTGTGCGCGGACTGCAGCAGGGTGGTGGTCTTCCCCGCATTCATCGCGGAGTAGTAGAAGTACAGTTTCGCCATTCCGGAAGTGTAGCGGGGTCGCGGCGGCGGGCCCGCGGTCGGCCGCCATGGCAGGCGGACCGGAACGGGGCCGGGGCGTGCAAGGCCCGGACGGACGTGCAACGCGGCGCGCGCGGCCGCCGGCCTGAAGTCCGCCGCGACCGGCGACGGGAAGGCCCGCGGCGGCGGCCGGCGCGGCGGGTAAGATGCGCATCCGTTCCTGCCGCCTTTCCCATGCACGGTCTCAACCCCCAGCAATCCGCCGCGGTCGCCCATTGCGACGGCCCGCTGCTGGTGCTCGCCGGCGCCGGCAGCGGCAAGACCCGGGTGATCGTGGAAAAGATCGCGCACCTGGTCGCCACCGCGCGCTATCCCGCCAGGCGCATCGCCGCGATCACCTTCACCAACAAGTCGGCCAGGGAGATGCGCGAGCGGGTCGGCAAGCGCATCCGCGGCGACGCCGCCGATGGCCTGACGGTCTCCACCTTCCATGCGCTCGGCCTGAAGCTGCTGCAGATCGAGCACGCCGCCGCCGGATTGCGGCGCGGCTTCTCGATCTTCGACGCCGACGACAGCCTGGCGCAGTTCAAGGACCTGCTGCCCGGGGCCAAGCCCGACGTGGTGCAGGCGATGCAGCAGCTGGTGTCGCGCGCCAAGAACGCCGGCCTCTCGCCCGAGGAGGCGGCGGCGGCGGCGCGCAGCACCCGCGAGCACGAGGCCGCGGTGCTGTACGCGCGCTATCAGGCACGGCTGGCGGCGTTCAACGCGGTCGACTTCGACGACCTGATCCGGCTGCCGGTGCAGCTGCTGGAAGCCGACGAGGACCTGCGCCTGGGCTGGCGCGAGCGCATCGGCTACCTGCTGGTCGACGAATGCCAGGACACCAACGACGCCCAGTACCGGCTGCTGAAGGCGCTGGCCGGGCCGAAGGGAAACTTCACCTGCGTCGGCGACGACGACCAGAGCATCTACGCCTGGCGCGGCGCCAACCCCGAGAACCTGTCGCAGCTGGCACAGGACTATCCGGCCCTGACGGTGGTGAAGCTGGAGCAGAACTATCGCTGCTCCAATCGCGTGCTGCGCGCGGCCAACGCGCTGATCGCCAACAATCCGCACGAACACCCGAAGACGCTGTGGAGCGCGCAGGCCGACGGCGAGCGGATCCGGGTATGGGAGTGCCGCGATGCGACCCACGAGGCCGAGCGCGTCGCCGCCGAGATCCAGTTCCTGCAGACCGCCGGCAAGGCGCAGTGGAACGAGTTCTGCGTGCTGTTCCGCGGCAACCACCAGTCGCGCGCGCTGGAGAAGGCGCTGCAGCTGCTGCGGGTGCCGTACCACCTGAGCGGCGGCACCGCGTTCCTGGCGCGCGCCGAAGTGAAGGATGCGTTGTCGTGGCTGCGGCTGGTCGCCAATCCCGACGACGACTCCGCGTTCCTGCGCGCGGTGCAGTCGCCTCGCCGCGAAGTCGGCGCCACCACCCTGGCGAAGCTGTCGGAACTGGCGCAGCACGCGCAGCTGCCATTGTCGCGCGCGACCGAATCGATCGGCCTGCTGAAACAATTGCCGGCGCGCGCCGCCAATGCGCTGGGCGGGTTCGCCGACATCGTCCGCGGGCTGCGCGCCGAGGCGGCGCGGCTGCCGCCGGCGGAGCTGGTGCGCAACCTCAACGAGCGCTCCGGCCTGCTGGCCGCGGTGCGCGCGCAGTGCAAGAGCGAGCAGCAGTTCGCCATGCGCCGCGGCAACCTCGACGAACTCGCCGACTGGTTCGACGGCCCGCGCGGCGCCGGCCCGGGCGAGCTTGCGGCGCAGCTCGCCCTGCTCACCCATGCCGACCGCGACGACGGCGGCAACCAGGTGCGGCTGATGAGCCTGCACGCCGCCAAGGGACTCGAGTTCCGCTACGTCTTCATCGTCGGCGTCGACGACGACACCCTGCCGCACGAGGCCAGCGTCGACGAGGGCCGGATCGACGAGGAGCGGCGGCTGCTGTACGTCGGCATCACCCGCGCCAAGGAACGGCTGTGGCTGTCGCATGCGCGCGAGGCGCAGAAATGGGGCAGCCGGCTGCGGTTGACGCCGAGCCGGTTCCTCGACGAGCTGCCCGCCGACGAGCTGCAGCGCGACGGCGCCGACCCGGTGGCGGACGCGGAGCACAAGCGCGAGCGCGCCGACGCCGGGTTCGCCGCGATCAAGGCGCTGCTCGACGCGTAGGGCCTGTTAACGCTTATGGCGTATGCCGCGTCGGCCCGGACCTGGCCGTTCGCTACACTCGACGCCCGCAACGCCGGAGACCGCCGTGCGCACGACCCTGCTGGCTCTCTGCCTGCTCGCGCTGACCCTGCCCGCCTGCCGGACCGGCCCGCCGGCCGCGCCCGCGGCACCAGCCGCGTCCGCCACCGCCACCGCCACCGCCACCGCCACCGCCACCGCCGACGACAATCTCAACGCCGTGCTCTGGATGCAGGTGTCCGCCGAGTACCGCGCCGCGGCCCTGTCGTTGTACCGCGCCGCCGGCGACCGGCTCGATGATGCGCTCGCCGATCCGGACTGGGACGCGCTCGTTCCCGAGGAACGCGCGGCCGCGGGCAGCGCGGCCGGGCTACCGCCGGCGGTGATCGTGGACATCGACGAGACCGTGCTCGACAACTCGCCGTACCAGGCGCGACTGGTGCGCGACGGCACGGAATACGACGAAGCCACTTGGGCCGCATGGGTCGACGAACGCCAGGCCGAACCGGTGCCGGGCGTCCTGGCATTCGCACGCCTGGCCGATACCAGGGGTGTCACCCTGGTCTACCTGTCCAACCGGACGCAGGCGTCCGCCGACGCGACACTGGCCAACCTCCGCGCCGTCGGCTTTCCGGTGGCCGACGACAGCGTGTTTCTCGGGCTGGGGACCGAAGTGGAGGACTGCCAGTCGCGCGGCAGCGAAAAAGGCTGCCGCCGCGTGCTGGCCGGCCGCCGCTACCGCGTGCTGATGCAGTTCGGGGACCAGCTCGGCGACTTCGTCCGGGTCGAGCGCAATACCCCGCAGGCACGGGAGCAGCTGCTGGCGACCCACGGCGAGTGGTTCGGCGAACGCTGGTGGATGCTGCCCAACCCGAGCTACGGCGGCTGGGAAGCGGCGGCGTTCGGCAATGCCCGGGGCCTGCCGCGCGAGGCGCGCCGCCAAGCCAAGCGCGACGCGCTTGATCTCAAGGAAAAGTGAGTTCGCACACACGTCATTGCCCAGGCCGAGCTCGGCACTGGACGCCGCCGCGGCGCCATGCGGCGGACCTGAGCCGCGGTGGCGGAGCCCGGCCGCCCTCCTGGCAAGCCGGATGAACCCGGTCGAACCCAGGCTCCCCTAGGGCGAATCGACATTCACTCCCTCCGCCTATCCCTGTAGGAGGGGCTTCAGCCCCGACCTGCCGAAGATCGCGACGAGGCAACCAGCAGCGCGGGTGGCGGTCGGGAAGCTGCGTGCGTGGGTCCTTTTTTGCGCTTCGCTCATTTCTTGGGGTCGGGGCTGAAGCCCCTCCTACAGGAGCATCGGTGCCAGGGACGCCATAGGAGGCGAATGTCGATACGCCCTAGGGTTGGCCCGAGGGTGCCCGCGCCGGGCAAACGCCGTAGCGTGGACCATCCCGGTGCATCAGGGGCCCGGTCCCGCCACCCGAAGCTACACGGGGGATGCGTCATGTCCATCGGTTCGCTCTCCGGCCCGCCCGGACTGTCCCACGGTCCTCCCGGACTCGGCGGGCTGAAACAGTTGCTGGGCAATCTGACTTCCAGCCTGGCGCGCGGCCTCGGTGGCCCTTCGAACTTCCCCGGCGCGGGACCGTCGCTGCCGCCGTCCGGACCGGGTTCGTCACCGCTCCCGCAGGCGCCCTCCGGTCTGCCTGGTTCCTCGCCACAGCCCTCCTTGCCCGGATCTTCCACCCAGCCCGCGCATGCAGGCGTGCAGGGCCCGCCTGCGCACGCGGGTATGCCGGGTCCGCCGCCGCACGCCGTGCCCGGCGGCCCGCCGCCGCCATCGAACGGATCGCCGCCCATGATGCCGGGGCCCGGGCAAAACGCGCCGTTCGTTTCCACCGTCGCATCGACGGTCGCTTCGACCCTGGGCAACACGCTGCAAGCACTGACACAGCAGCAGTCGCTGCCGCCCGGCCTGGCCCGGCAACTGTCCGGAGGAACGGCGCCGTCGATGCAGCCCGGCCCCGCCAATCCCGCGGCCATGACGCAAGCGGCGATTTCCGCGGCAGCGGCGCAGACACAACCGGGTACGGCGGTGCCGACCGGCTACGGCATCCAGGCCGCACCGGCCTCCGTGGTGCAACAACCCGCGGCGATGCTGCTGCAGCAGGCCCCGGCACAACTCGCCGCCAGGCCCGATGCGGCTGCGGTGCCGCTGCAGGCCGCGCAGGCCAACGTCATCGCCGCACCGCCCGCGCAGGCCGCCATGCTGCATCCGGCGCTGGCACCGCAGGCGCGGCCGGACGCCGTCCCGCTCGCGATGCGTGCCGACGGCGCGGTCGCCGAGCGCGCCCCGTCCTCCATGCCGGGCGCGACCAGCGCGGCCACCACGGCAGCGGGAACGACCGCCGCGGCGGCGGTGCCGGCCGGCGCCACGCAGGCGACGGTGGCCACCGTGCTGGCTTCCGCCGTGCCGGCCTCGCAATCTCCCGGCGACGCCAAGGGCGCCACCATGCTGGCCGCGGGCGATCGCGCACAGGCGGCGCGCGCCGACGGCACCGTCGCACATGGCCATACCATGGCGGGCACGCAGCAGCGGCGCTCGTGGAAATCCCTGTACGGCGTATCGGCGCTGCTGGCGGCGCTGGGATCGCGCGACCAGGCGGAACGCTCCCGCCGCGAGGCCGAGTTCGCCGAACAGCGCCTGGTCGAACGCGTATTCCAGTGGCTGTATTGGGTGCTGGCCATCGTCGCCTACGGCTGCCTGGCGCTGTCGATCCTGATCTTCCTGCCGGTCTTCGACGGCAACGTCGCCCCGGCACCGCAGACCCCGGTGTGGATCGGCGGCCTCGCGACGATGGGGCTGGTCGCCGGCCTCGGCGCCTGGCTGCTGGCGCGACGGTTGAAGTGATCCGTCGCGGCACGGCGCGGGTCGCCCTCGCCATCGCCGCACGCCCACGCCGACGCCATCCAGCGACCCTGCGCCGTCGGGCGCGCCACGAACGCCACCCCGCCATGCGACATGCCACCAGACTCCTTTCCGCTTCCGCCCTTGCGCTGGCGATGACCGCCTGCGGCACCAGCCGAGGCGAAGAATTCATCGAGACCTATGCCGGCGAGCCCTACACCGGGTTCGTCGAGGTCCGCGTCGAGCCCGCCGGAGGAAAGGCGTGGAGACAGCACGGCAAGGGCAGCGCGCATTTCGTCGACAAGGAGGGCGGCAATGCGCAGCTCGTCGTCTTCGGTGCGATCGACGACGAAGACGGCGATGCCGGCTTCGCCATCGACGGCACGTTCGAGGATGGACACTGGAAGAGCGAGACCGACGAGGTGGTGCTGGAAGTCGCTCGCGACGGCCGCATCAGCGGCGGCGGCACCATCCATCCGCAGAAATTCGGGTTCTCCGGATCGGCAAGCGAAACGAGCTTCGATCTCGACGTCAACATCGAGCTGCTGGAGGGCCGCCCCGGCGCGCTTCCGGCGGGGAGCCGGTTCCGCTTCTCGTACGAGCTTTCGCGGGCACCGCGCCAAGAGGAGGACGTGGTGGCGGACGCCGAGAGCCGCGGGAGGGGCAAGAAGAAATGCCGGAAGATCCGCTACGAAATGCGTCCGGTGGCCAATATCGGCGACGGTTCGATGAGCATGATCCAGGTCCCGGTCTGTCTCCAGTAACGCCGGTGTCCTGAGGGCTGCGCGAACACCGCCCTGCACCCGCAACTCTCCGGTGGCGCTCCCGTGCCGCCGCGATACGTGGCGCATGTGTTTCCGGTGCCAACGACCGCCAGCCATCGGTCCGCGGCCCGCGGCCTGCTTTCAGCCAGTCACCGACGCCTGCAAGTCGCACGACCGGCCTGCTGCTGGCGTCGCCGCAAAGAAAAAGGGCCCCGGATTCCGGGGCCCTTTTCCTGCAGCGTTGGCGCGCGAAGCTTACTGCTTGCGGGCCATCGCGGTGTTGCCTTCACCAACGGACTTGATGACGTTGCTGGTGGCCTCGGTGACCATCTTGAACAGCTGGCTCAGCGCCGTCAGTTCCGCGGTCAGCTCGTTGGCGGGCTCTTCCTTCTTGGCGGCGGCATCGATTTCCTTCGCCTTGGCCATCATCTGCTCGGCGATGTTGTTGGCGACTTCGCCCATCAGCTTGGCGAAGGCCATCAGCCAGCTGGTGCTGGTGCCACCGGTGCGGGCCTGGTTGGCCTGGATGCGGCCTTCGTCCTGGACGTTCTGCACGAAGGAAAAGACGAAACTCTGGACATCGGACATGGTGTTTCTCCGTTTGCGTTGTCTGTCGTGGATTGCCTTGAAGCGGCTTGATCGAAGCGTCGGCCGTGAGTCCACGGCCGGGTCTGGCACGCTTCAGCCGGGCGGGCCACGCAGACGGCGCGAACGGGATCTGACCACCTCGTTGCGCATCGGCGGATGGTCGTCCTGCGGCAGCGCCGCGGATTCCTGCGCCTTCTGCACCGACTCCTTCTCGGTCTGGCTGCGCAGCCACTCGACGGCCTTTTCCTGGCCCTCGGTCGCCATCCGGCGACTGAACTCCAACGCCAGCTGCGACTCGCGCCGCTCCAGCGGCTCGAGTGCATCGTTGAGCCGGCGGATCAGGTCGTCGGCCTCGTCCTCGGGGACGCCGCCACTCCGGCGCAGCAGCTCGACGGTTTCCATCCAGGCCGCGCGGTCGAAGGCTTCGCCGCTCGCCGGGCCCGTGGAGGCGGCTGCGTTCTCCAGCGACTGCTCCAGGAAGCGGGCCATCTGGTCGCGCTGTTCGGAACCCAGCGTGGCATCGTCCTGCAGGATGGCCTGGAACTGCTGCTGCAGCTTCTCCACTCCGGCCTGCACCAGCTTCTCGACGCTACCGACGGCCTCGTCCTTCGCCGGCTGCGGCGCGGCGGCCGCCGGATCGCCCGCGGGCAGCGGCTGCGCCGGGGTCGATGGCCGGGAGGCTTTGCGGATGGCGGGACGGCGTGACATGCGGCAGGTGTCGGTCGTTGTTTCCGGAGGGATGCGGGCGGGTCGTGCGCTGCGGATCTTGGTTACGAGGTTAGAGGACCGGGCCGGGCCTGCAAGCTAGGGGCGACCCTATGCGGATCCGGCGGTCAGCGCGGGCGAAGTGAATTGATCGAAGATCCGGCGCATGCCGGCGCCTTCGCGCTCACCGAGCTCGCGCGCCACGCCGGCCAGCCAGGCGTCGGCACTGGCCTGTCCGTCGTCGGTGACGCGACGTCGGTATTCCGGCGCGACCTTCGCCAATTCCTCCTCGATCGTCGCCTGGCATGCATTGAGCTGCCGGATCAACGCAGCTTCGTCGTCCGCGTTGATGCCTCCTTCCGAGCGCAGTTGCTCGATCTGCTGCAGCCAGGATCGCGGCGCTACGGACATGACGCCGCTCAGCCCCTGAAGGCGCCGGAGAAGGCATTCATGAAGTCGCCGCTGAACAGGCTCTGCGCGTCGAACGGCAGACCCGAGTTCGATAGCGACTGCCCGAGTTCGCCGTCGATGGCCTGAACGGCGAAGTCGGCGAGCATCCCGCCGATGGTGGCGCCGATCGGACCACCGACGGCACCGCCGATGGCCTGGGCGGCGGAACTGACGAGGTCACCGATGCTGTCGAACATGTCGATCTCCTGTGTCGTGGTGTGGACGGGATCACCCGCAATCGGGATCCCGGTCCGAACTATTGCCCGATCGCCGCCGCGACCCAAGCTGGGGCGAACCCGACCCTGGGGAGAACCCTAGCCGCGGCTCACCCGTGGAACTGCGGATCGATGCTCAGCGTGCCCAGGTTGCGTTCCGCGAAGCGCCGGGCCAGTTCGGGGGCGGCCTCGCGGATGGCGTCGTAGCTGCCGCGCGAGCGCACGTCGGCGCGCAGCAGCCAGCCGTCGGCGGTCTTGCTCAGCAGCAGATCGGTGCCGGGCAGGGTGCTGTCGGCCATCCGTAGCAGCACCTGGCCGTCGCCGTCGGTCGCGACACCGTCGTCCACCGCCAGCTGGCGCACGTGGCGTTCGATCAGGTCGGCGAACGCGGAGGTGTTGACCGGCGCGGCGACCGGCGCGGCCGGCGCGCCGTCGCGCAGGGCGGACTGCGCCTGCATCATCGCCAGCACCTCGGCCGGATCCAGGGCCTGCATCGGCGGCTCGCTGTCGCCCGGCGCCTGGCGCGCGGCCTCCACCGCGTCCTGCGTCGCCGCCTGGCGCGCGGCGGCCTCGGCCTCGGCGCGCTGCTGGCCGCTGAGTTCGCCGGCGCCTTTCGCCCGGGCGGAAAGGAATTCGTCCTTCGCCTCCTGCTTGCTCTGCAGCACCTGGCGGAAGCGGTCCACGGTCTCCTTCGGCGGCGACTCGCGTTTGGCGTCGGTCTTCTGTTCGCTGTCGGCATTGCGGGCCTGCTCGGCCGACTGCGGCGACTGGCTGCGTTCGATGCTCATGTTGACCTCACGGTTGTCCGGGGGTGAGACGCCGCGCCGGCGACAGGTCGGCGGCGGCGTCCTCTTCCTTGCGCATTTCCAGGGCGACCTGCTCGTCGCGCCACACGCCCTTGCGCTTCTCCAGCGCGTCCTCGCGCGCCTTGGCGCGGAAGAACGCCTGCTTGGCCTCCTCCAGCGCACGCTCGGCCGCCTGCAGCTGCTGCTGCGCCTGCTGCAGGCGCTGGCATGCCGCCTGCACCTGCTCGCCCAGCAGGTCGATGTGCGCCTCGCGCTGTTCGAGTACCAGCGGCCAGTGCCCGCCGGGCGGCGGCGGATCCAGCAGGCGCATGCGGTGCCCGGAACGTTCCTGGCGCAGCGCCTCGATCTCGCCCTCGATGCGGGCGCACGCCTCGCGGCAGGCACGCGCCTGCTGCTGCTTGTCCAGCACCACCTTGCGCGCGAGTTCGGTACGGTGTGCACGCAGCTTGATCAGCGTCTGCAGCGGATAGCGCTTCATCGATGGAGCCGGGATTCGGGATTCGGGATTCGGGATTCGGAAAATCCCCATAGACCGCCGGCCCCACGGCCCGGACGGGAAGGGTGCAAGCGCCGGCACCTGCCCACTCCCGCGGCCCCCGTCGCTGGTCTGCGGCTCTTCATCTGAACAGCTTCCTGAGTGCGTCGGCGGACTGGTCGAACGGCACCAGCTCGGCGGACGACTGCTGCAGCAGCTTGCGCATCGGGCCGATCTTCTCGATCGCCACGTCGGCCTCGGGATCGCTGCCGCGCTTGTATTCGCCCAGCTGCAGCAGCAGCTCGATGTCCTGGTGCTTGGCCAGGTACTTGCGCAGCTGGCCGGCGGCACGCACGTGCGCCTGGTCCACCACCCGCGGCATGGTGCGGCTGAGGCTGGCCAGCACGTCGATCGCGGGATAGTGGTAGGCGGCGGCCAGCTTGCGCGAAAGCACGATATGGCCGTCGAGGATCGAACGCACCTCCTCGACGATCGGGTCGCCGCCGTCCTCGTCCTCGGCCAGCACGGTGTAGAAGGCGGTGATGCTGCCGCGGTCGTTGTTGCCGGCACGCTCGAACAGCCGCGGCAGCGCGCTGAACACCGAGGGCGGGAAACCCCGCCGCGCCGGCGGCTCGCCGACCGCGAGGCCGACGTCGCGCAGCGCGCGCGCGAAGCGGGTCACCGAATCGAGCAGCAGCAGCACGCGCTTGCCGCGGTCGCGGAAGTGCTCGGCGATCGCGGTGCCGACCCAGGCCGCGCGGCTGCGCTCGAGCGCCGGGCGGTCGGAGGTCGCCACCACGACGATCGACTTGGCCAGTCCCTGCTCGCCGAGGTTGTCGTGGATGAACTCGTTGACCTCGCGGCCACGCTCGCCGACCAGCACGATGACGTTGACGTCGGCGTCGCCGCCGCGCGCGAGCATGCCCAGCAGCGTGCTCTTGCCACCGCCGGCCACCGCGAAGATGCCCACGCGCTGGCCCTCGCCAGTGGTCATCACCGTGTCGATCGCGCGCACACCGGTGGAGAACGGGCGCTCGATGAGATTGCGCGCGAGCGGATTGGGCGACGCGGCGTAGATGGGCGCGTCGACGGTCGGCCCCAGCGGGCCGCGGTCGTCGATCGGCCGGCCGTGCGCGTCGAGCACGCGGCCGAGCAGGCCGTCGCCGGCGCGCACCGAGGCCTGGCGGCCGCTGGCATAGACCTCGGTGGTCGCGGAGATCCCGTCCAGCGCGCCGAGCGGGGTCAGCAGGGTGTGCTGCTTGGACACGCCGACCACTTCGGCGGCGAGCTCGAAATCCGGATCGCCCTCGCCGCGCGGATGGCGCAGGTGGCACAGCTCGCCGATCGAGGCTTTCAGGCCGGTGGCGCGGATCAGGGTGCCGTAGGCATCGGCGACACGGCCGACGCGCTGGATCGTCTTGACCGACGACAGGGCGCTGAGCAGCGGGTCGGAAGCGGGCGCGTTCATGTCGCGGCACCTTCGCCGCCGGCACCGGCGAGCGCGGCGCGGATCGCCTCGATCTGCTGGGCCACGCCGGCGCGCACCTCGCCGGCCTCGGACACCACCACGCAGCTCAGCGGATCCAGGCTCTCGTCGTTGACCAGCTCGATCACGCCGACCGCCGGATGCGCCTGGCGCACGGCGCCGAGCCCCGATTCCACGGTCCCGCGCACCGACGGGTGCACGCGGATCAGCAGGAACTGCTCCGCCTGCGCGGCCTCGACCGCCTGCATCACCAGCGGCGGGACCACGCTGGCGGCGTCGAAACCGGGGGCGATGCGGGCGACGATCGCGCAGGCGAGGTCGGTGATGCGGCCGGCGGCCTCGGCCAGCACCCGGGCGCGACGCTCGTTGAGGCCGGTCAGTTTTTCGGCCATCTGCTGCTGCGCGCGGGCCAGCCCCTCGGCGAAACCGGCGGCCTGGCCCTGGGCGCGCGCCTTCGCGACCTCGGCCTCGGCCTCGGCATACAGCGTGTTGACGCGATCGAGCAGGGCGTCGAGTTCGTGCAGCCTGGCCCACTGCCGGGCCGGCACGATGCGCGAAGTCACCGTGCGCTCGAACTCGCGGCGCTCGAACAGCGCCACGCCCGCCGATCCTGCCAGGTCGCCGGCGTCCGGAGTCGGGGCCTTGCGCGTCTGCATGCTGCCTGTTCCTCGCCTGTCAGGCCTTCTCGGGCCGGGATTCGTGGTGCGTGCACAGCAGCAGCACCGGCTTTTCCGGCAGGTGCGCGGGGCCCGCCGTCTCGTATTCGTGCAGCAGCGCGACCCATTCGCCGAGGGCGGGGTCGCGTTGCGCGGCCCAGCCCCGCAGTTCGTTGCGCCCCTGGCCGTCGAACAGCGCGAGCAGCCGCGCATCGTCCGTCTCGCGCAGCAGGCGTTCCCAGTTCGCCGACAGGCGCGCCTGGACCTCGCGCCCGACGGCGGCATCCCAGACCGTCGGATCGAGCGCCAGCAGATAGCTGTTGCCGAGCAGGCGCCTGAGCCGGCGCACCGGCTCGCGCCGCACCTCGGCGCGGATCACCGGCGCATGGGCGAGCACGCCGAGATCGCGGACCAGCCGTGCCATGCGCGCGGGCGGCCAGCGGGTGATCGCGGTCGGAAGCCCCTTGCCGGGCCTGGGCGCCAGCAGCGCATCGCCGCTGCCGGAGGCGAGCAGTGCGCGGGCCAGCAGCCGGCGCCCCAGCACGCTGCGCCGGGCGGCATCGACCAGGCGCGGCTCGAGCGGCGCCTCGCCGCTACGGACGTACCAGCTGGGATGGACCTCGGCGAGCAACGCCTGCAGCGGCATGCCGGCGGACTACCCGTTCCAGACCCGTGGGCTCTGCTTGGGCTGGGGCTGCAGCCGCCGGCGCAGGCGGCCGCCGAACGCCAGCACCAGCGCGATCATGGCGACCACCGCCGCCACGACGCCGATCGCCATCGGGCTGATCGCTGACATCGCCACCGGCGTGATGCTGCGCTGGCCCTGCCGGTCCTCGGCCGGTCCCGGCACGGTGGTGAACTTGACGGTGACCTTGTTGACGTCGTTCAGTCCCGGCACGCCGTCCTTGACCACCACCTTCATCTCGGTTTCCTTGTCGCTGAGATTGGCGCCGGGCTGCTCGAAGATCACCACCGACGCCGAGGCGTCGCTCGAGCTGCCGCCGAGCGGATCGCGCTGGGGCAGGTTGATGTGCACGCGCGCATCCACCACGCCCGGATAGCTCGCCAGCGTCTGCGACATCTCCTGCTGCAGGCCGTGCTTGAGGCGCGCCATCTCCTCCAGCGAGGAGGAGGCGAAGCCCTCCTTCTTGAAAATGTCGCCGAGGGAGCTGTACTGCCGGCGCGGCAGGCCGCGCGACTGCAACACCTGCATCGCATAGGGGAAATCGTTGTCGTCGACGCGGATCTCCCAGCCGTTCTTGCTGACCGAAAGCCGCTTGTCGGCCTTCACCCCGGTCGCCAGCAGGGCGGCCAGGACCTCGTTGGCCTGCCGCTCCTCCAGGTCGCTGTACAGCGTCGTGCGACCGCAGGCGGCCAGCAGCAGGCACGCCAGCAGCCCCAGCGCCACCCGCCACGATCCCCGCTTCGATGTCGAGCTGCTCATATCACGTCCCCCCGATTCCTCAGGACTGCTGGCGGAACAGCTGCTGCACGCCGTCGGAGGTGCGGTTCGCCACGTTCGAGGTCAGCTGCGACTGGAACAGGAACTCGTGGCATTTCATCGTCATTTCCAGCATTTGCCCCGGCTTGAGGTCGGCGACGCTGCCGCTCATCGCCTGCGACATCGCCTCGATGTTCTTGGCGCTGCCGTTGAGGCTGTCGAACGCCGAGATCATCATGCGGGTGCCTTCGGACGGCTCCGCCTTGCCGGCACCGGCGACCGCATCGGGCGCGGCGGCCTGCTGCGGCGCGGCGGTGGCATCGGTGCGCTGCATCGCCTGGGCGAAGTCGCGCACCTCGATGGCCGAGGCCTGGGGCTGCGCGGCGGCGGCGCCGCCGGCCGCGGCCGGCGATCCTTCCATCGCGGCGACCTGGATGGCTTCAATCATGTCTTTTCTCCCGAACCGTGATGTCCATGCGCCTGCACGTCACCACCGCCGTCCCGCGGAAGGGTGCGCGCCTTGCGACACGCGCCTTCGCGGGACGCCACGGCGATCAGTTGCGCTTGCCCAGCGTTTCCAGCGCCTGGCCGACGCTGTTCTGCGAGGTCGCGGCATTGTTGGACATGAACTGCATCTTCAGGCTGGCGGCGGTCAGCTGGACCATGTCCGAGGGCTGGTCGCTGCCGGCACCGATCGCGTCCGACATCTGCGTGATCTTGGCCGCCTGGCCGTCGAGCGTCTGCCCCCAGGCACGCGACATCGCCTCGTACCAGCTGTTGCTGCTGCCCGCCGAGGTGGTGCCGCGCGGACCGTTCTGGCCGTTCGCGAACGTGGCCATGCCGATGTAGTTGTTCAATGTGGAACTGTCGATCGTGCTCATGCTCTTGCTCCTCCTGACCTTGGTGGATACTGCCTGATCGATCCCGACTCTAATCCATTCATCTGTCGGAATCGTGAAACCTCGGGTACGCCCTAGGAACGCCCAGGGCCATTCGTCACTTGCGTTGCCTGGCCGCCCGGGCCTGCTCGGCGGCGTAGGCGCGCGACCTGGGCTGCACCGCCGCGGAGTCCTGCTTGTCCTGTGCCGATTCCTCGGCCTCGGCTTCGCCCGGGCCGGGGTCGGCCTGCACCGGTTCCGGCCGCAGCTTCACCAGCGAGCCGTCCGGGCGCAGCACCTGTACGTGCTCGCCGATCGCCAGCAGCGTGCCCCTGCCGGGCAGCTCGGAACCGACCGGATAGCGGACGCCGTCGGCGGAGACGACGTGCGCGTTCTCGCCGCGTTCGACCGAGACGATCCGTACCGCTTCGTCGGCCTCGGCGGCCACGCCGTCGTCCACCGGCGTGGCCAGGTTGATCGGGATGACCCGGCGCACGCCGGTTTCCCGCATCGCGCGCGACTTCGCGAACGCCTCCAATGCGGCCATGTCGTCGAAATAGCCCGTCACCTCGACATCGTTGTTGCCCAGGTAGCGTGTCTTCTCGGCGGGATAGTGGCCGCGCAGCACATCGGCGACATCGCGCGCCATGTCCTCGCCGGTGCGCAGCGTCAGCGTGGCGTCGATGCGCTCGCTGTCGAGCTGCTGGCGCATGCGCTGCCGCATCGCCACGTCCTTGACGGTGCCGGACAGCACCGCGATCCCGTTGACGTCGCGCTCGATGCGCGCCTCGGCCACGCGGTATTCCCGCGCCAGGCTGTGCAGCCGGGCCTCGACGTCGATCGGCGCCTCCTGCGACGGCATCACTGCGGCGAAGATCGCCAGCGAGGCCAGCGACAGCACGGCGATGGCGGCGATCATCGGCAGCCGGCGCGCGAACGGAACGACGTTGCGCGGCGGCGGCGCGAACTTCGTGCCCTCGGGCACCAGCGCCAGCCAGCCCGGGTCGTCGGCATGGCCGAAGGCGAGCGCGGCGTCGCCCAGGCCGACGCGCTGCACCTTGTCCAGCTCGACCGGATCGCCCGGGTGCAGCACGCGGCCCTCGAGCCGCAGCGGGGCGTCCAGCGCGCGCACCTGGAAATGGCCGTCGACCAGGCTGATCAGCGCGTGGTGGCTGGCGACGCCGTCGTCGGCCAGCACGATGTCGCAGTCGTCACCGCTGCCGACGAGGATCATCTCGCGGTCGGCCAGCTCGCGGCTCGCGCCCGCATGCAGTCCCGCCACGATCCGCAGCAGATGACTGCTGATCGGCGCCTCGCGATTGGTTTCGGCGGAAGACATCTGGTTTCGCTCCTTGCAAACTCTGATTGTCTGCTCTTGCGTTGTCTGCTCTTGCGTTGTCTGGTCGTCGTTCCGGATCGGCTCAGGCGTTGATCTGGCCCGCCTGTACGATCCGCAGGTCCGGGGCGAGTTCCTGGTAGGACAGCACCGGCAGTTCGAAGAAATCCACCTCCATCAGCTTGCGCAGGTGGCGGCGCACGTCGAGCGAGCACAGCAGCACGGGGCGCACGTCCGGCGACTGCCGGCCCAGGTGGGCGCGCACTTCGTTGCCGAGGCGCGCCGCCAGTTCCGGCGAGATCGCCAGCTGGCTGGCGCCGCCGGCGACGCGGACCGACTGCCGCAGCTTGTCCTCCAGCTCGGGATGAATCAACAGTACGTGCAACGTGCGCTCGCTGTCTGAATAGCGATCGGCGATCTCGCGCTTCAGCGCAACGCGCACGTACTCGGTCAACAGCACCACGTCCTTCTCGCGACCGCCGACATCGGTGATCGCCTCGAAGGCGTCGCGCAGGTTGCGGATCGGCACGCCTTCCTCGGCGAGGCGGCGCAGCACGTCGGCCACCCGTTGCGGCGCGACGACCCGCAGCATCTCCTTCACCAGGTCCGGATAGTCGCGCTGCATGCGGCCGAACAGGTTGGAGGTTTCCTGGATGCCGAGGAAGCCGCCCAGCCGGCGCTGCAGCGCTCCGCGGCAGTGCTCGACGATGACGTCGAGCGGCGCGCGCGCGTCCTCGGCCGGCGCGGTGACCCATTCGCCGGCCAGCGGCGGAAAGAACCCCGGCAACCGGGCGCCGGCGTCGGCGCCGACCCGCGCCGGCCGCAGCCGCGCGTCGGCGCGCATGTGTCCCGACGCGACCCGCGCGCCGAACGCGCTGAGCCGGTACTCGCCCTCGCCGAGCGCGGGGTTGATGCGCAGCGAGGGCACCGGTACCGGCACGCCGTATTCCTCGCGCAGCCGCTGGGCGAGTTCGGCGATGCGAGAACGCGCCGCCTCCTGGCCCAGCCCTTCGGCCAGCGACGGGGCGATATCGAACTGCAATGGCGGCGGAGGCGCCATATCGTCGCTGTCCACCGGCGCCTGGCTCGCCGCCATCTCCTCGTCGGAGATGCGGAACAGGCGGCGCAGGCTCTCGAAGCTGTGGCGATAACGCCAGGCGCTGATTCCGATCAGCGCGATGCCGAGCACCGCGAACACCCCGATCGGGAAGCCCGGCACCAAGGTCATGCACAGCGCGAGGATGCCGGTGATGAGCAGCACCCGCGGCTGCATTCCCACCTGACGGGTGATGGCGTCGCCGAGATGGCGGTCCTCGATCTCGCCGGTGGTGCGGGTCACCACCAGGCCGGCGGCGATGGTGCTGAGGATCGCCGGGATCTGCGACACCAGGCCGTCGCCGATGGTGAGGATGCTGTAGACGCGCGTGGCTTCGCCCAGCTCCATGCCCTTCTGCAGCACGCCGATCGCCAGGCCGCCGAGCAGGTTGATGATGATGATGACGATGCCGGCGATGGCGTCGCCCTTGACGAACTTCATGGCGCCGTCGAGCGCGCCGTGCAGCTGGCTCTCGGTCTCCAGCAGCCGGCGCTTGCGACGCGCCTCGTCCTTGTCGATGAGCCCCGAGCGCAGGTCGGAATCGATCGACAGCTGCTTGCCGGGCATGGCGTCCAGGGTGAAGCGCGCGGCGACCTCGGCCACGCGCTCAGCGCCCTTGGCGATGACGATGAACTGCACCACGGTGATGATCAGGAACACCACCAGGCCGACCACCAGGTTGCCGCCCGCCACCAGCGAGCCGAAGGTCTCGACGATGTGGCCGCCTTCGGCGTTGAGCAGGATCGAACGGGTGATCGCGATCGAGATCGCCAGCCGGAACAGCGTCGTCAGCAGCAGTACGCTGGGGAAGCTGGAGAACGCCACCGGGTTGGGGATGTAGATGCCCAGCAGCAGCAGGCCGAAGCCGATCGAGATGTTGATCGCCACCAGCGAGTCGATCAGCACCAGCGGCAGCGGCAGGATCATCACGCTGATGATCGTGACCGCGGCGAACGCGAGCACCACATCGCTGTAGCCCAGCCGCTTGCGCGGCGCCATGCCCGCCGGTGCGGCGAACAGCGAATCGATCAACGCGCGCATCGCTCCCCCTGTTGCGGACGGCACGCAAGCTTCGGCGCGGACGCGTCAAACGCTGTCCCGTCGCCTCCCTGTCGTGCCCGCTGCCGCATTACCCCTGACCTCATGCGTCACTTTGTGCCAACTTACGATAGCCGTGTAAAGTGACTGATGCGTGAAAATGATGTTCGCAGTGCTGTGAACTCGATCATTGTTCTATTCATATTCGTGAAAGCAGTCACGGTCGATCACGTCCGCGGCTCACAGCGGGTTAACGCGGCAAGACGTTATCAATTGCCTGCGGCGCACCCGATGCCTCCACCGGTCCGAGTCTGGCGTCGGTCCCGCCGATGTCGTCCTGCTCCAGGGTGGTGATCAGGTTCACCGACTGGGCGCTGACGCCGACGGCGAACGCGCGACCGGCGCGGGTCCGCAGCAGCACCACGCGTTCGCGCGGGCCGACCGGGAGGATCTGCAGCACCGACAGCGGCGCGTCCTTGCCGGCCAGGCCATAGCGACGGCGCGCCAGGCGCCAAACCACGAACAGGGCGAAGATGACGAAGGCCAGCGGCAGCACGATCCCCAGCAGTTCGCGCAGCGCCGAGGGCGCCACCGCCGCTGGCTCGGCGGCCGCGAACGCCGCACCGCAACACGACCACAGGACGGCGGCGCACAGCAGCGGCAAGGGAGAAAGGGACATGTCGGGAAACCGGAATCGCAGCATGAGGGAGGCGGTAACGTGATCGCCGCAACGGACGGAGAGATCGGCGCGGGTGCAGAGTACCGCAAGCCCGGAACGCCATCGGCGTTCCGTCACATTTCCGCGGTACACCGGAACGCACCGCCAGGGGCAGGCAGGCCTGCCGATCCCGGGCGCTGCCGGAGCGAGGGGGAAATGAAGACATGAGTGCCGCGCGCAGCGACGCCGGAACGCAGGGCGGCGAGCGCGCCGGCGCGGCGCCGCTCCAGGCCACCGACCGCATGCCGGCGCTGCAGGCCCTGCTGCAGGCGTTGCCGTTCGCCTGCGCCGCGTTCGCGCGCGAGGACGGCGCGTTGCTCGCCGCCAACGGCCTCTACCATGAGGAGTTCGCGGCCCTGGAAGGCCACGCCCGGCGCGACGGGCTGCTGCAGGCGCTGCACGGCAGCGAGGTCGACATCGACGCCGGCAGCGAGGTCCGCGCCCCGCACAACGACCGCTGGTACTCGCTGTACTGGCGCGATACCGAGCACGCCGGGCAGGCATTGTCGCTGCTGACCGCGGTCGACATCAGCGAGCGCATCGAGGCGCTGGATTCGCACAAGAGCCGCCAGGAGAAGCTGCTGTTCACCTCGCGGCTGATGTCGGTCGGCGAGATGGCGGCGACCCTGGCGCACGAGCTCAACCAACCGCTGGCGGCGATCGTCAACTACCTCAACGGCAGCCTGCGGCTGGTCGACCAGGCCGGCGGGCCGGTGCAGGTGGAACGCGCGCTGCAGGCCGCGCGCACCCAGGCCGAGCACGCCGCCGCGGTGATCGCACGGGTGCGCGAGTTCGTGCGCGCGCGCGAGCCGCGGCGCGACACCCAGGACCTGGCGACGATCGCCGCCACCGTGCTGGAGCTGCTGCGGCTGGAGGCGGAGCGCCAGCAGCTGCGGATCGACGTCGCCCTGGCCGCGCCGCTGCCGGCGGTCTACGCCGACCGGGTGATGATCGAGCAGGTGCTGCTGAACCTGGTCAAGAACGCGATCGAGGCGATGCGCGAGGTGGCGCCGGCGCAGCGCGGGCTGCGGATCGAGGGTCGGGTGAACCTGGACGGCGAGATCGAGGTCCGCGTCTGCGACCGCGGCCAGGGCCTGAGCCGGGCCGAGAGCGAACAGCTGTTCTCGCCGTTCTACACCACCAAGGCCGACGGCCTGGGCATCGGCCTGGCGATCTGCCGCTCGATCATCGAATACCACGAGGGACGGCTGTTCTTCGAGCCGCGCGAGGGCGGCGGCAGCGTGTTCGGGTTCACCCTGCCGCGCGCCGAAGGGAGGGTTTGAAATGGGACAGGTCCGGGTCTGGCTGGTCGACGACAACGACGGCTTTCGCGATTCCACGGTGTGGCTGCTGGAGACGGCCGGCTTCGAGGTGATGGCCTACGCCTCCGCACATGCATTCCTGGAGGCCTACGCCGGCCATCGGCACGGCGCCGAGGAGGAGTGCCTGGTGTCCGACATCCGCATGCCGCAGATGAGCGGCGTGCAGCTGCAGGACGAGCTGCTGCGGCGCGGCACCACCCTGCCGCTGGTGTTCGTGACCGCGCACGGCGACGTGCCGCTGGCGGTGGAGGCGATGCGCAAGGGCGCGTCCAACTTCCTCGAGAAGCCCTTCGGCGACGACACCCTGATCGAGGCGATCCACGCCGCGCTGGCGAACACGCGCAACCGCGGCGATGGCGCGGTGAACGGCGCCGCGCTGGCGAAACTGAGCCCGCGCGAACGCCAGGTGCTGGACCTGGTGGTGGCCAGCAAGCCCAACAAGATCATCGCCGACATCCTCGGCATCAGCATCAAGACGGTGGAGCTGCATCGCGCGAACATGATGAACAAACTCGGTGTACGCTCGCTGCCCGAACTGATGAAGGTGGCCCTGGGGCATGGCTGACGCAGCGAGGAAGACGGCGCAGTCCGGCCGCGCCAGGCGACGCGCCGGCAGCGCCGGCGATCGCGTCGAGGTCGAGGCGACGCCGCTGCGCGGCCGCATCCCGTCGTTGCGGGCGGCGCAGGCCGAAGCGCTGCGCGGCTTCTTCTCCGCGCCGCAAAGCTGGTACCTGCAGGACAACGGCCTGCTGCATTTCATGCCCGGCGCCGCCACGGCCGCCGGCGAGACCTTCGAACTCGATGCCGAGGGCACCCGCGTGGGATTGCGCCTGCAGGTCGCCGAGGTCGTCACCGGCGACGGGCTGCACTGGAGCGATTACAGCGGACGTTCGCGGGTGCTGGCCTGGAGCCTGGCGCACGAGCCCCACCTGATGCGCCTGAGCGAGGCTCTCGGGGTCGCGCTCGCGCCACTGCTCGACGCCGATCCGGCCACCGCCGCCACCGACGACGCCGTGTGGCTGGATTTCGTCATCGACGACGAGACGTCCGATGCCGCGGCGGACGCGGCACGGCGCCCGCCGGCGATCCAGGGTGCGTTGCGGCTGCCGGCCGCCTGGCTGGACCGCGTGCTGACCCGCGCCGAACCGCCGGTCGAAGGCGAACCGCCGCCGCCGCTGGGCCGCTGGCGCGAACTGCCGGCCAGCGTGTCGCTGCGGTTGACGCCGCCGCCGCTGCGCGCCGACGAATGGGCCGCGTTGCACCCGGGCGACGTCGTCGTTGCCGGCCGTCGCGGCCAGCCACCGCGCTTCGAGGCCCACGCCTGCGGCCGCCGATGGCCGCTCGCGGCCGACGCCCTGGGCTGGCGCGTGACGGGCCCGGTACAACATCAATCCAACTTGTCGCAGGAGACAGCCACCATGAGCGAGCAGGAGACCCCGGCCGCCGAAGACGCGGGCGCCAACGACGCCGATGCCGACGCCGGCGTACGCCCGCTTCCGGTGCATGTCGCGTTCGAGATCGGCCGACTGGAGATGCGCGTAGGCGAACTGTCGGCGCTGCAGCCCGGCTACGTGTTCACGTTGCCGGCGCGGCTGGAAGGCACCAACGTCACCATCCGCGCCAATGGCGAGGCCGTCGGGCAGGGCGAGCTGGTCGCCGTCGGCGATACCCTCGGCGTGCGGCTGTTGTCCTGGACGTAGGAGACGCCGCGATATGGATTTCAGCAACTACTCCCCGGCACTCGTCCTCGTCGTCGTCGTCAGCCTGGCGCTGGCGCCGTTCGTAGCGGTGATGGTGACCTCGTTCACCAAGATCGTGGTGGTGCTGAGCCTGCTGCGCAACGCGCTCGGGCTGCAGCAGGTGCCGCCGAACGTGGTGATCAACGGATTGGCGATCGTGCTGTCGATCTATGTCATGTACCCGGTGATCCTGGACACGCACGAGGCGATCAACGCGCGCCTGGAAGGCAAGCCGCCGCCGGCCTCGGTGCAGGCGCAGGTCGATGCGCGGGCCCGGGCGCAGGCCGAGCGTCGCGCCCGGTCCGCCGCCGCGACGCCGTCGCGGGCGGCCGCCGGCGATCCGGCCCCGGCGAGCCCGGCCGCGGCCGATGCGCTGCGCGCCGAGGCCGAGGCCGGTCGGGACGACGGCACTGCGGCGGCGCCCGAGCGCGGAGCGCTGTTCCGGGACGTCAGCGGCGGGACGCTCGCCGACGCACCGGCGAGCGAAGCCGGGGAGGAGCAACCGGCCGCCGGACCCGACGAACCGGTCGTCATCGTCGCGCCGCCGCCGCCGGCACCCGCCAGCGGCGGCATGGACGCGGCGCGGCTGCTGTCGCTGGTGGAGGCCGGCAAGGAGCCGCTGCGCACCTTCCTGATCCGGCATTCGCAGGACGCCGAGCGCGCGTTCTTCCTGCGCAGCGCGCAGCGGCTGCTGCCGCCCGAGCGGCGCGCATCGCTGACGGTCGACGATTTCATCGTGGTGGTCCCGGCATTCACCGTCAGCGAGCTGACCGCGGCGTTCCAGATCGGCTTCCTGATCTTCCTGCCGTTCCTGATCATCGACCTGGTGGTCGCCAACATCCTGCTGGCGCTGGGCATGATGATGATGTCGCCGACGATCGTCTCGCTGCCGTTCAAGCTGCTGCTGTTCGTGCTGATCGACGGCTGGGCCAAGCTCGTGCACGGCCTGGTGCTGACCTACGGCGGCGGCTGATGCGGGCGACGGTGGAGGCGTGCTGAGATGAACGAAGTCCTCGAGCTCACCCGGCAGGCACTTTGGCTGGTGCTGCTGCTGTCGGGGCCGCCGATCGCCGCGGCCGCGCTGGTCGGGCTGGTGGTGGCGTTCCTGCAGGCCGCCACCCAGTTGCAGGAGCAGACGTTCGCCTACGCGCTGAAGTTTCTCGCCATCGTGCTGATGCTGTTCGTGACCGGCTCGCTGATCGGCGGCACGCTGTACACCTACGCGAACCAGATTTTCCTCGATTTCCCGGGACTGGTCCGCGGCGGCCGCGTGCTCTGATGCCCTACGACACGATCGGCGACGCGATGCTGGCGTTGGGCCTGACGCTGCCGCGGATCATCGGTGCGTTCCTGATGCTGCCGCTGATCACCCAGTCCAACATGCCGGCGATGGTGCGCAACAGCTTCCTCGTCAGCCTGGCGATCGTGGCGCTGCCGGTCGCGGTGGCGGCGGCGCCGACCGAGAGCATGAGCACCCTGCAGTGGCCGATGATGGTGCTCAAGGAGCTGTTCATCGGCGTGGCGATCGGCTTCTGCTTCGGCATCGTGTTCTGGGCGTTCTCGGCCGCCGGCAGCGTCATCGATACCCAGGTCGGCATGGGCATGTCGCAGGTGTTCGACCCGATCCAGGGCCACCAGGTCACCCTGCACGGCGAATTCCTCTCGCATTTCGCCGCCTGGCTGTTCATGGCCAGCGGCGCGTTCCTGATCTTCCTCGACCTGCTGCTGTCGAGCTATGCGATCTGGCCGCCGACTTCGTTTTTCCCGAACCTGCCCGCCGCCGGCATGAACCTGTTCGTCGGCCATTTCAGCTACATGATGACCACGCTGCTGGTGCTGGCGGCGCCGGTGATGGTGATCCTGCTGATCATCGACCTCTCGTTCGGCCTGGTGAACCGCTATGCGCCGCAGCTCAACGTGTTCGCGCTGACCCTGCCGATCAAGGCCTGGCTGGCGACCGCGATCATCCTGCTGATGCTCGGCGTGTACGTCGAGATCCTGGTCGAGCGGCTGACCGACAGCCGCGGCCTGATGGAGCTGCTGCGCACCACGTTCGGCGATTGATCCCCGCCCCG
>NZ_JBFWIB010000028.1:0-18623 GCF_041300785.1 Luteimonas salinilitoris
GTCGGCTTGATTCAAGCGTTAAGCGCGCAGCCAATCCGATGAGGAATGGGCCTTCGCCGCGCCCTACCTGACCCTGATGACCGAGCATGCGCCGCAACGCAAGTACGACCTGCGCGCGGTGTTCAATGCCCTGCGCTGGCTAGCACGGGCGGGCGCTCCCTGGCGCCTGCTCCCCAGCGACTTCCCGCCATGGGAGGCCGTCTACCAGCAGACCCAGCGCTGGCTCCAGGTCGGTTGCTTCGAAGCCATGGTCAACGACCTGCGTTCGATCCTCCGGGTAGCCCAGGGGAAGTAAGGACAACCCAGTGCCGCCATCTTCGATGGGCGAACATTGCAATCCACCTGCGAAAGCGGTTCACGCGCAGCGGCAACGAACCAGGTTCGCTTCCCAACACGGCGAAGCGCTACTTTTCTCCTGCCAGCCGCTCGAACGTGAGCCCACGCAGCAGGCTGGGCGACAGCGTCAGCGCGATGATCCTGCCGGTGCCGTCGCGGCGGAACTCCACCGGCATCTGGATGCCTTGGGCAAGGAACACGTCGCGGGCAAGCGGTTGCAGCGGCACGACGATGGACGACAGGCCGTGCACCGACATCGCCAGCTGCTGCCCGTCGAGGCGCACGTCGTAGCCGCCGAGCAGCGCGTCGCTGTCGTAGCGGCCCGCGTACTCGCCCAGCGATTCGGCGGCCGGCGTGGCGGCCGGCAGGCGTTCCCAGGTCGAGGCGATGCCGTAGAGGTGCTGCACGATCCGCCCGATGCGATCGGGGTCGAATGCGTACGCCACCGGGCCCCGGACATAGCGTCCGTTTGTCAGCCGGACTTCGTGCGGAAAGTCCAGCATCGCCAGGTCTCCGGTCTGCATGTTGCGGTACACGCCGCTGCGGGCCGATAGGTCCGCGCGCGTGGCTGGCGTGTCCTGCGCGGCCTCGGATGACCGCTTGCTTTCGGCAAGGAACAGGTCGGCGATGGCGTGCGGGTCCACTTCGTCGGCATCGCCATTGCAGAGCAGCGCGATCGACAGGTCCGCTTCCGGATAGCGGCCGACCCAGGTGGTGTAGGTGCCGGTGTAGCCGGAGTGCTGGACCTCGCGCAAGCCGCGGTACTCGCCGACGAACACGCCGCGTGCGTAGTCCAGCGTGTGGCCGTTGCGCAGCCGCGCGCGCTGCTCCAGCTGCGCGGTCAGCCCGGAGCCGAAGGCGTCGCGCGACAGTGCCGCGTTCCAGCGCAGCATGTCGCCCGCGGTGGTCAGGGCGCCGCCATGTCCGGTGGTGCGTCGCGCCGAGGGCATCTGCACGAAACCCGCGGGCGCGCCGTCGCCGGCCGGTTCGGCCTGGGCGTAGCCGATGGCACGCCCAGCCACCAGCTGGCGGGGGTCGTCTTCCCATTGGGTGTGGCGCATGTCGGCGGACACGAACAGGCGCTCGCGGGTGAAGGCCGCAAAGGACTGGCCGCTGGCGCGCTCGACGATCAGCGCCAGCAGGGCATAACCGGTGTTGGTGTACAGGTGCGACGCGCCCGGTGCGTGGTTCAGTTCGCGCTGTCGTGCGGCGTAGGCCAGCACGTCGTCGTTGGTCAGCGGCAGAACGTCGCGGCCCAGCAACCAGTCGGTCGCGCGGAAATCGCGCAGGCCGCTGGTGTGGCTGAGCAGATGGTCGATGGTGATCGGCGGGTCCCGTTCCGGCAACTCGGGCAGGAACCTGTGCACGTCGTCGTCCAGCGCGAGCTTGCCGTCGTCCGCCAGCAGCAGCACCGCCATGGCGGTGAACTGCTTGGCGACCGAGCCGATGATGAGCACGCTGTCCGGGGTGAGCGCGACGCCGCGCTCCAGGTCCGCCTGGCCCCAGGCGCGCTGCAGCTCGAACTCGCCCTGCCGCACGCCGAGCACGCAGCCGGGCGTGGTGGCGGAGATGTTCTGTCCGAAAATCGCATCCAGCTGCATGTCGAGGTCGGCAGGTGGCGACGCGGCGAATGCGTGGGAACCAAGACCGGCGGCAAGCATCACGGCCCAGCGGCCGGGGCGGAGTGGCAGCGGTTTCACGGAGGCGTCCTACCGGTACGGGAAACAGGGGCTAGCGTCGACGCTGCGCAGGCGCTTGGCAAGGGAAGACAGGATCAGGCGACACCCGGGTGCGGTTTCGACCGCTGATTTGCGCGGCGTACACTGCAGTCCGGTCCTCGTATTCCGGACACCTGATGCGCCTCTTGCTGCTGCTCATTCTGCTGCTCGCCACCCTGCCCGCATTCGCGCAGGCCCCCACCGAGGACGCGCATGCACGCGCCATCGCGGCCGGGTACAAGGCGCTGACGCTGTGCAGCGCGCACTTCAGCGCGGGGCGCAGCCAGGCGCAGGTGGAGGCATTCGAGCTGCGCGGCATCTATCCGGAGTACGAGGCGTTGGTGCAGGCGCTGCCGGCGCGAATCGATCCGCAGGGCCGTACGGTGTCGGTGCCGTTCGATCCGCAGCTACCGCCGCGGATCGCGGCCTGGCGCCCGAACCTGGGCTGTGCGCAGCTGCCGATCGGCGCCGATGCCGCGGCGGTGGCGGCGCTGCCGCGCTTCGATGCGCCGGCGCCCGATCTGGACGCGCGGCCGTGGCCCTTGGGCGAGCGCGACGCCACCGCACCCGTCGCCGGCGATGCGCAGGCGCTGGAGCGGACGGTCGCCGCGGCGTTCGACCCGGCGCGCTTCGGCGAAGGGCATGCGACCACCGGGTTGGTCGTGCTGCAGGAAGGGAAGATCGTCGCCGAGCGCTACCGCGACGGCTTCGGCCCGCACGTGGCGCAGCGGACCTGGTCGGTCGCCAAGAGCCTGGCCGGAACGCTCGTCGGCGTGGCCACGACGCAAGGCCTGCTGGATCCGGCAGAGCCGGCGCCGGTGCCGGAGTGGCAGCGATCCGGCGACCCGCGCGCGGCCATCACCACCGAGCAATTGCTGCGGATGGCCAGCGGCCTGTACAGCGATACCGCCGGCAACCGCACCGACGCGCTGTATTTCGGTGGCGCCACCGTGGCCGAAGCCGCTACGGGCTGGCCGTTGCAGGTGCCGCCCGGCACCGCCTTTCGCTACGCGAACAACGATATCGTGCTGGCCATCCACGCGCTGCGTGCGGCGACCGGCGACGACGAGCGCGCATTGGCCCGCCCGTACACCGACTTGTTCTGGCCGCTGGGCATGACCCGTACCCATGCCGAGACCGACTGGCAGGGGGGCTTCGTGCTGTCGAGCCAGGTCTGGTCGACCGCGCGCGACCTCGCCCGTTTCGGCCTGCTCTACCAGGACGACGGCGTGTTCGACGGCCGCCGCCTGCTGCCGGAGGGCTGGGTGCAGTACGCGACCGCGCCGTCCGGGCCGCAACCCGACGGCGAGTTCGGCTATGGCGCGACGTTCTGGCTGCTGCAGCGTTCGCCCGGCGTGCCGCCCGATACGTTCGCCGCCTTCGGCAACCGCGGCCAGTACGTGGTGGTGGTGCCGGCCCGCAAGGTGGTGATCGTGCGTCGCGGCGAGGATCCCGCCGGCCACCGCTTCGACATCGCCGGCTTCGTTGCCGAGGTGCTGGCTGCGCTGGGCGGTGGCCAGGCGGATCGCGATGTCGGCCGTGATGCCGTGCTTGCCCAGCACGATCTCGTTCGCCCGGCGCGGCGGCACGCCCATCGCCCGGGCCAGGGCGTTCTGGCTGATGTCCGGCGGGAGCAGGAACTCCTCCAGCAGCACGTCACCTGGGTGGAATCCGCAGCCACCAGGCGCTGACCCGAGGGGCGGCATCGCCGCCCTTCAGGCGCGCCGTGCCGTGACATGTTCCAGATGCCGTTCGTGCATCTTGCCCCACTGCGACAGTATCCCGATCGCCTCGTTGAGGCTGACGCCGTGGGGCGTCACCGAATACACCACCTTCTGCACCGCGCCGGGGAAGATCTCACGGCGGATCAGCGCATCGGCTTCCATTTCGCGCAATTGCTGCGCCAGCACTTTCTCGCTGATGCCGGACAACAGCCGCCGGAGTTCGCCGAACCGCCGCGGCGCCAAGTTCACCTCCCACAGGATGGTGGTCTTCCATTTGCCGCCGATCGCGTTCAGCGTGGTGGCCAGTCCGCATTCGTCGTGTTTCAGTGTTCTCATGGCCTGGTCCTTACTTGCAGGTAAGCGCTCACCGGAAAGTACGTAATTTACAGCGATCCGGCGGCTGCGCATGATGCCCACCGCGCGGCCGCCATCGGTTGCGTTCACACGTCAATGGAGTACACGCATGAAGACCGTCACGCTCCTCGGGTTGGGCCGCATGGGCGCCGCGCTGGCTACGGCGCTGCTGCGTGCCGGCCATGCTGTTCATGTCTGGAACCGCAGCGCGCACAAGGCCGAGCCCCTGCTCGCACTAGGCGCGCGTACCGGCACGCTGGAGGCGGTGCTGGCCGCGTCCGACCTGATCGTCGTCAACGTCCTGGACTATGGCGCGTCCGATGCATTGCTGCGCACACCGGAGGCGCAAGCTGCGCTGGACGGAAAGACATTGTTGCAGCTGACCTCCGGCTCACCGCGGCAGGCGCGGGACGCGGGCGGGTGGGCGGCCCGGTACGGCATCGCGTATCTCGACGGCGCGATCATGGCGACGCCCGGCTTCATCGGCCAACCTGGTGCGACCTTGCTGTACGCCGGGCCGCAGCCGACGTTCGCGCAGTGGCGAGAGGTGCTCCTGGCCTTTGGCGGCAATCCCGTATTCGTGAGCGAAGACTTTGGCGGCGCGTCGGCGCTCGACTCGGTCCTGCTTACGCAGATGTGGGGCGCGCTGTTCGGCCATCTGCAGGCGGTGGCCGTAGCGCGGGCGGAGGGCATTCCGCTGGACACGTATGCGAAGCACGTGCGGGCATTCCAGCCGGTGGTGGACGCCGCGGGCGCGGACCTGGTGGCGCGCGTGCGCGATGGTCGCGACCTGGGCGATGCGGATACGCTGGCGACACTGGCAGCCCACTACAGCGCTTTCGTTCACCTGCGGGACGTAACCGCGCAACACGGGCTACATGCTGCGATACCCGAGGCCTTCGACCGGCTGTTCCGTGCCGCTCTGGACGATGGACACGGCGGGGACGACTTCGCCCTGCTGGCGCGTTACGTCGAGGCAGGCGCGGGACGCGGCTCGGCAAAGGAGGCGGCGTGAGCGCAGTACAGGCTCCCTCCGGTCCGCCGGGATCCGAAGGGACCGGCGCCGTGCGCACCGCGGCGTGCGCATGCGGGCAGCTGCGTCTCGAGATCCAGGGCGATCCGCAGGGCGTGTACGCATGCGCCTGCCTGGAGTGCCAACGGGCGACCGGATCGGCATTCGCGTATCGGGCTCGCTATGCGCGCGCGCGTATCCGGGTGTCCGGCGAACAACGCGCATGGCGGCGCGGCAGCGATGCCGGGCGTTGGGTGGAGCAATACTTCTGCCCGGTCTGCGGCACGCTGGTGTACATGGGAGGCGAGGCGCTGCCCGATGCGGTGGTGGTTTCCGTCGGCTGTTTTGCAGATCCGACTTTCGCGGCGCCCGCTCGTCTGTACCATGCCGCACGGCGGCACGGCTGGTACGTCACCGCTCGGGACATACAGCGGGTCGACTGATCTCCCTGTCCTGGAGACGACTTGAGCGCCGGGAGAAGAACGGGGTCGCGTTCACTTCCTGCCCCGCCTCGCCGCCTCAACGCTCACACCGCCGGCTTGGGCAGCCGGCGGTGCATCGTGCCGGAAAGCCGGGCCGGGTCAGCCCGCCTTCTTCTCCGCGATCCACTGGTCCACGCGCCGCTCCAGCAGGTCCAGCGGCATCGCGCCGCCGCCGAGCACGGCGTCGTGGAAGCCGCGGATGTCGAAGCCGTCGCCGAGTTCGGCTTCGGCCTTCCGTCGCAGGCCCTGGATCTTGATCATGCCGACCTTATACGCGGTGGCCTGGCCCGGCATGATCAGGTAGCGCTGTACTTCGGAGCGGACCGCGGCCGACGGGATTGAGCTGTTCGCGCTGAAATAGCCCACCGCCTGCTGCTCGGTCCAGCCCTTGGCGTGCAGGCCGGTGTCCACGACCAGGCGGATCGCGCGCCACATCTCCGAGGTCAGGCGGCCGTAGTCGGAGTACGGGTCCTGGTAGGTGCCGGGCATCTCCTTGGCCAGCCATTCCGAGTACAGGCCCCAGCCTTCGGCGTAGGCGGTGCTGGAGTATTGCGTGCGGAAGGTGGGCACGCCCTTGAGTTCCTGCGCGATCGAGATCTGCATGTGGTGGCCGGGCAGGCCCTCGTGGTAGGCGATCACCTCCAGCTCGGGCTTGGGCATGGCGTTCATGTCCGACAGGTGCGCGTAGTAGATGCCGGGACGCGAGCCGTCCGGGGTGCCGGGGAAGTAGTGCTGCGCGGCGCCGTCCTGTTCGCGGAACGGCTCGACGCGCTTGACCACCAGCTCCGCCTTCGGCAGCAGGCCGAAGTACTCGGGCAGCTGCTGCTCGATGTTGTCGATCACGCGGGTGGCTTCGTCGATGTAGGCCTGGCGGCCCTCGTCGGTGTTCGGGAACTTGAAGCGCGGATCGGTGTGGATGAACTTGAAGAAGGCCTGCAGGTCGCCGTCGAACCCGACCCGCTCCTTGAGCGCTTCCATCTCGCCGCGGATGCGCGCCACCTCGTCCAGGCCAAGCTGGTGGATCTCGTCGGCGCTCATGTCGGTGGTGGTGTTCTCGCGCAGCTGGTGCGCGTAGTAGTCCGCGCCGTTGGGGTGGGTGGTGCCCACGCCGGCCGGGTTCTCCAGCGCGTTGGGCAGCTCTTCCTCGCTCCAGGCGATTACGCGCCCGTAGGCAGGCTGCACCTGCTCCACCAGGGCGGTGCGCGCCTGCTGCTTGAGTTCGTCCGCGCGCTCGGCGGTGATGGCTTCGCTCTCGACCAGCGCGTCGGCCTTGGCCTGCAGGTCGGCCCACAGGGCGCTGTCGTCGCCGTCGTCCCCGTGCTCGTCGAAGGGCGCGCCGGCCACGACCTTGCGCGACTGCTCGATCACGCCCTCGAGCGCGAACTTCGGCGGGAGAATGCCCTGCGCCGCGGACGCCCGCCCGCGCTCCAGCAGCTGGTCGAACACCGTGGGCAGCGCCTGCAGGCGCGCGATGTAGGCGAGGTAGTCCTGTTCGCTCTCGACCTTGTGGAAGTTGATCAGGAACGTCGGCAGGAAGCTGTTCATGCCGTTCATCTGGTCGAACGCGTAGTCGTTGGCGAGGAACGGCTCGTCGTCGCGGGCGCTCTCGTACTGGTGCTTCCACAGGTCCCACGACAGCCTGGCATCGTCGTCGAGCCGGTCGTAGTCGAACTCCGACTCCATCTGCTGCACCGAACCCTCCAGCCAGGCCAGCTGCTTGCGTGCGGCCTCCTCGGAGACGTCGTCGAGCTGGTCGTAGAGATCCTTGCGGCCGAGGAAGGTCAGCCGCATCGGGCTGAACTGCAGCAGTTCCTCGTACTGCGTCTCGAACCAGGCGTTGAGGCGCGCGGACTCGCTCTCGGCCTGCTGCGTGGTGCCAGTGGCGGCGGTGGTATCGGCCGGTTGCGGCGAACAGGCCGCCAGGGCCAGTGCAAGGGCCAGGGCGCTGCAGGCGAATGCGCTTCGCATGGAATCTTCTCCTCGGGTTGGATGGGAGCCATTCTGCGCCCCGGGACGGGGCGACGGCCTGTGCAGGATGTCATGTCGCGATCGTTGCGCGGCATACTCCCCGCTCACAGCCCCGCTGGAGAACGTAAGATGCCCCGCCTGCTCGCGCTTGCCGTCCTGCTGTTCGCTCCCGCCTGGTCGCTGCAGGCCGCGCCGCCGCCGAAGGCAGAGGTCGCCGCATTCGCGGAACGCACGCTCACCGGCAACTGCATCGACGAGGCGCCGGGCATGGCGGTGCTGGTCGCGCGCGGGGACGAGGTGCTGTATCGCGCGGCCTGCGGCCGCGCGAGCCTGGAGCTGGACGTGCCGCTGGCGCCGGAGCAGATGTTCCGGATCGGCTCGTTGACCAAGCAGTTCTCCGCCGCGGCGGTGCTGAAGCTGGCCGAGGACGGCAGGCTGGCCCTGGAGGATCCGCTGACGAAGTTCGTGCCCGGCTATCCCGGTGGCGACGCCGTCACCGTGGCGATGCTGCTCGACCACACGTCCGGCATCCGCAGCTACACCGACATCCCCGGCATGATGGAGGGTCCGGTGCGGCTGGACATGACCACGGCCAAGCTGGTCGATACCTTCAAGGAAGAGACGCCCGACTTCGCGCCTGGCGCGGGCTGGCACTACAACAACTCCGGCTACGTGCTGGTGGGCGCGGTGATCGAGGCCGCGAGCGGGATGCCGTGGCATGCCTACCTGCACCAGGCGCTCCTGGAACCGCTGGGCCTGGCGCATACCGCATACGGCAACGCGGCCGACGGCGTGATTCCCGGCCACGTGACGGGCTACACGCGCAACGGCGAGCGCTGGGCGGCGGCGAACCTGTTGAGCATGACCCAGCCGCATGCGGCGGGCGCGCTGGTGTCGACGGTGGACGACCTGCTGCGGTGGAACCACGCGCTGCACGAAGGACGCGTGCTGCGCCCGGACAGCTACCGGAAGATGGTCACTCCCGCCGGCAAGGCCGCGGAGAACGACTACGGCTACGGCATCGTCGCCGGCACGCTGCGCGGCGAGCCGGCGCTGCAGCACGGCGGCGGCATCTTCGGCTTCAGCAGCTACCTGCTGTACCTGCCGGACAGCGACGTCACCGTGGCCGTGCTGTACAACGCCGACGCGGGGCGGCCCGGAATGCTCGGCACCGGCGCGCTGTCGCGCGTGCTGGCCGCCCATGCGATCGGCAAGCCGTATCCGGACAAGACGGCGATCCAGGTCGACGCCGCCGCGCTGCGGGAATACGAGGGCGTCTACCGCATCGACGAAAACGCCGCGCGCGTGCTGCGCGTCTCCGACGGCAGGCTCACCTCGCAGCGCACCGGCGGGTTGGCCCATGCGTTGATCCCGGTGGCGCCCGATACCTTCCTGTTCGGAGAAGGGTTGTCGCGCATGGTGCTCGAGCGTGACGAGGACGGCCGCGTGCGGGCGATGCGCTTCTTCCCCGAGGACGAGGGCGATGGCGAGGTGGCGGTGCGCAGCGACGAGCCGCTGCCGGCGGAGCGCGAGGCCGTGCAGCTGCCGCGCGAGGCGCTCGAGCGGCTCACCGGTCGCTACAGCTACCAGGGCATGACGCTGACGATCCTGCTCGAGGACGGCACGCCGAAGGCGCAGCTGGCCGGGCAGCCGGCGTTCGAGATCTTCGCCGAGTCGCCGTCGCGGTTCTTCCTGAAGGTGGTCGAGGCGGCGCTGGAGTTCGCGCCGGCGATCGGCCGCACGGAGACGGCCACCCTGCACCAGGGCGGCACGGTCATGGCGTTCGAGCGCATCGACTGACGGCCGGCTGTGGCCGGGGTCCTGCCGGGAATTCCGCGCCGCCGTCCCTGGCGGCGGCGGCGTGCAAGCGCGACAGCAACCAATCGCGCGGGTTCCTCAGGCCAGCACCTTCTCCTTGTCGCCCTCCTCGGCCTCGGCATCGGGCGGGGGCGGAGCCGCATTGCCGCCGGTCTTGCCGATCTGGGCCGAGATCGCGGCCGCGGAGGCCTTCTCCGCCTGCATGCAGCGCGCGCGCGCGTCGGGACACAGGATCTGCATGTAGTCGGCATCGAAGCTCAGCCGCTCGACCAGGAAATCGACGAACGCGCGGACCTTGGGCGAGGTCACCTGGCCGCGCGGGAACACCGCGTTGAGTTCGAACTCGGGGCCGGTCCAACCGGCCAGCACCCGGCGCAGGTAGCCCTGTTCGGCGTAGGCCTTGATGCTGATGTCGGCGGCCAGCATCAGGCCTTCGCCGCAGAGCAGGGCG
Organism: Luteimonas salinilitoris; assembly: GCF_041300785.1. Classification (NCBI taxonomy): domain Bacteria; kingdom Pseudomonadati; phylum Pseudomonadota; class Gammaproteobacteria; order Lysobacterales; family Lysobacteraceae; genus Luteimonas; species Luteimonas salinilitoris. The sequence continues at coordinate 9,864 of NZ_JBFWIB010000028.1, forward strand.
CCGCGCAGGCCGGCCGGATCGTTGGCCACCAACACCGGGTCGATGCGGTATTCGACGCTGTGCTCGCCGTCGCTCAATGGCCAGAAATAATGGCCGTTGCGATGCATCTTCTGCATGCCCAGGGTGCGGTGATGCAGCAGGTCGTCGGGATGCAGCGGCTCGCCGTGTCGCTCGATGTAGCTCGGGCTGGCGTAGACCTGGGTGCGGAGCACCGCCAGCCGGCGCGCCACCAGATTGGAGTCGGGCAGCGTGCCGATGCGCAGGGCGACGTCGATCTCACGGTCGATCAGGTCCAATGGCTCGTTGCTCAGCAGCATCTCCACCCGCACCTCGGGATGGCGCGCGTGGAATTCGCCGAGCAGCGGTGCGATCCGCTCGATCCCGAGCGAATACGGCGTGGTCAACCGCAGCCAGCCGCGCGGCCCGCCCTGCAGCTGGGTTACCGCGCTCTCGGCCTCGGCCAGGTCGCGGGCGATCTTCTGGCAGTGCTCGTAGTAGATGTTGCCGGCCTCGGTGAGCCCGAGCTTGCGGGTCGTGCGATGCAGCAGCTGCGCGCCCAGGCGCGTCTCCAGTTCCTGCACCTTGCGGCTGACGGTGGTCTTGGGCAGGCGCAGGGTGCGCGCCGCGGCGATGAAGCTGCCCTGTTCCACCACCTTGACGAAGATGATGGTGTCGTTGAGGTCGCGGGCCATCTGGTCGGCTCCGAATAGGGGGAAGGAGGGGGAGATGCCCCGATCCAGCATTGGACCGGCACAGGGACAATTATTCCCTCATTCAGGGGCTAATCAAGTGCAGGAGCGGTCTTTATCGTAGCGGCACGTTTTCGAAAGAGCCGTGCCATGCAGTCCCACACCGCTTCCGAACCCCGCCGCCAGGATCCCTCGCCGGGCCTCCCAGCGGCACCGGATTTCCGTCATGTTCGCCTGCGCGATCAAGCGCTTGGCGATTCCGCCGGGCCTCGTTCCGGTGGTCCTGGCCGTGCCCGCGCCGGGGAGTCCGATGGCTGCGGTGGGGTCCTCCCGGATCGGCGATTGGTGCCGATCGTGGGAGAAATAATCCCGGAGCGGGGACAATGAGCCGAGCACCGCTCCTGCTGGTGCTGGGCGCGACCGGCTGTGCCGGGCGCGGCGTGGTCGAAGCGGCGGTCGCCGCCGGCCGCGCGGTGCTCGCGGTGGCCGAGGACGCGGCCGCGCTGCAGGCGCTGCGGCAGCAATACCCGCAAGCCGACCTGGGCGTACTGGCCATGCCGCTGCGCAGCGACGGCGACGCCGCCGCGCTCGCCGAGGCGGTGCGCAACGGCGGCCGCCGGCTGCAGGCGGTGATCGCCACGATCGGCGGCGAGAGCGCCAGCGGGCGCCTGCTGGACCAGCCGGCCGAAGTGCTGCGCAACACCCTCGACCAGGACCTGCTGCCGCACCTGGTCGCTGCACGCCACCTGTTCCCGCTGCTGCCGGCCAGCCAGCACACCCGTTACCTGCTGGTCGGCGGGCCGGGCGGCGGCTATCCCTGGGCCGGTTACGGCCATCGCTCGATCGCCGCCGCGGCGCTGCGGATGCTGGCGCGGGTGCTGCACGAGGAAGCGCGTCGCGAAGGCATCCGGGTGCAGCTGCTGTCGGTCGACGCGCCGCTGCGTGGCGCCGACGGCGATGTCCATGCCTGCGCCGAATGGCCGCAGGCGGCGGCGGTCGGCCGCCGCGCGCTGGCGTTGCTGGAGCGCGAGGCGCCGGCTCGCGGCGGCGTGCCCGCGATCGTCGACTACGCCGCTTCCGCTGCCTTGACCTCAAGTAAGGTCGAGGTCGCATCCTCACCGCCGATCCGGACCCTCCCACCGGCCGTGCGCGCCGCCGACGCCGCGTTGCGGGCGGCGCCCGACGTGCCGGCCCGCGACCTGCAGGACGCGCGCGACCTGCTCGACACCTTTCGTTCTTTCCCCCATCCAGGACACCGCCACGATGAACATTCTTGATTTCAGGATCGATCGCCGGCGCCGCCGCATCGCGGCGCCGCTGCTCGGCGTGCTCGCCGCCGCCGTGCTCGCCGCCTGCAGCAGCCAGGCCGCACCGGGCGAGGACATGCCGCCGCCCGAGGTCAGCGTCGCCCAGGTGCTGTCGCGTCCGGTCGCGCAGTGGGACGACTTCACCGGCCGCGTGGTCGCCGTCGAAACCGTCGCGCTGCGGCCGCGCGTCAGCGGCTACGTCGATCGTGTCGCCTTCCAGGAAGGCAACGAGGTCAAGAAGGGCGATCTGCTGTTCGTGATCGACCAGCGTCCGTATCGCGCCGCACTGGCCCGGGCGCAGGCGCAGTTGGCGCGTGCCAAGAGTCAGGCGCAGCTGGCGCGCAGCCAGGACGCGCGCGCGGAGGAACTGCTCGAGGCCAGCGCAATCTCGCGCGAGGACTACGAAGCACGGCGCGCAGCCAGCGCGCAGGGCGATGCCGAGGTGCGCGCCGCCGAGGCCGCGGTCACCACTGCGCAGCTGGACCTGCAGTTCACCGAGGTGCGCTCGCCAGTCGACGGCCGCGCCGGCCGCGCGCTGGTGACCGCCGGCAACCTGGCCCAGGCCGATACCACGCTGCTGACCACCGTGGTGTCGCTGGACCCGGTGCACGTCTACTTCGAAGCCGACGAGCAGAGCTTCCTGCGCTACCAGGCGCTGACCCGCAACGGCGAGCGTGCCGCCGGCGGCAACGCGGTGCGCGTCGGCCTGTCCAACGAGCAGGGCTATCCGCACAGCGGCATCGTCGATTTCACCGACAACCAGGTCGATCCCAACACCGGCACCATCCGTGCCCGTGCCGTGGTCGCCAACCCCGAGCGCGTGTTCACTCCGGGCCTGCACGCGCGCGTGCAGCTGGAGGCGGCCGCCGCCGCCGAGGCGCTGCTGATCGACGAGCGCGCGGTTCTCACCGACCAGGACCGCAAGTACGTCTATGTGCTGGGCGAGAACGACCAGGCCGAGCGTCGCGACATCGTGCTCGGCCGCAGCGCCGACGGCCTGCGCGTGGTGCAGGACGGCCTGACCGCCGAGGACCGGGTGATCGTGCACGGCGTGCAGAAGGTGTTCTTCCCCGGCATGCCGGTGGCGCCTGTGCCGATCGAGATGGGCGAGTCGGCGCCGCCGCCGCAGGTCGTCGCCAGCGCCGAGGCGCCATGACCTGAGTTTTGAGTTCCGGGCCGGACGCGCCCTCCCCGTCCGCGCCGGCCCGCGTCCCGCCCGATCCTTCCCCGCATCGCGGCCACGCCGCGAATGCTCCTCCCCCTCGGGCCGCGGGGAGGATCGGGACGGGGCACTTTGTACCGATCGGCCACCGAGGCATCACCGCGGCACGCGCGCAGCAGCGCCACGCCGCCCAAGGAACACGCCATGGACTTCTCACGTTTCTTCATCGACCGCCCGATCTTCGCCGCGGTGCTGTCGATCATCATCTTCGCGGTCGGCCTGATCGCGATCCCGAACCTGCCGATGAGCGAATATCCGGATGTCGTGCCGCCGTCGGTGATGGTGCGCACGGTGTACCCGGGTGCCAATCCCAAGGTGATCGCCGAGACCGTGGCCACGCCGCTGGAGGAGGCGATCAACGGCGTCGAGGACATGATGTACCTCAAGTCGGTGGCCGGTTCCGACGGCGTGCTGCAGCTCACGGTGACCTTCCGTCCCGGCACCGATCCGGACGATGCCGCGGTCAAGGTGCAGAACCGCGTCGCCCAGGCGCAGGCGCGCCTGCCCGAGGACGTGCGTCGCCAGGGCGTGACCGTGCAGAAGCAGTCGCCGACCTTCCTGATGGTGGTGCACCTCACATCGCCCGATGGCAAGTACGACCTGCTGTACCTGCGCAACTACGCCCGCCTGCACGTCAAGGACGCGCTGGCGCGGATCCGCGGCGTCGGCGACGCGCAGATCTTCGGCGGCGGCGACTACGCCATGCGCGCCTGGCTCGACCCGGACGCGATCGCCTCGCGCGGGCTGACGGCCGGCGACGTCCTGCAGGCGATGCGCGAACAGAACGTGCAGGTCTCGGCCGGCCAGATCGGCGCCGAACCGATGCCCGACAGCCGCTTCCTGACCCTGATCAACGCCCAGGGGCGGCTGACCACGGAAGAGGAGTTCGGCGACATCGTGATCGAGAGCGGCACCGATGGGCAGTTGGTGCGCCTGCGCGATGTCGCCCGGCTGGAACTGGGCGCAGGCGACTACACCCTGCGCTCGCAGCTCGATGGCAAGGATGCGGTCGCGATCGGCGTCTTCGAGGCGCCGGGTGCCAATGCGCTGCAGATCCGCGATGAAGTCATCGCCACCATGGATGAGCTTTCCGAGCGCTTCCCGGAGGGCATCCAGTACGAGTCCATCTACGACACCACCGTGTTCGTGCGTGACTCGATCAAGTCCGTGATCACGACCCTGCTGGAAGCGGTGCTGCTGGTGGCGCTGGTGGTGATCCTGTTCCTGCAGACCTGGCGCGCCTCGCTGATTCCGCTGCTGGCGGTGCCGGTGTCGGTGGTCGGCACCTTCGGCGCGCTGTACCTGCTGGGCTATTCGATCAATACCCTGACCCTGTTCGGCCTGGTGCTGGCGATCGGCATCGTGGTCGACGACGCGATCGTGGTGGTGGAGAACGTCGAGCGCCATATCGAGGAGGGCGCAACGCCGCTGCAGGCCGCGCACATGGCGATGCGCGAGGTTTCCGGCCCGATCATCGCCATCGGCCTGGTGCTGTGCGCGGTGTTCGTGCCGATGGCGTTCCTGACCGGCGTGACCGGGCAGTTCTACCGCCAGTTCGCGGTGACCATCGCCATCTCCACGGTGATCTCCACCGTCAACTCGCTGACCCTGTCGCCGGCGCTGGCGGCGATGCTGCTCAAGCCGCACGATGCGCCGAAGGATCGCCTGTCGCGCCTGATCGATCGGCTGTTCGGCTGGGTGTTCCGGCCGTTCAACCGCTTCTTCAAGCGCAGCTCGGAGCAATACCACCGCGGCGTCGTCCGTGCGCTGGGCCGGCGCGGCGGGGTGTTCGCGATCTATGCCGGCCTGCTGCTGGCGACCGGGCTGATGTTCCAGGTGGTGCCGGCCGGCTTCATTCCGATCCAGGACAAGCTGTACCTGATCGCGGGCGTCAACCTGCCCGGAGGCGCGTCCCTGCCGCGCACCAATGCGCTGCTGGACAAGGTCAGCGCGATCGCGGAGGAGGACGAGGACGTCATCAACACCATCGCCTTCCCCGGCCTGAACCCGCTGCAGTTCACCAACACGCCCAACTACGGCGTGGTGTTCCTCAACCTCAAGCCGTTCGGCGAACGCCAGCGCAGCGCCGAGGAGATCAATGCCGAGCTCGGCCAGAAGATCGCCGGGCTGCAGGAAGGCTTTGCATTCTCGTTCATGCCGCCGGCGATCCAGGGCCTGGGCAACGGTTCGGGCTACCAGCTGTTCATCGAGGACCGCGGCAATCTCGGCTACGGTGCATTGCAGGAGGCAGTGAACGGCTTCCAGGGCGCGATCTCGCAGACCCCGGGCATGGGCTTCCCGATCACCAGCTACCAGGCCAACGTGCCGCAGCTCGACGCCGAGGTCGATCGGGTGAAGGCCAAGGCGCAGGGCGTGCAGCTGACCGACCTGTTCAACACCCTGCAGACCTATCTTGGCTCGGCCTACGTCAACGATTTCAACCAGTTCGGCCGTACCTGGCAGGTGATCGCCCAGGCCGATGCACCGTTCCGCGACGACGTCGAGGACATCGCCAACCTGCGGACCCGCAACGATCGCGGCGAGATGGTGCCGATCGGCTCGATGGTCAGCATCCGCGAGACCTTCGGCCCCGACCCGGTGCTGCGCTACAACGGCTACCCGGCCGCGGACCTGGCCGGCGAGTCCGATCCGCGCGTGCTGTCGTCGTCGCAGGCGATGGACGCGCTGACCGAGCTGGGCGCCGGCGTGCTGCCGAACGGCATGACCTTCGAGTGGACCGACCTGAGCTTCCAGCAGGCCAACCAGAGCAAGGCGGCGCTGATCATCTTCCCGCTGGCGGTGATGCTGGTGTTCCTGGTGCTGGCCGCGCTGTACGAGAGCTGGACCCTGCCGTTGGCGATCATCCTGATCGTGCCGATGTGCATGCTCTCGGCGATGATCGGCGTGTGGGCGACCGGCGGCGACAACAACATCTTCGTCCAGGTCGGGTTGGTGGTCCTGATCGCGCTGGCGTGCAAGAACGCGATCCTGATCGTGGAGTTCGCGCGCGAGCTGGAGATACAGGGCATGGGCATTGTGGAAGCCGCGCTGGAAGCCTGCCGCCTGCGCCTGCGTCCGATCATCATGACCTCGATCACCTTCACCGCGGCCGTGGTGCCGCTGGTGCTGGCCACCGGTGCCGGCGCCGAGGTGCGGCAGGCGCTGGGCACCGCGGTGTTCGCCGGCATGATCGGCGTGACCGGGTTCGGCCTGTTCCTGACCCCGGTCTTCTACGTGGCGCTGCGCAAGCTGGTGGAGCGTGGCAAGCCGGCGGACGTGCCGCCGGACAATCTGGAGCCTTCCCATGCGTAACCGACTTGGCAATAGACTTCCCATGACCGCCCGTGCCGTGCTGCCGTCGCTGCTCGCCGTCGCCCTGGCCGCCTGCGCGGTCGGCCCGGACCACGTCCGCCCCGAGCTGCCGCTCGCCGATGCTTTCGTGCAGGGCCAGGTTTCAGACCCGTCGGCACTGCCGGCGCCGGACGAGGCATTCTGGGAGGCGTTCGCCGATCCGCAGCTCGATGCCCTGGTCGACGCCGCGCTCGACGCCAACCACGACCTGCGCATCGCGTTGGCCAGCTACGACCGCGCCAATGCGCTGCTGCGCGGCGCCGGCTTCGACCGTTTCCCGACCGTCACCGCGTTCGCGGAGGCGGCCGACAGTCGCGCCAGCGCCGACGAACTGCCGGGCGTGCCGCGGGCCGGGCGCGACGGCGAGCGCTACCGCGCCGGGATCGAGGCGAGCTGGGAACTGGACCTGTTCGGCCGCGTGCGCCGTGGCGTCGAGGCCTCGCGTGCCGGCGCCGCCGCATCCGCCGCCGACCTGGCGGCGCTGCAGGTCGCGATCGTCAGCGAAGTGGTGCGCGGCTATGTCGAGCTGCGCGGCGCGCAGGAACGGCTGCGCGTGGCCCAAGCCAACGCCGACAACCAGCGCGAGACGCTGCGCCTGGTCGACGCGCGCTTCGAGGCCGGGCGCGGCACCGGCTTCGACACCGCGCGCGCCCGTGCGCAACTCGAATCGACCCTGGCGCGGGTGCCGGCGCTGGAGGCCGAGGTCGCCGCCGGCATGCATCGGCTGGCGGTGCTGACCGGGCGCACGCCCGACGCGCTGGTCGCGCAACTGGCACCGGTGCGGCCGCTGCCGGCATTGCCGGCGCGGCTGGATGCCGGCTCGCCGGGCGACCTGTTGCGCCGCCGGCCCGACATCGCCGCGGCCGAGCAGCGCCTGCACGCGGCCATCGCGCACATCGGCGTGGCCACCGCCGACCTGTTCCCGCGCTTCACGCTCGGCGGCCTGATCGGCAGCGTCGCCACCGATACCGGTGCGCTGTTCGAACGCGACAGCGAGACCCGCCTGGTCGCGCTCGGCATCGACTGGTCGTTCCTCGACATCGGCCGGGTGCGGGCGCGCATCGCCGCCGCCGACGCCGATGCCGCCGGCGAGCTGGCGCGCTACGAGCAGACCGTGCTGCTGGCGCTGGAGGACACCGAGAACGCATTGGTGCGCTATGCCCGCACCCGCGAGGAGGACACGCACCTGACCCGGGCGGCGGAGGACAGCGCCCGCGCCGCCGAGCTGGCGCGGATTCGCTTCGAGGCCGGCGCCGTCGGCCTGTTCGAAGTGCTGGACGCCGAGCGCACCCGGCTGCAGGCGCAGGATGCGCTGGTCGATGCGCGCACCCGCAGCGTCACCGGCGCGGTGGCGCTGTACCGCGCGCTGGCCGGCGGCTGGCCGCAGCGCCTGCCCACGCGCGAGCAGGTCGCCGGCCGCGGATGAACGCCCGCGTCCGGAAAGCTGCTCTGGACACGGACCGGCGCGGACGAACACGGATCAAACCATAAACCGCGCGCTTCATCGGTGTTGATCCGTACTGAGCCGATTTCCTACCCGCCAGCGCGCGATTCACCGACTGACGGTCCTTTCCGGCCAGCGCCATCCTCGTCTCAGGTGGAGACGAGGATCGCTGTGGATGAAAAGAACGCAGATGCCAAGGCAGGATGCCATGGCGCCGGGCGTTCAACGTTACCAGCGCCACCGGCCCGAACGCACCCTGCTTTACCAGGTCATCGAGCGCCACTACCCCGCCTTTGTCGCGTACCTGGCCGACAGCGGCGAGCAGCTGCCGGCGCATGTCCAGCGCGCGTTCGAGGATTACCTGCAATGCGGCCGGTTGGAACATGGCTTCCTGCGCCTGCGCTGCGAGGGTTGCCATGCCGAACATCTGGTCGCGTTCAGTTGCAAGCGCCGCGGCTTCTGCCCCAGTTGCGGCGCCCGACGCATGGCCGAAAGCGCCGCCTTGCTGGTGGACGCCGTGTGCCGGTACGGCAATGGGTGCTCAGCTTTCCCTACCCGCTGCGCTTCCTGTTCGCCGCACGTCCGGCGATCCTGGGCCAGGTGCTGGGCATCGTCTACCGCGTGATCGCCGCGCATCTGCTCAAGCAGGCCGGTCAGCCCCATCCAACGGCCCGCACCGGCGCCGTCACGCTGATCCAGCACTTCGGTTCGGCCCTGAACCTGAACATCCACTTCCACATGCTGTTC
>NZ_JBFWIB010000029.1:0-16891 GCF_041300785.1 Luteimonas salinilitoris
ATTGAGCGGGAAACGAGACTCGAACTCGCGACCCCGACCTTGGCAAGGTCGTGCTCTACCAACTGAGCTATTCCCGCAGAGGAGGCGGAATTTTACCGTCCGCCGGCGGCGTGTCAACTTTCGTGTCCATCCGCCGGTCAGGAACGGCGGCGCCATGCCGGGACTCCGTCGCCGATCCGGCTGTCCGCGGGAGCGCGCCATCCGCGCGAAGTCCGTGAATCCGGCCGTTGCCGGCACGCTTTTCGCGCCCGCGGCGCGGACGGCCGATCCGCTCCCTCACTCTTCCTCGCGGCTGCCGGCGCTTGAATCAGCACGATCCGCCGCGGACGGATGGTCCACCCCGTGGCCCTCGCCGTCGCGCAGGACCGGCCAGGCGGCGCGCAGGTACTGCAGGCCCGACCACAGCGTCAGCAGCGCCGCGACGGCCAGCAGCCAGTCGCCGAGATGGAAGATCGGCCCGCCCAGCCAGGGCGCGGCCCCCGGCGGCCGTTGCGGGGTCACCGAGTACAACAGGAACAGCAGCGCCAGCATCTGCACGACGGTCTTGAACTTGCCGATGCTGGCCACGCGCACGGTGGCGCGCTGGCCGAGCTCGGCCATCCATTCGCGCAGCGCCGACACCGCGATCTCGCGACCGACGATCACCGCCGCCCAGAACGCCATCCACGGCGTCGGGTGGGCCTGGACGATCAGGAACAGCGCCACCGCGACCATCAGCTTGTCGGCGACCGGGTCGAGAAAGGCGCCGAACGCCGAATACTGGTGATAGCGGCGGGCGATCCAGCCGTCCAGCCAATCGGTGATCGCGGCCAGGCCGAAGATGGCGGCGGAGGCGAAGTTGGTCCAGCCGAACGGCAGATAGAACACCAGCACCAGCAACGGGATCATCAGGATCCGCAGCAGCGTCAGCCAGGTGGGTATCGTCAGTTTCATCCGGGGCTCGTCCAATGCCGCGAGCAGCGCCCCTACCCGCCTCGGTTGGCGGACATGTGCGCGCCACGGCGGCAACGCCATTCTACGGTGCGTGCGCATGCCCTGCAGGACCCGGGGCCGCGGATGCGACTGCAATCACGGAGGATGGAGAGGGGTGAATCGGGACGGAGTTTCCGTCACGGACGCGGGACCACTTCATCGCGGAACGTAGTCGGGCAACGGCGACGGGACCTCGCCGAGACTCTCGAAGCCGCGCAGGAGCGCGTCGACGGCGACATCGAGGCCCGCCGTGGGCTCGGCGGAGCGGGCGGGGCCCCGGGCGAGTTCGGCGCGGCCGTGGATGAGAGACCAGAAGGCGAACGCCGCGGCGGCACTGCTTTCAGGGAGAAGTGCGCGGATTTCCTCGAGGACCTCGGTCCAGAGCAGGAACCAGGCCTGGGCGCGGGGGTCGTCCGGCTCGGGCTTGGCGTGGACGAAGGCGGCGAAGGCGTGGGGGCGGCGGATCGCGAAGCGCACATAGCGCCTGGCGAGATCGAGGATCCGGTCGCGACCCTTCGCGCGGCTCTTGTTCAGCGCGGCGCGGAGCTCGTGGACGGCGGCGACACCCACGCTCACGAGCAGGCTGTCGCGGTCGGACACGTGTCGGTACAAGGCGTTCGGGGAAACACCGAGGCCCTTGGCGATCTCCCGGAGCGACCAGGCGTCCCATCCGAGCTCCTCGACGATGGCCAGGGCGTCGGCGCCGAGGGTCTCCGGATCGATGCGGGCAGGAAAAGGCATCGGCAAAGGTTGACATCGTTAACTTTCGACGTAAAGTTCACAGCGTCCACCTTGGAGGCCACTGATGATGTCACCCGATCCTGCCGTCCTGATCACCGGAGCGACCGGCGGCCTCGGCCGTCGCACCGCTCTCGAGCTGGCCCGGCGCGGGCGCAGCGTCGTCGTCGGCGGGCGCCGCCGCGATGCGGTGGAGGGGCTCTGCTCGGAAATCGCACAGCTTGGCGTCGAGGCGACGCCCTTCGTGGCGGACCTGGCGAGCCTCGGGGACGTGCGGCGCGCGCTCGACGACCTCGGCGACTTGCCGCTTCACGGGGTGGTCGCCAACGCGGGGATCAACACCACGCGCGATCAACGCAGCGTCGACGGCTACGAGCTCACCTTCGCGGTGAACGTGCTCAGCCATCAACTGTTGCTCTGCCGCCTCGCCGGCCAGCTCGTCGACCAGGCCCGGGTAGTGATCGTCGCCAGCGGCGTGCATCTGCCGGAGAACAAGCTCGCCCGCCGTTGCGGTATCCCCGCACCCAGGTGGGTGGGCGCGCGGTCGCTCGCCATGCCCGACGAGGCACCGGCAGAGCGGCGGCTCGACAACGGCCGCCAGCGCTACTCCACCTCCAAGCTCGCCAACGTGCTGCAGGCGCGCGGCCTTCAGCAGCGGTTGCGCCAGCTCGAAAAAACGGCCGACGTCTTCGCGATCGATCCGGGGCTCATGGTCGACACCGACCTTGCCCGTGAGCTTCCCGCCGCGCTCCGGGGCGTTCTTCGTGCGGTGGGGCGTTTGGCGACCCCCTTCGTCGACAACATGCGCCTGTCGCCCATCGCGGCAGGCCACGTCGCCGCGCTGGTGGAGGAGCCTGGGTGGCGGGGGAAGGGATTCGGTTACCTCGACGGCGACCTCGTCGTGCCGCCGTCGAAGGACGCGCAGCGGGACGAGCTGATGGAGGAGCTGTGGCACGACAGCGTGGCCCTGACCGGATTGCAGCAGGAAGAGACGTGTTTGCCGCTGGGTGAAAGCGCCCGGCCGTCGGACTTCCGCCTGGCATCGAGCTCGTAGGGGAGCGAAAGCGCGGGCTCCGGGGCGGTGGCGGGCGACCGGCATCCAGTCGGGAACCCGACGGCGATCGCGGCAACGCCGTGCCCCCTGCCGGAGCGATGGAGCGGTCGGAGCGCGCAACCTGAATCCACTCGCCGGGACCGCCGAAGACGCATCGCATGCGTACCGCCGCTGTCACCGGTCAGGACCGGCTGCAACCCAAACGCCTCAATCCTCCGCGTCCAGCCCGTGCAGGTTGGCGTAGATACGTCGGGCCAGCGCCGCGTTGATGCCCTCGACCTGCGCGATCTGCTCGGCCCCGGCCGCCTTCAGCCCGGCCAGGCCGCCGAAATGCCGCAGCAGGCTGGCGCGGCGCCGCGGGCCGATCCCGGCGATGTCCTCCAGGCGGCTGACGGTCCGCGCCTTCTGCCGGCGTCCGCGATGGCCGGTGATGGCGAAGCGGTGCGCCTCGTCGCGCACCTGCTGGACCAGTTGCAGCCCCGGCGAGTCCGGGCCCGGCCGCAGCTCGCGGCCGTCGGGCAGCAGCAGCGCCTCGTGGCCGGCGCGGCGGGCCTCGCCCTTGGCCACGCCCACCAGCGTCACGCTGCCGATGCCGAGTTCGTCCAGCACCTCCCGCGCCTGGGTCACCTGCCCCGCGCCGCCGTCGATCAGCAGCACGTCGGGCAGCACCCCGCCCGCTTCCACCGCGCGCCGGAAGCGGCGCATCAGCGCCTGGTGCATCGCCGCGTAATCGTCCCCCGGGGCGATGCCGGCGATGTTGTAGCGCCGGTACTGGCTGCGCACTGCGCCCTCGGGCCCGAACACCACGCAGGAGGCGACCGTGGCCTCGCCCATGGTGTGGCTGATGTCGAAACACTCGATGCGCTGGGGCGGCTCGGTCAACTCCAGCAGTTCGCGCAAAGCCTCCAGCCGCAGCGACTGCGCCGACTGGCTGTCGAGCCGGCTGACCAGGGCCGCGCCGGCATTGCGTCGCGCCAGGTCGACATAGCCGGCGCGCTCGCCGCGCACGCTGCCCTTGATCTGCACCCGCCGCCCCACTGTCTCCGAGAACGCCTGCTGCAGCAGCTCGACATCCTCGATCACGCGATCCAGCACGATCTCGCGCGGCGGCGGCTGTTCCGCGTAGTACTGCGACACGAACGCCGCCAGCACCTCGGCCGGATCCTCGCTGCCGCTGGTCTTGGGGAAGAACGCGCGGGTGCCGAGATTGCGGCCGTCGCGGAACGCCAGCAGCAGCACGCAGGCGCTGGTGCCCTGCATGGCGCAGGCGAGCACGTCGAGATCGGCGACGCGGCCGTCGACGTACTGGCGCGCCTGCAGCCCGCGGATCGAGGCGACCAGGTCGCGCAGCCGCGCGGCCTGCTCGAAGTCGAGGCGCTCGCTGGCACGCTCCATCGCGGTGTTGAGTTCGTCGGTCAGCTCGTCGCTGCGCCCGTCCAGGAACAGCGCCACCCGGCGCACCGACTCGGCGTAGTCCGGCGCCGACACCAGGCCGACGCAGGGCGCGCTGCAGCGGCCGATCTGGTACTGCAGGCAGGGGCGCGAGCGGTTGCGGAACACGCTGTCCTCGCAGCTGCGCAGGCGGAACAGCTTGTGCATCACGTTGAGCGTCTCGCGCACCGTGCTGGCGCTGGGATACGGCCCGAAGTAGCGGCCCGGGATGCTGCGCCCGCCGCGGTGGAAGGCCAGCCGCGGCCAGTCCTCCTGCGTCAACAGCACGAAGGGATAGCTCTTGTCGTCGCGCAGCATCACGTTGTAGCGCGGCTTGAGCGACTTGATCAGCTGGTTCTCGAGCAGCAGCGCCTCGACCTCGGTGCGGGTGACCGTCACCTCCATCGACGCCACCTGCGCCAGCATCGCCATAGTCCGGGTCGGCTTGGGCGAGGCGCTGAAGTAGTTGGCCACGCGCTTGCGCAGCGAGGCGGCCTTGCCCACGTACAGCACGCTGCCGTCGGCGGCGAGCATGCGGTAGACGCCGGGCGCGGTGCTCAGGCTGGCGACGAAGGCCTTGCCGTCGAAGGCCTGCGGCGGCGATGGCGGCGGCGGAGCGCCTGAGTCAGGATGCGATGGCATGGCAGGCATCGGACATGCGGGCGGGCGGCGGGCGATTCAACGCGACGCCGTCCGGTCGCGGCATCCAGCCGCAGCCGCGCGCGCAGGTACCGCTTCGCCGGATCATTCGCCGATCGGGACGTGGTGCAGGTCGCCGGTCGCGGTCTCCAGGCGCAACACCGCATGGGCGTCGGTGTCCGCGATCCAGACCACCCCGCCCGCGACCGCCAGCCCGGACGGGCCGTGCAGCGGGCGCGGCAGTTCGAAGCTGGTCACCTCGCCGCCGCCCAGGCGCAGGCAGCGCAGGCTGTCGTTGCCGCTGTCGGCGATCCACAGCCGCGGCGCGTCGGGATCCAGCGCGACCGCCTGCGGCTGCTGCAGGCACGCGGAGACCCGCTTGCCGTCGGCGTCGCCGAACTCCCATGGTCCCTGGCCGAGCAGCGTCTGCACCTGACCGGTGCGGATGTTGACGCTGCGCACCGCCGAGCCGGCCGCATCGCACACGTAGACCACCTGCTGCACCGCGGCCAGCGCCACCGGCTCGGCGAAGGCGGCCTCGGCGCCCTGGCCGTCGCCGACCTCGAGCGCGCCCGAGCCTGCCAGGCAGCGCAGCTCGTGGTTCCCGAGGTCGTAGCTCCAGATGCGGTTGTCGCCGCTGCTGGCGACGAACAGCCTGCCGCCGGACAGCGCGACCGCACGCGGCTGGTCCATCACCACCGCGCGCGCATCGGTCACCGTGCCGTCGGCGGCGGTGCCGCGGCGGCCGGCGCCGAACACGGTGTCGATGTCGCCGGTACGCAGTTGGATGCGGCGCACGGCATGGTTGCCGCCATCGGCGACGTACAGCAGGTCGCGCTCCACGGCGATGCCCTGGGGCCGGTTGAACGCGGCCAGCTCCATCGGCCCGTCGATGAAGCCGGGACCGCCGCTGCCGAACTGCCGCAGCACGCGCCCGCTCTGGTCGCATTCGAGGATGCGGTGGTGGTTGCTGTCGGCGACGTACAGGTAGTTGCCCGACAGCGCCAGGCCGACCGGAAAGCGCAACGGCAGCGCCGGCTCGCCGCTGCGGCGCAGCTCGATCGGCCGCACGCTGCGCGACTGCGGCACCAGCCCGACGGCGAGTTCGCCGACACGGGCATCGAGCTCGCGCACCGGCCCATCGCCGACCACGCGCTCGCGGATCCTGCCCTCGCCGTCGATCAGCACCACCGTCGGCCAGGCCTCGATCCCGTAGTGCTGCCACAGCGTCCAGTCCGGATCGTGAGCGATCGGGAACTCGATCTTCTGCCGGCGCAGGCGCTTGGCCACCCGGCGCGGATCGCGCTCGTGCTCGAACTTGGGCACGTGCACGGCGACCACGTTCAGGCGTTCGCCGTGGCGCGCGTGCAGATGCGCCAGGTCGTTCAGGCGCTGGCTCGACCACGCCGAGCCGGCGTTGACGAAGGCGAGCGCGCACACCTTGCCGCGCAGCTGCGCCATACGCAGCGGCTCGGTCAGGTTCAACCAGTCCAGCGAACTCGGGAACTCGGGGGCGATCTGCGCATCCATCCTGTCGGCCAGCGTCCGCTTTGCCGGATTATGCGTCAATCCCCGGCCGTGGGCCCACGGCCGGCCTGCAGACTGCGTACGGCCGCGGCGGCGGCCGCGTCCACCACCGACCAGACATGCTCGAATTCGTCTTGTCCGCCGGTGTACGGATCGGGAATGGCACCGTCGCCGATGGCTTCGGCGCCGGCCCAGCGCGTGAACAGCTCGATCCGGGCCGAAGCGGCGGCCGGCCGCCGCGCCTGCACGTCGCGCAGGTTCTGCAGGTCGGCGCACAGCAGCCAGTCGAAACGGGTGTAGTCGGCGGGCTGCAGCTGCCGCGCGCGCAGGCCGGAGATGTCGACGCCGTGGCGCGCGGCGGTGGCGATCGCGCGCCGGTCCGACGGATCGCCGGCGTGCCAGTCGCCGGTCCCGGCCGAATCGACCGCCACGTGCCGCAGTCCCGCCTCGTCCAGGCGCATCCGCAGCGCACCCTCGGCCATCGGCGAGCGGCAGATGTTGCCCAGGCAGACCAGCAGCAGGTGCAGCGGCTCAGCCATGCGCCTGCGCCATCCGCGATTCGGCCCGCGCCAGGTCCTCGGGGGTATCGACGCCGGGCGGAAACGGCTCCGGGGTCAGCGCCACGGCGATGCGATGCCCGGCCTCCAGTGCGCGCAGCTGCTCCAGCGCCTCGATCCGCTCCAGCCGCCCCGGTGGCAACGCCGCGAAGGTGCGCAGGAAGCCGGCGCGATAGCCGTAGATGCCGATATGCCGCAGCCAGGAGCCCTCCCCCGGCAAACGGCTCCGGTCGGCGGCGAAGGCGTCGCGCGGCCACGGCACCGGTGCGCGGCTGAAGTACAGCGCGTCGCCGTTGCCGGCGCGGACCAGTTTCACCGCGTTGGGATCGAACAGCGTGTCGACGTCGTCGATCCGCGCCGCCAGCGTGCTCATCGGCGCACCGGACGCGGCCAGCACGTCGGCCACCGCGCGGATGCCCGCGGCGGGTGCGAACGGCTCGTCGCCCTGCAGGTTGACCACGAGCGTCGCATCGTCCCAACCGGCGATGTCGGCGCATTCGGCCAGGCGATCGGTGCCCGACGGGTGCGTCGAGGACGTCATCGCCGTACGCACCGCCGTGCCGGAAAGCGCCTGCACCACGCGCTCGTCGTCGGTCGCCACCCACACCTCGCGCGCTCCAGCGGCGAGCGCGCGCCGCGCCACGTGCAGCACCAGCGGCTCGCCGGCCAGCAGGCACAGCGGCTTGCCTGGCAGGCGGGCGGCGTCGTGGCGCGCGGGGATGGCGACGATGAAATCGACGGGTGCGGGCATGGACCGGATTCTCGCACGGCCGCGACGGACAAGATGAGACCTCCTTTCGTGTCGTTCGCCCTTCCCCGTAAGAGCGCGCCAGGCAGCCTTCTCCCTTGCAGGATAGCTAAGCCCGTCGCCACGGGCGGTACAAATAGGCAGCCGAGCCCTTCGCAATGGGCCAACAACCATTAGGGTTTGAAGCGCCGGCTATTCATTGGCGACACCCGTGGCGACGGCCCATCTCTCACCGCAGCGGAAAGGATTGCCTGGCGCGGCATCGCGCGCATGGCGCGCTCCTACAGGTGCGATAGCCTGTCGAGCAGCGCGATCCAGAACGCTTCCGGCAGTTCGGCGGTCGCCGGCACGCTGAAATGCCGTTCGCCGGCGAACGGCAGGCATTTCACCGCGTCCTTCTCGGTCATCAGCACCGGCAGGTCGCTGCCGAAACGCAGGTCGTCGGCGACGTAGCGGTGGTGGTCGGCGAACGCGTGCGGCACCACGGCGATGCCGTGTTCGCGCAGGGTGGCGAAGAAGCGCTCCGGGTCGCCGATGCCGGCCACCGCATGCACGCGCTGTCCGGAGAAGGTCCGAAGCGGGCATGGCCGGCCGCCCTGCAGCGGCTGCGCGCGGTCGACCCGCAGCCGCATCGACCACTCGCCGAAGCCGGCCTCTCCGACCTCGTCGGCGCCGAGGTTGACGACGCGGAACTGGCAATCGCCGCCGCGCCCGGCCGGTTCGCGCAAGGGACCGGCCGGCAGCAGCAGGCCGTTGCCGTAGCGGCGGCGGCCGTCGATCACCTCGATCTCGAGATCGCGCCGCAGCCGGTAGTGCTGCAGGCCGTCGTCGCAGACCACCACGTCGCAGCCCGCAGCGACCAGCGCGCGCGCCGCGGCCAGGCGATCGCGGTCCACGCGCACCTTCGCGCCGGTGCGCCGGGCGATCAGCACCGGTTCGTCGCCGCCGCGCCGCGGGTCGGTGCCGGCGTCGACCCACAGCGCATCCTCCGCCTGCGCGCGGCCATAGCCGCGGCTGGCAACGCCGGGCGTGCGCCCCGCCGCGCGCAGCCGTTCCACCAGGGCGATGACGAGCGGCGTCTTGCCGCTGCCGCCGGCGATCAGGTTGCCGACCACGATCACCGGCCGGTCGACGCCTCCGCGCCGCAGCAGGCCCTTGTCGTACAGCCATCTGCGCGAGGCCACCGCGCCGGCATAGGCCTCCGCGAGCAGTCTTGCCGGCAACGGCGGCCGGCTGCCGTCGAACCAATACCCCGGGGGCTGCAAACGCTTGCGGCTCATGCGCCCGTATCCGGAGCCGGACCGCGCCGGCACGCCGGCACCGGGCGAGCGCCGGAGCGGGGCGCGACCCGCCGCGCCGCACGGTAGCGCACGGGCAAGCCGGCTCCGCTCACGTGTCCTGCGGCTCGCGGAACTGCATCTTGTGCAGATGGGCGTACAGGCCACCCTGCGCCAGCAGTTCGGCATGCGTGCCCTGCTCCACCAGGCGGCCGTGGTCGAGCACCAGCACCTGGTCGGCGTGTTCGATGGTCGAGAGCCGGTGCGCGATCACCAGCGTCGTGCGCTCGGGCATCAGCCGGTTGAGCGCGTCCTGCACCAGGCGCTCGGACTCGGTGTCGAGCGCGGCGGTGGCCTCGTCGAGGATCAGGATCGGCGCGTCGCGCAGGATCGCGCGCGCGATCGCCAGGCGCTGGCGCTGGCCGCCGGACAGCAATGCACCGTTCTCGCCGATCGGCGTGTCCATGCCCTGCGGCAGGCGCTCGATGAACTCCCAGGCGTTGGCGTCCTCGGCGGCGCGGCGCAGCGCCTCGGGAGAGGCATCGGCGGCATAGGCGATGTTGGCGGCGACGCTGTCGTCGAACAGCATCACCCGCTGCCCGACCAGCGCGATCTGGCGGCGCAGGTCGGCCAGGCGGTAGTCGTCCAGCGACACGCCATCCAGGGTGATGGTGCCGCTGCTGGGCTGGTAGAAGCGCGGCACCAGCCGCACCAGGCTGGTCTTGCCGCTGCCGGAGCGGCCGACGATGGCGGTCACGGTGCCCGGACGCGCGCTGAAGCTGATGCCCTGCAGCGCCATGCCCTCGCTGTCCTCGTCCCTGGCATAACGCAGGCCGACGCGGTCGAACACC
Source organism: Luteimonas salinilitoris (assembly GCF_041300785.1). Taxonomy (NCBI): domain Bacteria; kingdom Pseudomonadati; phylum Pseudomonadota; class Gammaproteobacteria; order Lysobacterales; family Lysobacteraceae; genus Luteimonas; species Luteimonas salinilitoris. The sequence goes on from NZ_JBFWIB010000029.1 coordinate 9,795, forward strand.
AGTTCGCCGCGTGCGCGCTGCAGCGGGACCTTGCCGGTGTCGCGCTCCTCCTCGTCATCGATCACCGCGAACAGCCTTTCGGCGGCGGCCACGCCGCGGCCGATCACGCTCTGCACGTTGGTGATCCGCCGCAGCGAGGGAATGATGCCCATCATCGCGGTCATCAGCTTGACGAATTCGCCGGGATTGAGCTGCCCGACCAGCGCCTCGCGCGTGGCCACCCAGACGATCGCGGCCAGCGCGATCGCCGCCAGGATCTGCACCAGCGCCGAGGCCGTGGCGCGGGTCGTCTCGACCTTCATGTTCAGGCGCAGCACGCGGTTGGTCAGGCCCGCGTAGCGCGACTGCTCGAACGCCTGCGCGCCGTAGACCTTGACGTCCTGCTGCGCCGCCAGCGACTGTTCGGCACTTTGCGCCAGATCGCCCATGCCGGTCTGGATGCCGCCGCTGATGCGGCGGTAGCGCTTGCCCACGAACCACACCAGCACGCCGATCGCCGGCGCCACGATCACCATCGCCATGGTCACCTTGACGCTGGTCATGAACATGATCGCCAGCAGGAAGGTGATGGTCAGGCCGTCGGCGACGATCACCTTGAGCGCGTCGGCGCTGGCCTGCGCGACCTGCTCGGTGTCGAAGTTGAGCCGGCTGACCATCGCCGGCACCGACTCGCGATCGAAGCGTGCGCTCGGCAGGCGCAGGTATTTCCCGAGTACCTGGTCGCGCAGGTCGCGCACCACGCTGCGGCCGGCACGCGCCATGCCATAGTCGGTGGCAAAGGTGGCGACGCCGCGCAGCACGAACAGCACGACGATCGCCAGCGGCAGCAGCACCGCCGCGGACGGCTGCGGATCGACGAAGCCGTCGTTGACCAGCGGATCCATCAGCTGCACGAAGGCGGCGCCGGCCGTGGCCTCGATGATCATGCCCACCAGCGCCACCGTCAGCAGCGGCCAGTAGCGCATGGCGTAGCCCAGCAGGCGCCGGTAGATCGGCCAGGCGGCTTGCGCTTGCGTCGGCTCGGCCATCAACCGGTCACTGCGCGCCCGCGACCGCGGACGCCTCCGGGGCGGTGGCGATGGAGATCTGGCGGAAGCCGAGCTGGCCCAGCGCGTCCATCGCCGTCACCACCGCCTGGTGCGGCGTGCGCGCGTCGGCGCGCAGCAGCACCGGCCGTTCGCGATCGTCGCCCGCGACTTCGGCGATGGTGCGCTTGAGCGATTCGACATCGGTGCGCAGCGCCTCGCGGTCGTCGACGAAGTAGCGGCCGTCGGCATTGACCAGCACGCTCAGCGATTCGGTCTGCTGTTCGGCCTGGTCGGCGTTCGCCTGCGGCAGTTCGAGCTTGAGCACCGAGCGCGTGTCGAAGGTGGTGGTGATCACGAAGAAGATGATCAGCACCAGGATCACGTCGATCAGCGGCACGAGATTGATCTCGGGCGAGTCCTCGGCGCGGCGGTCGCGGATGCGCACGCGGGTCAGCCCTGTACCGGCACGGCATCGCCTGGGGCGAGCGGCGGTACCGGCGCCGCCACGCGCCGCGCACGCGGATCGATCACGTCCATCAGCTGGATCGCCTCGTGCTCCATCGCCACGATGTAGCCGTCGATGCGGGCGCGGAAATGACGATGGAACATCAGCGCCGGCACCGCCACGATCATGCCGGTGGCCGCGCACACCAGCGCCTTGCCGATGCCGCCGGCAAGCTGGTTGACGTCGCCGACGCCGTAGTCCATCACCCCGAGGAACATCTGGATCATGCCGACCACGGTGCCGAACAGGCCCAGCAGCGGGCCGGCCGCGGCGATCGTGCCGAGCGCGTTCAGATAACGCTCCATGCGGTGGGCGATGTGGCGGCCGACGTCCTCGACCCGCTCGCGGATCTCCTCGCGCGGGCGGTTGCGGGTATCCAGCGCAGCAGCCAGCAGCGCGCCCAGCGGCGAGGTGTTGCGCAGCGAGTCGATGTGGGTCGGATCGAGCCGGCCGCGCACCGCCCAGGCGCGGACCTCCTCGCCCAGGCCCGGCGGCAGCACCGCCTTGCGCCGCAGCGCCCAGGCGCGCTCGACGATGATCGCCAGCCCGGCCGCCGACATCATCAGCAGCGGAATCATCGGCCAACCGCCGGCCTTGACCAGTTCCAGCACGTGTCTTCCCCAGGCCCGGTGGGCCGAATCGAAACCGGCCGATAGGATAGCGTAGCCGTCGGTCCGCCCGGCGCGATGCTTGGCGGAGCATGGAAATCGATCCCGGTCGCGGGTGGCCGTTCAGGGTGCCATCCGGTAACTCCGATCACCGCTGCGATCGGCGCCATCTGTCGCGACTTCCGTCGCTCCCACAAGGGAAGCGTGGTCGGCTGGATGCAGACTTGAGAACCAGAGCCGCGCCGCACTCCCTGCCCCTGTGGGAGCGACGGAAGTCGCGACGGCATCCTGCGCCACGAATACCGACCTGGCCTCAGCCTCATCCAGGCACGCGCATTCAATCTCTCGACGGGGTCCCAGCCGCATTCTCCTGCCGCCTGACGGCATCCCATAGCCGCGGATGCGTGCGGCGGCGCGAGGTCGCCGTCACGCCGTCGCGCGTGATCCTGACGCGCAGCGCACCGCCGGGCGCGGTGTCGAGCACTTCGGCGCCGGCCCGCTCCCAACGCCCGACCACCCGCTCCTGCGGGTGGCCGAAGCGATTGCCGTAGCCCGAGGCCACCAGCGCGTAGTCCGCGCCCGTCGCGGCCACGAAGCCGGGATCGGATGAACTGGCACTGCCGTGGTGCGCCACGAGCACCACCTCGGCCCGCACCGCAACGGGGTCGTCGCGCAGCAGTCCGCGTTCGATCACCTCGCCGATATCCCCGGTCAGCAACGCAGATCCGTGCGCCGTCTCGATCCGCAGCACGCAGCTGGCCTCGTTGCGCAGGTACGGGAAATGCAACGTCGGGTGCAGGAACCGGAAACGCACCCCGTCCACTTCCCAGTCCGTGCCGGCCAGGCATGGCGCGGCGCCGGCGATTCCGGAACCGTGCGGCGCGAACAGCGGCGCCAGTTCGAATCGCCGCCGCACCGCTTCCAGTCCGCCGGCGTGGTCGTCGTCGCCATGGCTGACCACGGCGGCATCGAGCCGCCGCACGCCGAGCGCCTGCAGCGCCGGCACCACCACCCGCTCGCCGGCGTCGTAGCCGTCCGCCGCCGCCGGCCCCATGTCGTACAGCAACGCATGCCGCGCGGTGCGCACCAGTACCGACAGTCCCTGCCCGGCATCGAACACCACCAGCTCGGCCTCACCCTCCCGCGGCAGCTCGCGATCCGGCCACAGCAGCGGCAACCACAGCAACGCCGCCAACGCCTTGCCGGGCACCCCGCGCGGGAGCAGCAGCCAGAACGCCCCCAGCAGCGCCAGCGGCAATGCATACCAGCGCGCCTCCGGCAGCCACCACAGCGCGAACCGGCCCGATGCCAGCCACTCGAACAGCGGCCAGCTGAGGTCGAAGCACCGGGCCGCCAGGCGCCAGGCCCAGGTGCCGGCGCCCATGTGCAGCGCCTCCAGTCCGGTACCGAGCAACGACAGCGGCACCACCACCAGGCTCCACCACGGGATCGCGACCAGATTGGCCAGGGGCCCGGCCAGCGAGGCCTGCCCGAACAGGATCACCGTCAGCGGCAGCAATCCCAGGGTCGCCACCCATTGCGCCGACAGGAACCCGCGCAGCAACGGCTGCTCGCGCGTATGCGGCAGGCACCACACCAGCCACGCGACGCCGGCGAAGCTGAGCCAGAACCCGGCCGCCAGCACCGACAGCGGATCGACCAGCAGCACCGCGATCGCCGCCAGCGCCAGCGAATCGGCCACCCGCAGCGGCCGCCGCCACAGTCGCGCCGCCACCACCACCGCGATCATCAGCACCGTGCGCACCGTCGGCAGCGCCCAGCCGGCGACCGCGGCATAGAACAGCGCCCCCGCGAATGCCGCGAACGCCGCCGCCTGCGGCCGCGGTATGCGCCGGCCCAGCGTCGGCAGCAGCCGCCACACGCCCGCCGCCAGCAGCGCGAAGAAGCCCGCCACCAGGCCGACATGGAAACCGGAAATCGCGATCAGGTGCGTTAGCCCGGTGGCGCGCAGCGTTTCCCAGTCGCGCTCGCCGAGCCGGCGCGTGTCGCCCAGCGCCAGCGCGCGCACGTAGCGCGATGCGGCACCGGGCACTGCGCTGTCGATCCGCCTGGCGAGACCGTCGCGCCAGGCGTCGATGCCGGCCGCCGATGCCAGCCGTTCGACCGGGTCGGCATCGCGCACGTAGCCCACCGCCGCCAACCGCCGCGCCAGCGCATGCTTCTCGCTGTCGAACCAGCCCGGATTGCGCAATCCCCGCGGCGCACGCAACCGTGCGGTGAAGCGCCAGCGGCTGCCGGGCGCGATGTAGAACCGGCGCGGGTCCTCGCCATCCCAGCCGTCGTACCACGACAGCCGCAGCAGCCGCCCGCGCAGGAACGCCGGCTGCGCCGCATCGCGATCGACGCGGAACAGGAACCGCGTGCGCCGCTCCTCGTGCTCAGGCAACTGCACCACCCGCCCGGCGACCACGAAATCCGCGCGTTCGTGTTCTGGCGGCAACTGCACCGAAAGCGCGAATACAGCATGCAACCCACAAAGCGCGAAACCCGCCAGCACGACTCCGGGAATCCGCGCATGGCGCCCGTATCTCCAACCTGCGATCCCGACGCCAAGGGCGAGCAACAGCCATGGCCATGCCGGCAACGCCGGCAGGCACAGGCAGGCCGTGGCGCCGGCAAGCAGCGCGAATGCGATCGCGACGCCGAATGGCGGCGCTGCGCCGGCATCTGTGGCGCGGTCGTCCATGACCTCTCTCCCGGCATCGTGTTCAGCGATCGAGCGAACTCAGCACCGCAAGCGCGCCGCGGTTGAGCGTGTAGGTATAGCTTTGGGTGGTGGACTGATCCCCTCCGTCGACGTCAACAGCCGATCCACTTCGGCCCGGGTCGGGTGCCGCTTGCCATTGGCGAGGATGAACCGCCGGATCCAGCCCAGGTACGCGCGCTCGGTGCGCAGGCTGTAGCGTTTGGCGCACAACCTGCCGCGAACCTCGTCCAACAGCCGCTGCTGGCGCGTTCCCGCGGTTGCTCCCGTTACCGCCCCTTTTCCTGCCTGATAAGACATAGCACCTCATTTCGTGAGATACGCAATGCCATTGTCGCCCTGGCGACGTGCGGGGACCATCGCCCAAACCGTTGATTCCGTGTAGGAATACTCTGATTGACGGCCCCTGTGAGAGGCTGAATACTCCGTGCTATCACCCCGATCTGGGGTCTACTAAGCGTTATACGTGATGGACGCTATCCAATGGCTTGAGAGAAATGCTGAGGGCTTTGCAGCACTCCAACCTTCGGAGCGCACCGCTCCAATGCACTTCTCGCTGCTGTGGAGCTACTTCGAGGCTGAGGCCCTGCATGCAAACGGCTCGTCCAATGCGGTTACTGCCTGGGTCCGGGAGCTGCACAGGCAAGGCAAGCTCAATCCCGCTACGTTCTCCCCAGCCATCGGCTACTTCAAGGACCGCTATTTCCAAGGCGGGCATTACACTCATCGCTTTGACAGTCTCCACCTTCGGGCCAACGACAGCCCTGACTTGGTCAAGGCGGTGCTGTCAGGTGACAACCATGATCCAGTGGATTCAATAGTTGCCTTGTTCATCATCATCTATCGCTTCCGCAACAACTACTTCCATGGCCCAAAGTGGGCGTACAACTTGCAGGGACAGCTCCGCAACTTCACCGTGGCAAACGATTCGCTCATGGCCGCAATGGATGCGTGGCGGGCATGACGGCCACGTATAACAATTCATTCAAGCCGAACCCGCTTCGCGGGTCGGCTTAATTCAGGCGTTAGGCCGCTAGGAAGCCTTCCATGACATCGAGAGAAGATCTGGTCGAGCATCTTTGGCAAGAGATCATCAATCCGCTTGCCGACCCATCCACGCTCGACAATATCGTTGCCAACTGCAAACGGGATCCTGATGGGTCTTTTGCTGGGGTCGGCCCAGCCATCGAGCGCGCGCTGGCAGCCGGGCTCTCGCCCGAAGATCTCTGCCTGATCAACCGCAGGGTCACCTACGAGGCTGTCTTTGGCACCCTTTACGCCATCGGCGATCCTGGCGTCGACAACAATGATGTCTTTGGGCTCTACGAAATCCTGGCCACGTCGCCGAGCGCCAAGTGGTGATCGGGGCGCGGCCTAACAATTCATTCAAGCCGAACCCGCTTCGCGGGTCGGCTTAATTCAAGCGTTAGGCCTCGAAGGAAAGTTCATGGCAAACACAAAGCTAGAGTCCGTTTCACCGTCGTTTGCGGTGAGCGACTTGCCTCAGGCGCTCCAGTTCTACCAAGAAACGCTCGGATTTGACGTAGCGTGGACTTGGGGTGAGCCGGCTGACTTGGCTTCTGTGTGCCGAGATGCCGTTGCGATTACGCTCGCCAAACGTGCTGACGCTCGACCGAGCGGCACGTCTCGCGCGTATCTTCAGGTGACAGGCATCAATGATCTCTATACGCGCGTTGAGCAAGCCGGCGCCAATATTGTGGTTCCTATCGGAGATCGGACCTATGGCATGCGAGATTTCGGCATCGCTGACCCATTCGGGAATCGACTTGATTTCGGCGAACCGCTCGCCGAGGCCTAACAATTCATTCAAGCCGATGCCGCTTCGCGGCACGGCTTAATTCAGGCGTTAGAGCCCTCGGGAAAGATCTGTGAGTACCACCCCTCAAAAACTCGCGTTCTCCGTCGGCCTGCTATGTGCCGTGATTGCTGGGGCGATGCCTATGCTTTACACACCGCAGTTCCGACGGGTGTTTGAATCCTTTGGGGCCGACTTGCCGGCACTCACCAAGCTGTTCGTGCACTACAACCAAGTCTTTTGGCTACTTCCTGTTCTTGTCATGGCAGCTTGGCTCTTCTGGCCCACTCCGCATCGGCGCGCGTGGATCGCTTGTCTCATCGGTATCATCAGCATGGTGCTTGTTGTTCCCGCCACAGTCGCCGCCATGTACCTGCCCGTCTTCGCGTCGGGCGCGGCGTCGTGACGGGCGGTG